>CAIOFO010000044.1 GCA_903857685.1 uncultured Alphaproteobacteria bacterium
GCGCGCTTTCATCTGGCGGCGTGCTGCAGGGCGGCTCCAATATCGGCGGCGGACAGGTCCGCGCCGCCGATTTCATTCTGGTGCCCGATATCGTTTCCAAGAACGCCAATTCCGGCGGCACCAATGTCGGCGGCATTCTGGGCGGCTTCATCGGCGGCGGAGTCGGCGCACTTGTTTCCAGCATCAATGTCTCCTCCAAGACCGCCGATGTGGTGCTGACCGTCACCAATGTGCGCACCAGCGAGCAGCAGGCGATGGAAGAAGGGCATGGCTCCAAGACCGATGTCGGCTTCAATTTCGGCGCGGGCGGCGGCGGCTGGGGCGGCTTTGGCGGCATGGGCATTTCCAACTACCAGAACACCGCCATCGGCCAGGTCGTGGTGCTGGCCTATATCGACGCCTATGCCAAGCTGGTGGGCGATTTGGGTGGCCTGTCGGACAATGCCAAGGCCGATGCGCCGCAGCGGACCGTGACCATGTCCCGCCCCGGCGTGATGCGCGCCACGCCCAGCGAAAAGGGCACCGTGGTGCGCACCCTGGATCCCGGCATGATCCTCTACCCGACCGGCAACACCGACGGCGTTTGGCGCGAAGTCACCGATGAGGTGGACAACAAGGGCTGGGTGCCGAACGGCAGCCTGACCATGGCGCGGTAAGTCCGGAGTACCATCAGAATACGGTCTGTCGCCAGGGCTGGGTGCCGAACGGCAGCCTGACCATGGCGCGGTAAGTCCGGAGTACCATCAGAATACGGTCTGTCGCTGCAGGGCCTAATATCCGACTGAGACGGACCTGTATGCGGCACCGAGCAAAATCACATTTTGAGCAGATTGTGCCGTTTCCCTTGGTGCGGCACTCACGGCCGGTTTGGCATTGCTGATCAGAGGCGCCCTTGCTCCGGCGATCGAAGCGCCATGCAGTGCCGACAGTCCGACCAGAAAAGCAACGCTCAGAACGACAATGCGCATATGTGCAATCATATCAGGCCCCCGCCATTGGTGTGGGCTGAAGGCTAAATCCGGGCGCATTAACGGAGTATGTGTTCAGTGTCAGCAATTCAAATCGTGACAATTTTAGTGAACGAATTTGGAATGCATTAACGTGCCGCCTAGCAGGACTCTGCCAGGCGATGGCGCTATCTCGGCGCCCGTTCTGACCAAATTTTCCGCAAATGCGCAAATCGGACGTCCAGAGTGCCCGCCAGCGGAATAACATTATTCCATTTCAGCCCCACTTCGCCGTTTCGTTTCCATGCCACCGTTGCGTCGTAGGCGACCTGATCGCGAATATTGATCAAGTAGAACCTGTCCGGCAATTGGACGCCTTTGGACCGGATTTTGCCGCCGCCCGCACTCAGATCCCGAATGGTGCAGTCAAATGTCATCGCGCCATCGGCGGATACTCCGACGGCGCTCAACAACGCGCGCTTGCGGCCCAAGCTGCGAAACTCCTTGGGGGGTGGATTGTCTTCAGCCATCCTGCAAATTCAAATACGGCGCGAATGTTGGATTCGCAGGGATCATGCTGGGACACTGCCTCACTTTACAAGTAACGGATTGCGAACATTGCCGCCGTTGTCGGGATATGTGCACATCTGCGGACATACATTTCGGACATTCGCAGTGCGAATCATTGTTGCGCGGGATGGACGGCGCCTCAGAAGTTCGCCGCGGCATCTCAGAGCCTGACAGCAGTGCAACCCTGCCTGCCTGCGGCTTCAATCTGAGAAGGCACCAGGCTGGGCCCTGTCCCTAAAGCTTTTGCCAGAATGATCCGGCCGACCCCGGCTGGGAGAACGCATTGCGCCGGAGCCAGAACAGAACAACCAGGCCCACCGCAATCCAGAGCCCGCCTGCGATCTTTGCGGAAACTTCTGCGTTCCAGAGAACATAGGCGATGATGACAAACCCGATGGCGGGCAGCACGAGATGGCGAAGCCAATTGCGGCCTTTGCCGCGCCCGACAAAATGAACACAAACGGACAGGTGAAGCAGCAGAAAGCTGATCAATGCGCCAAAACTCACCATGGATGCGAGGAGTTCAAGCTGGCCAACCAAAAACATCCCCAGCACCAGCGTTACCGCAGCCACCAGAAAGACCGCACGCTCAGGCACTTTGCGCACGGGATGAACATGGGCCAGCGCACGGGGCAGCTTGCCGTCACGCGCCATGCTGAACAGGAGCCTTGCGGTTGCGGCTTGCGCCGTGAGTGCGCAGGCCAGCCCGGACAGCAGGATGTAAGGCACGGCGACCAGAAATTTGAGCGTATAGCCGCCAATCAGGGCGGCAATATCATAAAATGCGGCATTGGTGGCATCGCCAGCCGGAAAATGCGTGCGGCCGGGCACAAACAGCGACGCCAGCCATGTCTGCGCCACGAATAGCGCCGCAACAAGGCAAAGTGAAAGCACCGTCGCCCGCCCGACAGTTGAGGGCCCGCCCTTGGTTTCCTCCGACAATGTCGAGATGGCATCGAATCCAAGGAAGCTCAGCACGGCAAGCGAAAGCGCGGAAAACACCAGCTTCGGCGTGAATTCCTGCGGGTTGTAAAAGGGCGCCAGGGAAAAGTGCGCTCCACCCACATGATGGGCCACCGCAAAGACTCCTGCCCCCAGGAAAATGAAAAGAATAACAATCTGAATTGATAGCAGCGCGATGTTCATGCGCGTTGTCGTCTCAACGCCGAGATAGTTGACGAGGGTTGCGATTGCCAACAGCACCAGCACGCAAAACCTTTGCGGAACAAGCGGCAGGGCGGCATGCAAAGCTATGGCACTGAGACATAAGTGAGGGTCGGAACGAGAAGGTAATCCAGCAATATTGCCCAGCCGGCCAGAAAACCGGCGACCGGCCCCAAACTGTATCCCGCATAGGCATATACCGAGCCGGCAACCGGAAATTCGCGACTCAACTCCCTGTAAGACAAAGCGGTAAAAAGCATTGCCGCCAGCCCAACCAGATAAATCAAAGGCACCATTCCATGACTGGCATTGAACACGATGCCGTATACCGAAATGGGCGCTCCCGGCACGATGAATACCAGGCCGTAGACGATCAGGTCCGTCAGGCTCAGGGAACGCTTGAGTTCCTGCTTGTAACCCAGGCTTTCAACATTCGCCGGCATATCAATCAAGGCTTACCCCAGATGAAACTGAATGGTACGGCATTGACGAGACACAGAAATAATGTCTCACAGCAACCGCAATTCCAAATTACGAATAACCAGACGGAATACTTTGCGGCGCGGTTCGGTTGGAACGCGGCGCAGGCGACTATTCGACCAGAAATGCAATTGCGTCAAATTCCCTCGCCTATTCCAAAGGACGTCTTCAGCACCTTGGCCTGGGTGATATGGCTCCCGGCTGGAACGCTGTTTGTGAGCCAAACATTGCCGCCGATAATTGCGCCCTGACCGATGGTGACGCGGCCCAGGATGGTCGCCCCCGCATAAATCACCACATTGTCCTCGACGATGGGGTGGCGCGGATAGTTTTTGAGCAGTGCACCGTTCTCATCGGTCTCGAAGGCGCGCGCGCCCAGGGTCACCGCCTGATAGAGCCGCACATTGCGCCCGACGATGGCCGTCTCACCGATCACCACGCCGGTACCGTGATCTATGAAGAACCCGGGCCCGATTCGTGCGCCAGGATGAATATCGATGCCGGTGCGCGAATGGGCAATCCCGCAGATAATGCGCGCGAGCAGCGGGACACCCAATGTGTGCAGGCGATGCGCAATGCGGTAGCGGCTGATCGCCGCGACGCTGGGAAAGCAGAATATGACTTCGTCGACGCTCTTGGCAGAGGGATCGCCGTCGTAACCGGCGCGCACATCGGTTTCAAGAGCGGCGCGGATGGATGGCAAATTTCGTGCAAATTCGGCCACGATCGCAGGTCCGCGTTCCGGGTCGACGGCATAGAACGAGCCTTCCCACTCCTTGGCCAATGTGAGTTCAAGGTGCACCTGGTCACGAAGCGAACTCAGCACCGTGCTCAGCGTTTCGGAGACAAAATCGTCGATGCCATCCTGCGCCAGGCCCGCCGGCCCAAAATGACGCGGAAAAAGCGCCGCAACAAGGCCGTCGGCGATATCCTGCAGAGCAACGCGTGACGGCATCGCCGGCGTCGCGTCGCGATACCGGCTTTTTTGCGAATTGGTGCGCAGATTTGAAAGCTGACGGACAATCTCGCCCAGGTCGTATTGCGTGCTGGCGGAATTGGCGCCCTGAGGCGCGGCGGTCACGCCGCCTGCCCCTTGGCGTCAAACACGCCTTCAAACAGCACCGAGCTGAGATAGCGTTCACCCGAATCCGGCAGAATGACGACGATGGTCTTGCCCGCGTGTTGCGGTTGCCGGGCGAGCCGCACCGCGACAGCGACCGCCGCACCGCTGGAAATACCGGAAAGGATCCCCTCCTCGCTGGTCAGGCGACGGGCGTAGAGAATGGCTTCTTCATTGGTGACCTGCTCGATCTCGTCGACAAGCGAGAGGTCGAGCACATCGGGCACAAAACCTGCACCGATGCCCTGAATTTTGTGCGGGGCCGGTTTCAGCGGCTCGCCGCGCCGCTTCTGGGTCAGAACCGGGCTTGCTGCCGGCTCAACCGCCACCGACAGAATTGTCTTGCGAGCCGTGGATTTAAGATAGCGGCTGACGCCGGTGATGGTGCCGCCAGTACCGACGCCGGAAACAAAGATGTCAACCTCACCTTCGGTATCCTCCCAGATTTCCGGGCCGGTGGTGGCTTCGTGGATCGCCGCGTTGGCCGGGTTCTTGAATTGCTGCAACAGCACATAACGAGCCGGGTCGGTTGCGGCAATTTCTTCGGCTTTTGCGACCGCGCCGCTCATGCCGCGCGCGCCCTCGGTGAGAATCAGTTTGGCGCCATACGCGATCAACAGTTTGCGCCGCTCCAGGCTCATGGTCTCGGGCATGGTCAAGGTCACGGGAATGCCGCGTGCAGCGGCGACGAAGGCCAAGGCAATTCCGGTATTGCCGCTGGTCGGCTCGATGATCTCCTTGCCTGAGCCGAGCAGTCCGCGCTTTTCCGCGTCCCACACCAGCGCGGCGCCGAGGCGGCACTTGACGGAGTAGGAGGGATTACGACCCTCGATCTTGGCCAGTATGGTGGCCGGAGCGCCCTCGCTGACGCGGTTGAGGCGGACGAGCGGGGTGCGCCCAATGGAAAGCGAATTGTCTTCGAACCAGCGCGACATGAGATACTCCCATCGTTTGTCGCCCTTTTACTATACTTTTCCTGTCGTGTTAATAGTGTTAAGCCAATGCGAGGCTTGCCAAAGCCACCAGCCAGCCTCGTGCGCATGAGTTGCAATCGTAAATTTAGCGACCTGGGGCTTGGCATGAAGGACCGTCTCTTTTCGCGGCCACGGGGCCTTTCCTGATGACCGCGCAGGCGGTCAAACGCATACGGAAGTGACCGCTTTTGGCGCAAAAACCGGCATTGGCTGAATGACGGCTTCTGGCGCAAACTGGACACAATTAAAAAATCCCACGGAGGAACCATGAAGACCATCAAGACTTTCAGCGGCCACTCTCTGCTTTGCGGCAGTGTTGCAATCCTGATGCTGCTGGCCGGCGGCGCGTATGCGCAGCCCGCTCCGCCGCCTGCCGGAGGGAAATATGTGGCCATGGGCAGCTCCTTCGCGGCGGGGCCAAGCATTGCGCCTTCCGCCGATAACCCGCGCAACCGCTGCGGCCGGTCAGCGCAAAATTATGCCCATCAACTGGCGCGTCGCCACGGTCTTTTGCTGGTCGATGTCAGTTGCGGCGGGTCCACGACCGCACATCTGCTCGGGCCCTGGAACGAACTGGCGCCGCAACTGGACGCGGTGGACGCAGATACGCTGCTGGTGACAGTGACGACAGGCGGCAACGACCTGGGCTATTTGGGCGGTCTCAGCGCGATGTCATGCCTCAATGTCGCCGCTCGAACGGGCATGCCGCCACAGCCTCCTTGTGGCGCACCCCCGCCGCTGCCCGATGATGAGACCTATGCCGGAGTGGAAATGCGCCTGCGCCGGGTAATTTCGGAGGTGCATCGCCGCGCGCCCAAGGCGCGGCTGGTTATCGTGGATTACGCGACCATCCTGCCGTCCGCGGGCGTTTGCGCCGCCGCGCCGCTTACGCCCGCTCAAGCCGATTCCAGCCGCGGCATTGCCCGGCGCTTGAATGACATCACCGTGCGGGTTGCCAAGGAGACCGGCACTGAACTGATCCCGGCCTCCAGGATTACCGAAGGCCACGATGTCTGCGCAAAGGATCCCTGGCTCAATGGCTATCCAAGCCCCGGCGTTCCGGTTGAACCAACATTCTATCACCCAAGGCTGGCGGCAATGACGGCCATCGCCGATGCTTTGGACCGGCAGATCTGGTCGCCCCAGGCACACACGCCTTGACTGCAATTTGCGCCGATGGTGTGACGGCCCATCATGATGTCGATGCCCCCATATCGCGTGGAAATCACCGGGGATGGATGAGGCCATTGCCGGCAGGAAAGCCAATTCCCACAGCTGCGCCGAACCGCCTTAAGAAAACAGCTTCTGCACCACTAGCGTTTCATTGCGACGATGTAGGCGACCAGGTCGTCGATCTGCGGGTTGGTCAACTGAGGAAATTTCGACATCACCGGGTGGGGTGCATTGAGCCTTGCCTTCAGTTTGGCAGGGGTCAGTCCCTTGATCGACATGAAGTCCGGCCCAACGGGCTGGGTTTCAAGTTCACTCGGCTTGTTCTTGTCGACGATGTGGCAATTGCTGCATTCCTGTTGCGCCAGCGACTTGCCATTGGCGGCATCACCCGCCGCCCACGCTGAAGATGTTACTGCATACGCCAGACCAATTCCCACGACGCCCAAGATCAAGCGGCGGGGCATATATCGTTCGCGCATCGCCTTCGCTCCTTTTCCCAAACAATAAAATTCGAGTAACGCAATAAATTAAGTTTTTTGACTTGATGCAGATCAAGGCGTCTTGAGGAAATTGTGATTTTGGTTTCCAAGCGTGCGTTGCACATTTTTTGAAGATTGGCGTTATGAAACGCATGAGGAAATCGGTCTGTCCCGGGGCGCAGCCACTGAGGCCGCGAATAGCTGCGCCCGGCGCAATGCGGGCATCCCCGGCTGCGATTGCGCCCGTTATGCCAGCCGATTTCCGGGAATTGATTTTGCGGTTGGCGCAAAATGCGCATCGCGGCGCGCGATGTTGTGCTTCTGCTTCAATACCTTGAAGCGGTGGTCAGTGCCGGACACACCCGGAGGTGTAGATGGTGCCCAGAACAGGACTCGAACCTGCACGCCTTGCAGCGCTAGTACCTGAAACTAGTGCGTCTACCAATTCCGCCATCTGGGCAGATGCCGAAGGGCCGGATGTTTAGGGGCGGCGGCAGGCCCCGTCAACTGCCCCGATATCCGGACAATTTGGGCCCTTTCCGCGAGGGGCCGCATTGGCTAAACAGGGCTGTCTCACAAGGGTCATTCGGCATGGAAACCAAGCTGGTCACGGTCTTCGGGGGCTCGGGCTTTGTCGGCCGCCACACGGTCAGGGCCCTGGCCAAGGCCGGCTGGCGAATCCGGGTCGCCGTGCGCTACCCGAACCTGGCCTTCTTCCTCAAGCCAACCGGCACGGTCGGCCAGATCGCGCCGCTCAAATGCGACACCACCGATCCGGACCAGGTTGCCGCCGCCACCGCCGGCGCCGACGCGGTGGTCAATCTCACCGGCATCCTGGTGCCGCGCGGCCAGGGCTTTGACGAGGTCCATGCCGACGGGGCGCAAATCATCGCCGAGGCCGCAGCCAGCGCCGGCGTCAAGTCGCTGGTGCATGTCTCGGCCATCGGGGCCGACAGCGAATCCGAATCCCGCTATGCCCAGAGCAAGGCCGCCGGCGAAGCGCGGGTCCGCGCCGCCTTCCCGGCCGCCACCATCCTGAGACCTTCCATTGTCTTCGGACCGGAAGACAAATTCTTCAACCGCTTCGCCGGGCTGGCGCGCTTTGTCCCCGTCCTGCCCCTGATCGGCGGCGGCAAGACCCGCTTCCAGCCGGTGTTCGTGGGTGACGTCGCCGCCGCCATCGCCGCGGCGCTGACCAGCGAGGCGGCGCGCGGCAATACCTATGAGCTGGGCGGGCCGATGACCTACAGCTTCAAGGAGCTGATGCAGATCGTGCTCAGGGAGACCGGCCGCCGCCGCGCCCTGGTGCCGGTGCCATTCGGCATCGCAATGCTCAAGTCATTTTTCCTGCAGATGCTGCCCAATCCGCTGCTGACCCCCGACCAGGTCCGGCTGCTGCGCCGCGACAATGTGGTGTCGCCCACGGCATTGACGCTGGCCGATCTGGGCATCACGGCCAATTCGGTGGAAGCCGAAGTGCCCAGCTACCTTTGGCGGTTCCGCGCCAAGGGCGAATATACAGTTCTGGCGTCAGACAAGAGCGCCTGAAGGCCGAAGTTCAGATCATCAACCACGCCGCCAGCGCGATGCCGGCGGCGATGCGATACCAGCCGAACGGCGAAAGGCCGTAACGCGCCACAATATTCAGGAACTGGCGGATCACCATCCAGGCGACGGCGAACGACACGGCAAAACCGATGGCAATGTCGAGGCCTTGGCCATGGCTCAGATGCGCGCCCTTCAGCTCAAGCAGCGTGGCTCCCATCATGGTGGGAACCGACAGGTAAAAAGTGAACAGCGTCGCCGCCCGGCGTTCCACCCCCAGCATTTCGCCGCCGAGAATCGTGGCGCCGGAACGCGAGACGCCGGGGATGATGGAAAGAATCTGGCAGCAGCCGATCTGAAAGGCCTTCAGAAGTGGCAGCTTGTCGCCTTTAAACCAGCGCGGCTTGGGCGCGATGCGCTCCAGCGCCAGAATGACGATGCCGCCAATGATCCAGCACGCTGCAATGAACGGCATAGCCATGGCGGGATTGAGCAGCACCCGATCGAGAAATTTCTTCAGCGCCAGCCCCGCGATCACCGAGGGCAACAGCGCGATGACGATGCCAAGCGCGAAACACCTTGCCTCCGCCGAACTGGGCAGGCCGATCAGCGCCTTCCAGAAAGTCTGGAAATAGATCGCCACCACCGCCAGAACCGCCCCAAGCTGGATGACGACCGTGAAGGCCTCCCAGCTGTCGTCCAGGCCCAGCAGGTTTTCCGTCACCAGCAAATGGGCGGTGGAAGATATCGGCAGGAATTCACTCAGCCCCTCGACAATTCCCAGGATGATGGAGGTCAGAATGTCGTGCATGGCCGCCCGCGGTGAGAATCACGCCTGAGAGGTAACATCCGGGCCGGGCCGGCACCATAACGGCGGCCGTAACATTTGCTATGGTGGCGCATGGCGGGGGCGGGAATCAAAGCAGGGAAAGGCCGCATACGGCGCGGCTGGCTTGGCCGGGCGGTGCTGTGGCTCTTCATCCTGCTGGTGGCCGCCCCTGTCCTGCTGCTGCTGGTGTTCCGCTTCCTGCCGATCCCCGGCACGCCCGAAATGCTGCTCAGCCTGGCCGAGGGCAAGGGCGCCCATTCCAGCTGGACCGATGACATCAATCCGGTGCTGGGCCGCTCGGTGATCGGCTCGGAAGACCAGAATTTCTGTTCCCATCACGGCTTCGACTTCAAGCAGCTGAATGCGGTGATGGAGGAACATCGCCGCCATCCCGACCGGCCCATGCGCGGCGCCAGCACCCTGTCGCAGCAGACGGCGCGCACCTTGTTCCTGGCGCCGGTGCGAAGCTGGGTTCGCAAGGGGCTGGAAGCCTATCTGACGGTTCTGATCGAGGGGCTGTGGCCCAAGAAGCGGATCCTGGAGGCCTATCTCAATCTGGTGGACTGGGGGCACGGCAATTTCGGCGCCGAAGCGGCGGCGCGGGCCTATTTCCACACCAGCGCGGGGCATCTGACGCGCAACCAGGCAGCGCGGCTGGCGGCGATCCTGCCCGATCCCAGCAAATGGAACGCGGCGGCGCCGGGCCCCTATGTCGCGGGGCGGGCGCGCGTGCTTTTGGGGCAGGCCGATGTGGTGACGCGCGACGGCCTGGATTCCTGCATCAAATAAGAATTTTTGCCTTCACTGGAAGTGTCGCTTACAACGGCTTTACTTCCGCCCTACCGCTTCGCTACCTGAGGGCCTATGCGCCGCCTGATTCATCTGATGCTGTCGCCCAGCTGCCGCCTTGCCCGCCTGATCGTGGCCGAGAAGCGCATCGCTTGCGATCCGGTGCCGGCCGAGGACGCGCGCAATCCCATGCCCATCTTCGTAGACCTGGACGGCACACGCTGCGAAGGCCTGTGGGCGATCTTGGATCATCTCGAAGCCAATTATCCCGATCACCCGCTGGCGCCGGAAGACGCCGCCGAACGGCGGGCGAGCTTGCGCTGGCTGGACTGGGCGATGGGGCCGCTGCATGAGCAGGTGACCCAGCGCATCGTATATGAAAAGGCCGGGCAGCGGCATACCGGCGCGCCCAGCAAGCGCGCCCCCGACATGAACATCATCCGGCAGGGTCGCGAGGAAATGAAACTGGCATTGTCGGCCATCGGCAAGGCGGCGGAGAGCAACGGCAACCTCGCCGCGCGGGCCCCGTCGCTGGGGGACTTCGCGGTGGCGGCGCATCTGTCCGCGCTCGACTATCTGGGCGAAGTGCCGTGGAGCGAATATCCCGCCGCCGCCGAATGGTATGTGCGGCTGAAATCGCGGCCCAGCTTCCGCTCCATCCTGTCTGACCGCGTGCCGGGCCAGCCGCCGGTGGCGCATTATGCCGAACTTGATTACTGACGCCAAGAAAGCGATTGCCGAACGCGCCCGCGCCGAAGGGTTCGACCTTGTCCGCTTTACCGGCGCCGATGCGCCGCCGGGAAACCGGGCGGGCCTGGCCGCCTATCTCGGCGCCGGCCATCACGGCGGCATGGACTGGATGGAAAGCCGCAAGGACGAGCGCGCCGATCCCCAGGCGCTTTGGGCCGGAGCGAAAAGCGTGATCGTGCTGGGCCTGAATTACGGGCCCGCGCATGATCCGCTGGCGATATTGGCGCAAAAGGACCGCGGCGCGATTTCAGTCTATGCCCAGGGCGACGATTATCACGACCTGGTCAAGAAAAAGCTCAAGGCGGTGGCCGGTTATATCTTCGAAATGCACCGCGCCAAGGTGAAAGTCTTCGTGGATACCGCCCCGGTGATGGAAAAACCGCTGGCGCAGAAGGCCGGCATTGGCTGGCAGGGCAAGCATACCAATCTGGTCAGCCGGGAATTCGGCTCTTGGCTGTTTCTCGGCTCCATCTTCACCGACCTGGAATTGCCACCCGACGCAGCCGAAGCGGATCATTGCGGCAATTGCCGTGCCTGTCTTGATGTCTGTCCCACCGCCGCCTTTCCCGCGCCCTACCGGCTGGATGCGCGGCGCTGCATTTCCTATCTCACCATCGAGCACAAGGGCCCCATTCCCCGCGAACTGCGCCCCGGCATGGGCAACCGCATCTATGGATGCGACGATTGCCTGGCGGTCTGTCCCTGGAACAAATTCGCCGCCGCGAGCGCCGTGCTCAACCCGCGCGAGGAATTGGCGGCGCCACGCCTGGCCGAGCTGGCGCGGCTGGATGACGCGGCTTTTCGCGTCCTGTTCCGCAAATCGCCGGTCAAGCGCATTACCCGCGACCGCTTTGTCCGCAATGTCCTGATCGCCATCGGCAATAGCGGCGATGCGGCGCTGGCGCCGGAAGCCCGCGCGCTCCTGGACGATGCGTCACCGCTGGTGCGCGGCGCGGCCGTTTGGGCGCTTGAGAAGTTGCTGCCTGGGCACGAATTCGCCGCTCTCAGGCGCAACGCGGTGGAACAGGATGCCGGCGTGCTGGCGGAGTGGGCCGCTACTTCTTCTTGAGGGCGGGTTTTACCGGCGGCATTTTCGTCGCCGCGTCCAGCGCCGCGATATTGCGCCGGGCCGCATCGGCGGTTTCGGCGCCGGGATTTGTCTCCAATGCCGCCTGGAAATCCAGCCGCGCGCCCTTGAGATCGCCGCTGTCGCGCCGGATGGCGCCGCGTTCCACCAGCGCCTCACCGTCGCGGGAGGAAAGCGCCAGCGCCGCTTCGACATCCTTCCTGGCGTCGGCGATATGGTTCTGGGCATGGCGGGCGCTGGCGCGCAGCACCAGCAGGTCCCCCCGCTTCGGCTGGATCGCCAGCGCCGCATTGAGATCGGATTCCACCGAAACCCAGTCCGCCTGCATCGCCTGGGCGCGGGCGAGATCGCCATAGATATCGGCATCATTGGCCGTCAGCGCCAGGGCCGACTGGAAACTGGTGATCGCCTTGCCGGTATCGCCTGCCAGCATCCAGGCATTGCCCGCCTGGTCGAAAAGGGATGGCCGAAGCGCGCCCATGCCCGGGGCGCGGCCCAGCTCGTCCAGCTTTGCGGCGCCCTCTGCATAACGCTTCAGGCCCACCAGCGCCACGGCGGCACAATGCTGCGACGGCGGACCGCCGCGCTCAATGGCCCATTTGTTTGCCGCGCCCAGGGCCGCAGCCGGATTCTGGCCCGCCAGGGCAAGGCAGCCGTCATAGCGCAGCTTGTCCGAGGCGCGCTGGTAGATATTGGGCGCGGCCGTAGCGGGCAGAATCGCCAGCGCCAGACAAACTGCCGCAACCAAGGTTTCCTGCTGTTGGCGCAGCCCGATCGGGAATGGCATGCCGGAAAGCTTCTGTTAGGGTGCAGGCGGGAGGATAACATGGCATCGCGCATCGGCCCGGAATTTCTGGTGGGAATTCTGGCCGTATTTTTATTTTTGAGCATGCCGGGCATGACCCGGTCGGCGGCGGCCCAGGATTTGCCGGTCGACCAGCAATTGCCGCCCGTGGCCGCGCCGACCCGGCATGTCGAGGTCGGCCAGCTGCCGGTGCTCAACACCGTCCCGCAATTCGATCCGCAGGCGGCGACCGAAACCTATCTGGCGCGTGTCAGCGGCGATGCCCGCCGGAATTCCGACGCCTATTTCGAGGGCGGCTATTATCTGAAAATCCTGGACTTGGCCTATGGCCTGGTGATCGCGGCGCTGCTGCTGTGGCTGCAAATCTCGGCCCGCATCAGCGACTGGGCGCAGGACAAGACCCACAGCCGCGCCTGGCAGGTGATGCTCTACTTCGCCGTTTATTTTTCCGCCGTGACCATCGCCAGCCTGCCGCTCGGCATTTATGAGGGCTATGTCCGCGAACATGCCTATGGCCTGTCCAACCAGACATTCCTGCAATGGTCGGGAGATTTCGCCACCAGCTTCGCCCTCACCCTGGCGGCAGGCCTGATCGTGCTGCCGATCCTCTATGCCATGATCCGCGCGGCGCGCGAGATCTGGTGGCTGTGGGGCGCGGGACTGGCCATTCTTGTGATGGTGATCGCGCTGGTGATTTCACCCGTCGCCATCCAGCCCTTGTTCAACCATTATTCTCCCCTGCCCGACTCGCCCTTGAAAAACGATATTCTCTCGCTCGCCCGCGCCAACGGCGTGCCGGCGGAAAATGTCTGGCTGGTGGATGAATCGCGCCAGTCGGACCGCGTTTCGGCCAATGTCTCGGGCTTTCTGGGCACCACCCGCATTTCCCTGAACGACAATTTGCTGAACAAGGGAACGCATGACGAAGTGCTGGCGGTGCTGGGCCATGAGATGGGCCATTATGTGATGGATCACACCACGCGGCTGGTGCTGTTGCTGGGATTGGTGATGATCGCAGGATTCGGGTTTGTCGCCTGGAGCTTTGGTTTCGCCACCGCCATATTCGGCGGCAATTGGCAGGTGCGCCAGCCGTCCGACATTGCCGGACTGCCCCTGCTGGTGGCGCTGATGAGCATTTTCCTGTTCCTTGCGACGCCGGTGATCAATTCCATTGTCCGCACGACCGAGAAGCAGGCCGACATCTTCGGCGTCAACGCGGTGCGCAAGCCCGACGCTTTTGCCGGCGTGGTGCTGAAAATGTCCGCCTATCGCAAGCTCGATCCCGCCTCCTGGGAGGAAACCATCTTCTACGACCATCCCTCCGGCCGCAGCCGCATCGCCGCCATGATGGAATGGAAAAAGGAACATATCGGCGATGCGGATATTCGCGACAGCGTGCCGGGAAATCCGCGCTGACTATTTGAACCGCGCCGCGAGAGCCGGGTAAAGCGCACCGCCCGCCTTGGCGCTCAGGCGTGACAGCAGCGCATCACAGGCCGCGCGCGCTTGCGGACTCCAGTCCGCCGTCAGCGATGCCGCGAGCTGCGCCTGGCTTTTCAGGATCACGCCGTCATCCAGGATTTTCAGGCCGTTGTCCCGCAGCGTGGCGCCGGTGGTGGTGATGTCCACGATCACCTCGGCGGTCCCGGCCGCCGGCGCGCCCTCGGTGGCGCCGGCGCTGGGCACGATGCGGTAGTCGATAATGCCGGCATGGGCGAAGAAGCCGCGCGTGAGCTGGGCGTATTTCGTCGCCACGCGCAGCCGGCGGCGATGCCGCGCGGCATAGGCGGCGCAGACATCGTCGAGGTCCGCCATGGTGGAAACGTCAATCCAGTATTGCGACACCGCCACCACGACATCGGCGAATCCGAAACCCATGGGGCACACCAGATGCATGCGGCTATCCAGTTCGGGCGCCGCCTCGCGCAGCAAGTCCTCGCCGGTAATGCCCAAATGGACATCGCCTTCCAGCAGCGAGGCGGCGATCTCGCCCGCCGAGAGCAGCATCACATCAATGCCGGGCAGGCCGGAAAAAGCGGCCCGGTAGCCGCGCGCGCCCGCCACCTGCTCGATGACCAGCCCGGCATCGGCGAACCAGGCGTCGCAGGCCTCCTTCAGCCGGCCCTTGGACGGAATCGCAATCGTGAGCGCGCCCATTATGCGCCTCCCAGAAATTGCCTGGCCACCAGCATGCGCTCGGTGCGCAGGGCGCAGCCTATGGCGGTCACCCGCTTCTTCGCCCCCAGCGTTTCCATCAGGGTGTCATAGCGCCCGCCGCCGGCCACCTGCACCGGGCCTTCGCTGTCGCGCGACCAGAGTTCAAAGACAAAGCCGGTATAATATTCCATGTTGCGGCCGAAATGGGCGGTGAAGCGCAGGCGCGCCGGATCAACGCCCAGCGCGGTGATGGTCTTGAGACGTGCCGCCATCGCAGCCAGCGGCGCATCCAATCGGATGCCGGCGGCCGCCAGCAAAGCGGAAATCTCGTCCACCGCCCCCTGCGCCGGGCCGGAAATGCCGAACAGCTTGGTGATGACGCCGGCGATGGCGGGATCAAGGTGCAGGGCAGCCGCTTCCGCGCCGCGCTCCATCGCCCGGGCGATGATCTCTTCACGCACGCGTCCGCTGGGCGGCGCGCCCGCATTCTTGTCCAGCTTCGCCTCGATCTCGGCGCGCGAAGGGGCCCTCTCCGCGCCATGGCCAAGGCGTTGCAGCAGGGTTTCCACATAGCCCGCCCGCCAGAAATGCCGCTTCAGGCGGGTACGCCATTGCGCCGGCAACTCCAGCGCATCCACCAGCGCGCCGAACAATGCCAGGTCGCCGAAGCGCATCTCGAAATCCGCAAGACCCGCCGCGCGCATGGCATCGAAACTCAGGGCGAGGATTTCCGCCTCGCCCGCCGCTGCATCGTCCAGGCCGAGCAATTCCACCCCCGCCTGGAAGAACTGGGTGGGACGCAGCGGCTTGGACGGCTGGTGCCGGAAGGCCAGGCCGTTATAGCTGATGCGGGCGGGGAAATTGGCGCCCGTATCCACGGCATGCTTGCAGATGGGAATGGTGAGATCGGGCCGCAGGCAGAGATCGCGGCCGGACGGATCGGTAAGCGTGAAGGTCCGGCGGCGGATTTCCTCGCCATAGCGGTCCAGGAATATATCGGCCGGCTGCAGGATCGAGGGTTCCTCGCGCGTATAGCCGCGCGCGGCGAACAGCTTCAGCAGCACCACGGCCTGATCGTTCAGCGCGCCGATCGCGGCGGCGTCATAATAGGGAAAAGCAGCCATTACGCTTTACCAGCAGAAGTTGGCCCCAGCAGCTTCTTGATCTCCGCCACCAAATCGGCCCGCTTGACGCTGACCTGGGCTTGGCGTTCGGCGGTCCAGGCGGCGCGGCTTTCCACGGCCTTGGCCAGCTCGGCGCCCAGTGCCAGGTCCTTCAGCGTGACCTCGCCCCTGGCGCGTTCATCGCCGCCTTCGATCACCGCGATGGCGGCGCCGCGCCGGTCGGCATATTTCATCTGGTCGCCGAACTTGGCGGTCCCGACATAGGCTTCGGCGCGCAGGCCGGCGGCGCGCAGTTCCGCCACCATCTTGAAGCTGGCGGCGGCATCGGCCTTGTCCATCACCGTGACCACGACCAGAGGCTCGCCGGCACCAACCGACAGCCCGCGCGAGGCCAGCGCCGAGATCAGGCGCGACACGCCGATGGACACGCCGGTGGCCGGCACCATCTGGCCGGTGAAGCGCGACACCAGGTCGTCGTAGCGCCCGCCGCCCGCCACCGAGCCGAACACGACTGTCTCGCCCGCTTCATTCTGGACGGGAAAGGTCAATTGCGCCTCGAATACCGCGCCGGTGTAATAATCGAGCCCGCGCACAACGCCGGTGTCGAACAGGATGCGGTCCGGGCCGTAATCGCAGGCCGACAGCAATTTGACGATCTGCTCCAGCTCGTTCAGGCCTGCGGCCCCGATGGGACTGGTGCCGACCAGGGTGGCGATCTGGTTGAGATGCGCTTCTTCGTCCTTGGCGTCGGGCGCGACGAACGCAAGAATGCGCTGCGCCTGATCGGCGGAAAGTCCCGCGCCCTTGGTGAAATCGCCGGATTCATCCTTGCGGCCGTCCGCGAGCAGCGCGGTGACGCCTTCCACCCCCAGCCGGTCCAGCTTGTCTATGGCACGCAGCACGATGCCGCGCCGGACGCGGTCATCCAGCGCGATGCCGCTGGCTTCCAGCACGCCATCCAGCAGCTTGCGGTTGTTGAGCTTGATGATGTAGTCGCCGCGCTGCAGGCCCAGCGCCTCCAGCGTATCGGACAGCATCATCAGCAGTTCGGCATCGGCGGAAGGCGAAGCGCTGCCCACCGTGTCGGCGTCGAATTGCAGGAATTCGCGGAAGCGGCCCGGTCCCGGTTTTTCATTGCGCCACACCGGCCCCAGCTGGTAGCGGCGGAAAGGCTTGGTCAGGTTCTGGAAATTGGCCGCGACATAGCGGGCCAGGGGCGCGGTCAGGTCATAGCGCAGCGACAGCCATTCGCCGTCATCATCCCTGAGCGAGAACACTCCCTCATTGGGACGGTCCACATCGGGCAGGAACTTGCCCAGCGCATCGGTATATTCAAAGGCGGGCGTTTCCAGCGGTGAAAAGCCATAGCCCTCATAGACCCGGCGCACCGTTTCCAGCACGGCGCGCTCGGCCGCGATTTCCGCCGGTCCGCGGTCGCGGAAACCACGGGGCAGCCGCGCTTTCGGTCGGTTCTGTTTCGGCTCGGCCATGACGGAATCTGTCTTGAATCGCAGGGGTTTGTAACGGGGGGATGGAAGGCGGGCAAGGAAGCCACCGCAGCGCCGGTAAATAACCGTTTCGTCAAAGACTTATGCCAAAAGTGCTCTTGCCAAAGGCCCGGCGCCATGGCGTACATAAGGCAAGACAGAAGGGGATGGGAATGACGGGCAAGGTTTATCCCGACGCGAAGACGGCGCTGGATGGCATACCCTTTGACGGCATGACGGTGATGGCCGGGGGCTTCGGCCTGTCGGGCAATCCCGAGAATCTGATCACCGCCTTGCGCGACAATGGCGCCAAGAACATCACCATCATCTCCAACAATTGCGGCGCCGACCATCGCGGGCTGTGGGTGCTGCTGGAAAACGGCCAGATCCGGAAAATGATCTCGTCC
>CAIOFO010000045.1 GCA_903857685.1 uncultured Alphaproteobacteria bacterium
ATGTCGGCAAACGCATCGTTCAGTTCGTTGCTCCAGACGTTGCTGAACCGTTGTTCACGCAGCGCCTCGCGCGAGGCTAGTGGGGGTGGCGCCATTGTCTTTTCTCCTGCGGTGGGATTGAATCGCTTCGGTCGAGCGCGGGCAAGTTAGCGCTTGCGGAAGCGAGCTGTCAACTCAACAATTTTTCTCGAAGTCACGCATTAACTTATGAGAAAAGCGCATTTTACCTACAAAACAGTCACCTGCGTGAGGCAATGCAAGCTCGCGGGAAGGCCCGGTTCATTCCTGCCGGCCCGCCTCGCGCCAAAGGATGACGAGCAGCGCTACCGCCGCCAAGATCCCGCCGGCAATGAACGTGAATTCGGCCCCGAGACGATCCCATAACAGCCCCGCCAGAGCGCTGGCGATCAGCATGGCAGCCCCGCTCGCCAGGTTGAAAAAGCCGTAGGCGGTGCCGCGCATGTCGGCCGGCGCGGCATCGGCGATCATCGCCGCCAGCAAGCCCTGCGTCATGGCCAGGTGCAGGCCCCACAGGAGGATGCCGGCCCACACCGCGCCCCAGTGCCCGTCATATGCCAGCGCTGCATCGGCGGCCATCAGTACGCCGAGCCCCCCGGCCAGCAACTTGCCGTGGCTGACGGTGTCCGCCAGTTTGCCGAAGGGATACGCGGCGACGGCATAGACCAGGTTCATGGCGATCAGCACCAGCGGCGTCAGCGCAATGGCCAATCCGCCCTGGGCGGCGCGCAGTACGAGGAAGGCCTCGGAAAAGCGCGCCATCGTGAATACCGCGCCTATTCCCACCACCCACCAGTAGGCGGCCGGCAGCCGGCGCAGATTCTCGCGGCGGATGGGATTCACCCGCTTGGCCGCCGCTTTCCGCTCCGGTTCCTGAACGCCGAACAGCAGCAGGGCCACGGCGAGAAAGGCAGGAATGACGGCCACCCAGAACACCGCACGGAAATCGTTCGCCCACAACAGCATCAAGGCCATGGCGAGCAGCGGCCCGAGGAAGGCCCCGACGGTGTCGAGCGACTGGCGCAGGCCGAAGGCCGCGCCGCGTATTTCGGGCGGGGCGATGTCGGCCACCAGCGCGTCGCGCGGCGCGCCGCGAAGGCCCTTGCCGACGCGATCGAGCAGGCGCGCAACCACCACCAGTCCGGCGCCGCCGGCCAGCGCGAACAGCGGCTTGGATAACGCCCCCAGGCCGTAGCCGAGCAGTGCCAGCGGCTTGCGCTTGCCCCACCAGTCGGAAAGGACGCCGGAGAATACCTTGACTATCAGCGCCGTCGCCTCTGCTGCGCCCTCGATCAGACCGATGGTGAACGCGGAAACGCCGAGCGCGGAAAACATGAACACCGGCAGCAGGCTGTGGATCAGTTCGGACGACACATCCATCAGCAGGCTGACGAAACCCAGGGCCCAGATGGCGGACGGGATGCGCGGGCCCTGTTCGGGCGGCGGGCTGGATTCGACCATTAAATGCTTAGGGAAACGCTGAACAAGCCACCGCAAAACACGGCGACGAACCGAAATCGAGACGAAATAGTGACGCCAATGTCATTTTCATCAAATAGTCGGCCTGTTTTGAGC
>CAIOFO010000046.1 GCA_903857685.1 uncultured Alphaproteobacteria bacterium
AGCAATTCGCGGCATTGCTTTTCCGCGTCCTTGAAATGCTGGAAAAGTATCTCCGTATCGGCCTTCTCGAAATTGAAGGCGGAGAATTCCTGCTCATTCTGGTGGAAGACCTCGCCGTAACGGACCTTGTCGTTGAACGCCAGGTCGTAAACGAACTCGACATTCTGGACATACATGGCCAGCCGCTCCAGGCCATAGGTGATCTCGGCGCAGACCGGATCGCATTCGATCCCGCCCACCTGCTGGAAATAGGTGAACTGGGTGATCTCCATCCCGTCGCACCAGACTTCCCAGCCCAGGCCGGCAGCGCCCAGGGTCGGGCTTTCCCAATCGTCTTCCACGAACCGGATGTCGTGCAGCGCCGGGTCCAGCCCGATGGCTTTGAGGGATTCAAGGTACATGGCCTGCACATCGGCTGGCGCCGGCTTCAGGATCACCTGGTACTGATAATAGTGCTGCAGCCGGTTTGGGTTCTCGCCATAGCGGCCGTCCGAGGGACGGCGGGAGGGCTGGACAAAGGCGGCATTCCACGGCCGGGGACCCAGGGCGCGCAATGTTGTCGCCGGATGGAATGTCCCCGCCCCCATCTCATTGTCATAGGGCTGCAGGATCAGGCAGCCCTTGGACGCCCAGAAATTCTGCAGCGTCAGGATCAGGTCCTGAAAGGTCAGTTTCCCGGCCACGAGTCACCTTATGGAGATGGCCGGAACCTACAGAGCGGTCCTGGACAGGGCAAGCGCAGCCCCGCCGCGCAGAATTTCATCAGCTTCGGGGGTATAAGCCCCGGAGGCGTCGTGCAAAATCAGGCCCGGCAGCAGGGCGAATGCCGCCGCCGAACCCTTGCGGGCCTGAAGCAGCACCCGCTTGGCGGGCTCGCCGGCCCGTGACCACAGCGGCAGCATGCTGACACCGCCATCCGGCAGCGCCGCCATGGCTTCGGGCAAACGGTCGGCGCGCAGTATGACGGTAAAATATCCACCAGAAACGGTGCGTTGCAGGCCAAGCTTCAACCAACCTGTCAACTGGCCGGCGTCATTCAGGGCCCGCGCCCGGCCGGCGTCGGGTGACATCCGGCCCTCGCCATGAAAGGGCGGATTGACGAAGACATGATCGAAGTCGCGCCTCAGCTCCGGCGGCAGGGCGAAGATGTCGGCGGCGGCAAAACTCACACGTGCAGCCATGGCATTGACCGCGGCATTCCGGCCGGCTAGCCCCGCCAGGCCGGGGTCGATCTCGATCCCGGTAATGCTGACATGGGGCACACGTGCCGCCAGGCACAGGCTGGCCGTCCCGGCCCCCGATCCCAGTTCCAGCGCCGCCTGCCCCGGCCTGGCCGGGATGGCGGCCGCCAGCATCACCGCGTCCAGGCCCGATCGGAAGCCCGTCTGAGACTGCTCCACCCGGACGCGGCCATCGAGAAAGGTCTCTATGGGCCTTTCCAGGATCACGGCATTGCCTCCGGCACCACCTGGCGCAGCAGCGCCTCGGCGCGGGCATGATCCTCGTCCAGCACCATCAGGCGGCGCGGCACCATCGCCATGCTGCCGTCCATGATGCTGGCATGGGTATCGAAGACCACGGACTCGATTCCCGCCTGGGTCAGCACATCGGCGGCATAGCTGAGGACAACCGGATTGACGCTTTTCAGGACCATGCGCATTTGCCGCTTATAGACCGGAAATCGCGCCGCTTGTACCGGCCTGACAGGGAGAATAACCTGCCAGCAATTGGCGGGACAGGGCATGCTGGCAGACGAGCGCAAACAGTCGGATAACGCGGCGATCTCCCCGGTGGAGCGCCTCAATGCGCTGATCGCCCAGGATATGCAGGCCTGCGACCGCCTGATCCTCAAAGGGATGGGCTCGACCGTAAAGCTGATCCCCGACCTGGCGCGGCACCTGATCGAATCCGGCGGCAAGCGGCTGCGCCCCATGCTCACATTGGCCGCGGCCCATGCCGGTGGTTACAGCGGCGGCGGCCATATCAGGCTGGCCGCGGCCGTGGAGTTCATTCACACCGCCACCCTGCTGCATGACGATGTGGTGGATGAAAGCGCGCTTCGCCGCGGCAAGGTCTCGGCCAATCTGGTGTGGGGCAACAAGCCATCGGTACTGGTGGGCGATTTCCTGTTCAGCCGCGCCTTCCAGTTGATGGTTGAGACCGGCAACCTTGCCGTGCTCGATATCCTGTCCGGCGCCAGCGCCATCATCGCCGAAGGCGAAGTGATGCAGCTGAATTCGGCGCGCAACCTGTCAGTTACCGAAGAGCATTACATGAAGGTGGTGTCTGCCAAGACCGCCGCCCTGTTCGCCGCTGCCGCCGAAAGCGGTGCGGTGCTGACCGGCAAGGGCGAAGCCTTCATCCGGGGCTTCGAAGCCTATGGCGAAAACCTCGGCATCGCCTTCCAGCTGGTGGACGACGCGCTGGATTATTCCGGCCGCCAGGCCTTGATGGGCAAGAGCGTCGGCGATGATTTCCGCGAAGCCAAGATGACCCTGCCGATCATCCTGGCGCATGCCCGCGCCGGGGAGGAAACCAGGACTTTCTGGAAACGGGTGATCGAAACCGGCAACCAGACCGAGGCCGATCTCAACCGCGCCATCACCCTGGTCGAGGAAACCGGCGCCATCCAGGAAACCATGCGCCGGGCACGGGTCTATGCCGACGCCGCCAAGGATGCGCTCGGCATCCTGCCCGCCAGCGAGATCAAGAGCGCGCTTTCGGATATTGCCGATTTCTGCGTCGAACGCGCCTACTAAGTCTTCTTGAAATCGAATCCCTGTTTTTCCAGGAAGTCGAACAGGCCAATGGCCAGGCCCTGCGCGCTCGCCGCGGGCATCACGATGCGGCTCACCACGGTGCGATAGACCGGGCCGGGGCTCTGGGAATGATCAACCCGCGCGGATTCAAAAGTGATCGTGATATTGCCGTTGGCGACAAAAAAGCCGGTAGCGCCGGAGCTGAAGATTTCCGGCGCATGTGGATCGTCGACAAAATTCGCAGGCTGATTTTTGGCCATGACGGGATCCCGATGAACGCAGGGCATGGTTTCGCGTCCGGCTTAAATTCTCATTAAAGCCCGTCCCTACGCTGTCGCTAGGGACCCACGGGACCAATGTCCTGGCCGATATCCTCATGTACGATGCCGAATTCCGGCACCGAGGTAGGCGCAATCCACCAGCCGGGTTTGAAAGCGGACAGGATCGCCGCCGCCCGCTTGCAGCTTTCATCATCGGGAAACAGCGCAAAACAGGTGGCGCCGGACCCCGACATGCGGGTGAACAAGGCGCCCGGCAACGCCGCCAGCGCGGTCAATACTTCGCCGATCACCGGCGCCAGGCGGCGCGCCGGCGCTTCCAGATCGTTTTTTGTGGAATCCAGCAGGCGCAGCAGGTCCGCCATGTCGCGGAAACGGTCCGGCGGCAATTTCCAGGCGACATCGCTTCGTGTTTCCAGCGCCGCGAACACCCCGGCAGTGGGAACCGCGATGCCCGGATTGACCAGCAGCAGCGGCAGATGCGGCAGCGAGGCGATGGGGCTGAGCAATTCGCCCCGCCCCTCCATCCAGCGCGGCAGCGAGGCCAGGCACACCGGAATGTCCGATCCCAGCCCGGCCGCGACATCGTGCAGGTCTGCTTCGTCCAGATCCAGTGACCACAAGGCTGACAAGGCGCGCAGCGCCGCCGCCGCATCGGCGCTGCCGCCGCCAATGCCCGACGCCACCGGCAGATTCTTGGTGAGGGTGAGTTTGGCGGTTGGCGCCCGGCCCGCCTTCGCCGCCAGGGCGCGCGCCGCCCTCAGAACCAGATTGTCATCGCCGGACAGCGCGGCAGCGAACGGCCCCGCCAGCGAAAGAGAAAGATCGTCCGCGGCCTCCGCCGTCAGCGCATCGCCCAGTTCCGCAAACACCGCCAGGCTTTGCAGCGGATGAAAACCATCAGGCCTTTTGTCGCCGACATGCAGAAACAGGTTTATTTTCGCAGACGCCCGCGCTGATTGCGCCATCAGCCGGACAGTCCGCTCTTGAGCTTCTGCTGCAGGGTGGCTTTCTCGCCGTCTTCGGGGCCGAAGGTCAGCGCATGGTCCCATTGGTAGCGGGCTTCCATCTTGCGTCCCGCCTTCCACAAGGCATCGCCAAGATGATCGTTGATGGTGGCGTCGCCCGGCACCAGCAACACCGCCGCCTCCAATGTCTGGGCGGCATCGTCGTAGCGGCCGAGGCGGTAATAGGTCCAGCCGACACTGTCCACGATATAGCCGTCATAGGGGCGCAGCGAACGCGCTTTTTCCAGCATCGCCAGCGCCTCGGGCAGGCGCCGTCCCTGATCCACCCAGGAATAGGCAAGATAGTTGAGCAGTTCCGGCTGATCGGGTGAAAGCTTCAGCCCTGTGTTGACGTCAGCCTCCGCCTTGTCCCAATGGCCGTCCTTGTCCTCCGCCATGGCGCGGGCATAGAAAAGCGGCCAGTCCTTCTTGGCGGGCGTGCCGATGGCCTTTTGCGCATTGTCATAGGCGGAGATGGCGTCGGCGAATTTTCCGGCGCCGCGATCCGCATCGCCCAGCGCCGTCCAGGTGTCGGCGTCACCGGGATTGGCGTCGGCCAGAGCTTTCAGGTCGCGCAGCGCGACATCATTATGATCCAGCCGCGATTCATTGCGCGCGGCTTCCACCGCCGCCATCCGGTAAAAGGGCGAGGACTTTTCCACCCTGGCGTAAATCGCCACCGCCTCGTCGTATTTCTGCAGCGCCTCATAGCGGTCGCCCAGCATGATATTGGCCAGCGCCAGATCGGGCCTGAGATAAAGCGCCATCCGCAGATAAAGAATAGAGACATCGGCGCTGGAGGCGTCGCTGAGCGAGGCGGCAATGCCGAACAATCCCTCCGCAGTGCCGTCCTCGGCGGTGCGGATCATGGCTTCCGGCTTTTCCCCCTTGGCGATACGTGCCTGGCCGGCGGCGGCAAGCGGCGCGAGCGCGGGACTGTTGGTGAAGCCCCCATAGAATTTTGTGGCATCGGCGGTGCGCCCCTGGCGCTCCAGGAAACGGCCATAGGCCTCGACCACGCGCGGGCTGCCGGCATTGAGCATCAGCGCCTTGGCATAAAGCGTTTCCGCATCCTTGGCCTGACCCAGAAAATCCGCCATCAGCGCGGCGTGAAATGCGGCGACGGGCTCGGCGCCGCTCTGCCCGCCCAGGGCTTTCATGTCGGCGGCGGCGGCCGTGGCGTCACCCATGGCGGCAGCGGCCCAGCCATCGAACAGCGACACGGTCAGAACGGTAAAAGGCCCCTTGGCGGATGCGGCAAGATGTTTGCGTACTCCCGCATAATCCTTGTGCTTGAAAGCGGCCACTGCCAGCGCCAGGCGCGCGGCGCGATCGTCGGGCGTTTTTTCCACCACCTTGGCGGCATAGCCGGCTGCGGCATCCAGATCGCCCGAAGTACTGGAGTAGAAAAATGCCAGATTCAACAAATCCGGATTGCCCGGATCGCTTTTCAGGCTTTCGGCGTAATAGCGCTGGGCCTGCGGCATGTCGTGCTGTCCGGCGGCGAAGCGCGCCGAAAGATAGGTCGAGAAGGCATTGGCGGCGGCATCCGGCGACGATGATTTGGGACCGGGAGCAACGGCGCATCCCGCCAGCAGCAAACTCATGGGAACGAGAAAATAGCGCAAGATATCTCCTACATATTCGAATAATTCGGGCCGCCACCGCCTTCCGGCGTCACCCAGGTAATATTCTGCGCCGGATCCTTGATGTCGCAGGTTTTGCAGTGAACGCAATTCTGCGCATTGATCTGAAAACGCGGTCCTGACTGATCATCGACAATTTCGTAGACACCCGCCGGACAATAACGCTGCGCCGGTTCGGCATATTCCGGCAGATTGACCTTAATCGGAATTGCCGGATCACGCAGTAGCAAATGTACCGGCTGGTCTTCAACATGATTGGCGTTTGAAACAAAGACGCTGGAAAGCCGGTCAAACGTCAGGGTTCCGTCCGGCCTGGGATAGGCGATGGGCCGGCAATCTTTCGCCTTTTTAAGGGTGGCATAGTCGGGCGTGCCATGGTGAAGGGTGCCGAATAGGGAAAAGCCCAATAGCTGGTTGGTCCACATGTCAAACCCGATGAAGGGGAGCGCAAGCAGAGTTCCCAGTTTCGACCAGAGCGGCTTGGCATTGCGCACCAGCCAGAGATCACGTGCCACGGCGCTTTTGGCATAGGCGGTGTCATAGCCGGCCAGTATGTCGCCTGCCCGTCCTGCTTTCAGGGCCTCGAATGCGGCCTCCGCCGCCATCATGCCCGTCTTCATGGCGTTTTGGCTGCCCTTGATGCGCGGCAGATTTACAAAGCCGGCGGCGCAGCCGATCAGGGCGCCGCCGGGGAAGCTCAATTTCGGCACCGACTGAAAACCGCCCTCGGTAATGGCGCGGGCGCCGTAGCCGATGCGCTTGCCGCCTTCCAGGAATTTCCGGATCGCGGGATGGGTCTTGGCGCGCTGAAATTCGCTGAACGGCTCCAGCCAGGGATTGCTGTAGTTCAGATGCACGACAAAGCCGATGGAGCAGAAATTCTCGCCCCAGTGATACATGAAGAGGCCGCCGCCCGTGTCATTGCCGAGCGGCCAGCCGAAACCATGCACCACCAGCCCCTTGCGGTGCCTGTCCTTGGGCAGTTCCCAAAGCTCTTTCAGGCCGATGCCGAATTTCTGCGGATCCCGGCCGTCCTGCAGGCCGAAGCGCGCCGCAAGTTCCTTCGACAGCGAACCGCGCGCGCCCTCGGCGAACAGGGTATACTTGCCGCGCAGTTCCATGCCGGGCGTGTAATCGGCCTTGTGATGGCCGTCCTTGGCCACCCCCAGATCGCCGGTGATCACGCCTTTGACGACGCCGTCGGCGATCAGAAGTTCATGCGCCGGAAAGCCGGGATAGATTTCCACGCCCAGCGCCTCGGCCTGCTGGCCCAGCCAGCGGGCAAGATTGCTGAGCGAGACGATGTAATTGCCGTGATTGCTCATCAGCGGCGGAAACAGGAAATTCGGAATGCGAATGCCGGCGCCCCTGGTGAAAAAATAGAAGCGGTCATCCGTCACCGGTGTTTCCACCGGCGCGCCTCTGGATTTCCAGTCCGGGATCAGTTCGTCCAGCCCGCTGGGATCCAGCACCGCGCCCGATAAGATGTGCGCGCCGACTTCCGAGCCTTTTTCCAGCACACAGACGCTGACCTCGCGTCCGCCCTTCTGGCCAAGCTGCTTGAGGCGAATGGCGGCCGACAGCCCGGCAGGCCCCGCACCCACGATCACCACCTCATAGTCCATGCTTTCACGCGGCACGGCTGCTTCGGACATGGTCGGACTTATCCCTGTGGGATTCGCGGCTTTTTCTATACCTTAGAGACAGTGCGCGCGCTTACAATGGGACCATGCTGGACAAAGACGCATTGGGAACCCTGAACTGGCTGGTGGAAGCAGGGGCTGACGAGGCCATCGGCGAGGTTCCGGTCAACCGGCTGGTCGCTGCTCCGCCGCCACAGGCCGCCGCCGCTCCAAAAGCGATCGCCGCGGAAGCCGCGCCGATGGTGGCAATGGCAAAATCGCAAGCGGCAGGCGATACGGTGACCAATGCCCAGACGCTGGCGAATGCCGCCACCAGCCTGGCCGAACTCAAGGCAGCTCTGGAAGGCTTTGACGGCGGCGCTTTGAAACGCAGCGCCACCAGCACGGTATTTGCCGACGGCACGCCGGAAGGGCGCGTGATGTTCATCGGCGAGGCACCGGGCCGCGATGAAGACCGCAGCGGCAAGCCCTTTGTCGGGCGTGCCGGTCAGTTGCTGGACAAGATGCTGGCCAGCATCGGATTGGACCGCAAAGCCAACGCCTATATCACCAATGTGATCAACTGGCGGCCGCCCGACAATCGCGATCCCAGTCCCGAGGAAGCAGCGATGTGCCTGCCCTTCCTGCGCCGCCATATCGAACTGGCCAATCCGGGAGTGATCATCCTTTTGGGCGCGGTGGCGGCGCGTCACGTGATGGGCATCAGCGAAGGCATCATGAAAAGCCGGGGCCGCTGGATGGAATACCGGGTCGGGGCTTGCATGGTGCCGATCATGCCCACCCTGCATCCGGCCTATCTGCTGCGCCAGCCGGCGCACAAGAAACTTGCATGGCGAGATCTTCAGGCCCTGGCTATCCGCATGGAAACGCTGGGGTTGCCGGAACCTGTATCCCGGAGTAACTAGATTCCAACGCGCCCATTGTGGGAGGCGCGGGTACGGCAATACCCTGATTGCCGGGCAACCCCGAACGGGGCATAAATAGATTGGGCTGATTGTCGAAGGACCGTGAATTTGCGGATTGCGCTGGCATTTGGATTCACTGCCCTGCTTGGCGGCGCGGCGCTGGCGCAAACCGCCGTCAGCGTTCCCGCCTCGTCCGGCGCCGCGCCCGCGATCCAGCCGGTGCAGCCCGCCAATCCTCTGATCCCGGCGATTCCTGCTCCGGCGGCGCAATCTGTCACGCCCGCCATCCTCGGCGCCGCCGATGTCGCGATCTACCGCCAGGCTTTTGCCGCCGCGCGAGGCGGTCAGATGCCGCGCGCCCGCACCCTGATGGCGCGCGCCAGCGATCCAAGCCTGCAAGGCTATGTCGAAGCCGCCGCGCTGCTGGCGGTCAAGCATCCCACACGCGACACGCTGGTGGCTTGGCTATCGCAATACCGCGATTTGTCCGTCGCGGACCGTATTTATCGCCTGGCGGTGGCCCGCTCCTCCAAAAAAATTCGCCGCAACCACAAGACCATCACCGTGGCAGTGGTGACCAATATCCCGGCGCCGGTTTCGGTCGGTCGCCGCACCGGCGGCTATGAAGACGCCGAAATGCCGGAACCTTCGCCTTCCTCCGAAGCCGCCCGCACGCTGATGCCGCAAATCCTGGCCGACATCAAAGCCGGCAATCCGGATGCGGCACTGGGCATGCTGGATGCCCTGCAGACAGCCGGAACCGCTTCGCCGGATGACATCGCCATCCTGTCGCATCGCGTGGCGCTTTCATATCTCGCCGAAGGCATGGACGCGCAGGCGTTCCAGCTCACCGGCGGCATTCTCTCGTCATCCGTGCCGCAGCTGGACTGGGATGCGGGCTTCGCCGCCTATCGCCTGGGCCATTATGCCGACGCCACCCTGCATCTGGAAAAGCTGGCGCAGAATGGCGCGGCGCAGGGACAACTTCGCGCCCAGGCGGCTTTCTGGGCGGCACGCGCCCATATGCAGCTGGGTGAACCGCAAAAAGTGGTGAGCCTGCTGGCCGCCGCCGCCAAGGAAGAGCCGACCTTTTACGGACTGGTGGCCGAACGCATGCTGGGCATGGACACCAATACCGGTTTTTCGAATGCGGTCCTGTCGCAGGCGGATTTGACGGCGCTGATGGCGGTGCCGTCCGCCCGCAGAGCCGTGGCATTGTATCAGGTGGGCGAGACGGATTTCACCGGACCGGAACTCAATCACGCCTTCGTGGACAATGTTGAGGCGCTCGATCCCGCCATGTCGGCGCTGGCGCGCTCTGTCGGCGTCACCAATGTCGAGCTGCGCGCCAGCGAAAAAAGCGTCGCCCAGGGTTTGCTGCTGACCGGCCTGTTCCCGGTGCCGCCCTATGCGCCCGAAGACGGCTATCATATCGACTCGTCTTTGGTGCTGGCCTTCGCCCGCATCGAGAGCCGCTTCCAGAACGGCGCCACCTCGCCGGTGGGGGCCCGCGGCATCATGCAGATGATGCCGGCCACCGCAAACCATATCGGCGGCAAGGGCGCGGCCGACCAGCTTTACGATCCGTCCTATTCCCTGTCGCTGGGCCAGCGCTATATCGCCGATCTGCTCGACCATCTGAACGGCAACCTGCTCGAACTGGGCGGCGCCTATAACGCAGGGCCCGGCGCGGTCAACCGCTGGCTGGTCACCAAGGCGGGCAAGGACGATCCGCTATTGTTCGTGGAAAGCATTCCGGTCGCCGAGACGCGCAATTACGTCAAGCATGTGATGGAATACAACTGGATGTATCGCCGCCGCATGGGCCAGGACGCCAAGAGCCTGGATGAAACCGCGCGCGGACAATGGCCGGTCTATCGTCCCGCCTTGCCGGCGGCGCCGGCCCTGCCCGCGCAAACGGCGACCGCCGACCCCATCAGCGATGTGAGCTATTCACAGCCGGGCGACAACACGGGTGGGAACGCGAAGAGCGTGCAATAACGAGAGCCACAATCCGCGCCAGACGCTTTCCTGCGGCCGGGGCAGATTGACGGCGCGGGCGCGCAGATGCACCAGCCGCCGCCGTCCGATCCGCCGCACCAGATCCGCATCTTCCATGCCCGCCAGTGCACGATAGCCGCCCAGCTTGTTATAAAGCCGCCTGGGGATGAGCAGACCCTGATCGCCATAGGGCAGCGCCAATGCCCAGCCGCGCAATGCCGCCTTGGCCTCGGCGCGCCGCGCCTCGCCGCCAAAATCCTCCAGGGCAAAACGGAAGACGGCGGCGCGCGGACGCTCCGGAATCGCCTGGGCGATGAAGGATTCCACTTCATTTTCCCAGCCAGGCTCCATGGCCGTTTCCGGATGAAGGAAAAGCAGCCAGTCGCCGCGGGCCGCCGCGGCGCCGGCGATGAAGCGCGCGCTGCGACTTTTGGCGGCATGCTCAATATGAGCACCCGCCGCATCCGCGATGATCAGGGTTTCGTCGGCTGAGCCGCCATCTGCAACGATTACTTCCCGCACCACGCCGCGTACCGCCGCCGTGATCAGACTGTCAAAACAGCGGGGCAGCTTCCGCTCGGCGTTCAGTGTCGGGATTACAACGCTTATCATGCAGCCATCTTGCTAAAACCCGGTCTTCAAAGAAAACGGCATATTGCTGCATACCGCAATGCAGCAAACGAAAACGGGCATATTTTTTCTGTAATTTTGTTTGTCAGTCCCATGACTGCTCTGTTTTTCAGCATGACGCGGCGCAGCAAAAATTGGCTGGAATTTCAATGACAAATTATCTGCCGATCGCAGCCAGCGCCAGATTGACGTCCAAGCGCCAGCATGAAAAAGTCTCACCAAGCCTGCGGGTATTGCGGGTTAAACCAAGGGGAAACGTTCATGACAATTCGCAAGACCGCGACCGTAGTCGCGTTGCTGCTCGCTGGCACAGTGGCGAGCCAGGCGCAGCTTAACGGCAACGCCCAGCAGCAGGCCGCGCAAGCCGCAGCCGAGAAGACCTATACGCAGCTGCAGGTCGACGACAAATATCTCCAACTCGCCATTCCGGGCCAAACCATGGGCGAGACCATGGGAGTCGACGAGAATTCCAAGCACCACCTGTTCGTTTACACCCGTACCGAGAATCAGGGCATTGCGCGCGGCGGCAAGGCTGCCAAGCTGTTTGAATTCGACGACAAGTACAAATTCGTCAAGGAATGGGGTCCCAACAACTACGCCGAATCCTTCGCCCACTCGGTTCGCATCGACAAGGAAGACAATGTCTACCAGGTCGACGAAGGCTCGGGGATGATCGTCAAGTACAATCCGCAGGGCCAGCACATCTTCTGGCTGGGCCGCACCCCTGAGGCGATCGATTACCTCGAGTCAAACCTCGAAATCCTCCATTTTGCTCACGCCGCAGCCGCCGCGCCGCCGAAGCCGGTCGGCCGCATGGGCTCCTTCGACCGTGAAACCGCTGTTGCCTTCGATCGCGCCGGCAACATGTTCATTTCGGACGGCTACGGCAATTCGCGCTTCGTCAAGATCTCGCCGGATGGCCATTGGCTGAAGGCGGTCGGTACCAACGGCAGCGGCCCGAACCAGTTCAGCACCCCGCACGATATCGCGGTGGACGCGCAGGACAACGTTTATGTCGCCGACCGTGGAAACTTCCGAATCCAGGTCTATGACGACAACATGAACTTCGAACGGAGCATCACCGGCGTCGGCGCCCCCTGGGCGCTGTGCATCTCCAATTCGAGCCCGCAGGTCATGTATAGCGGTGACGGCACCGGCAAGATCTACCGCTTGAGCATGGACGGCAAAGTGACCGGCATGTTCATCACCGGTCAGGATCACGGCACCGAAGATACCGGCAACCTGGTTCACTCCCTGAGCTGCCACAACCCCAACACCGTCTTTGTGGGTTCGGCCAGCATGTGGGACGTCCAGAAGGTCACCGTTAAGTAAATAAGACTTGAATAGCCTGGAATTATACGGGGGCTCGAACCTTGGTTCGGGCCCCCGATTTTTTTGCTTTCCGCCCTTGCTCAATCCCCGACAGGCAGCGGCTGCGACAGTTTGACGTATTAGCTCCGGCATGAAAAAATAGCGTCAAGACCGCTGACATGGCGGCTCAACCAGGGGGATACACGCATGACAATTCGCAAGACCGCGACCATGGTCGCGCTGCTGCTGCTGGGTACCGCGCTGCAGGTTAATGCCCAAGGTAATGCTACGCCCGAGCAACGTGCCGCCGCCGCCGCCGCCGCCCAGGCCGCCAAGCAGGCCGCTGTCGAGGCGGGCCTTCCCAAGCTGCAGGTGACAGAACAGATTCTTCCGCTGCACATTCCCGGCCACACGCTGGGCGAGACCGAAGGCGTGAGCCTGAACAAGGCGGGCCACCTCTTCGTCTATTCCCGCACCGGCAAGGGCGGCAGCGCCCGCGGCGGCACGGCTGCCGAGTTGTTCGAGTTCGGTCCCGCCCCCGATTACAAGTTCGTCAAGGAATGGCTGCCCGACGCTTATTCCGCCTCTTTTGCGCATTCAGTCCGCGTCGACAAGGATCAGAATGTCTGGATCGTGGACGAAGGCTCGGGAATGGTCGTGGAATCCAGGCCCAATGGCGATCTGGTCCGGGAATATGGCCGCAAGACGGAGGCCATCGACTATCTGGAATCCTATCTGGAGCGCGGCGAAAAAGTTACAGACCGCCATCCCGTCGGCACGATGGGCTCGTTCAACCGTCCCACAGACATTGCCTGGGACCCGGCCGGTGATTCCTTCGTCACCGACGGCTACGGCAATTCGCGCGTGGTGAAGATTGGTCCGGACGGCACCTGGCTCAAGGCCGTGGGCACCTATGGCAGCGGTCCGAACCAGTTCAGCACCCCACACGGCCTGGCCACGGACGCGGACGGCAATGTCTATGTGGGCGACCGCGGCAACAACCGCATCCAGATCTATGACTATAACCTGCACTTCAAGCAAACCCTCACCGGCATGGGCGCGCCGTGGAGCGTTCAAGCCACGCCGAAATACATCTACAGCGGCGACGGCACCGGCAAGATCTACCGATATGACCGTGCGACCCGCAAGGAACTGGGTTGGTTCTCCACCAGCGCGGGCATGGGCCAGACCGGCTGCATGATCCATGAACTGTATGCCGAGTCCGACAATGTTCTGATCCGCGGCGCCTGTTCGATCTGGAATGTCGAGCGCATCACGATCAAGAACTAGGGTCCACTTCGACCATCAAGGCCCGGGCGTCAGCGCCCGGGCTATTCTTGCCACGTCAGTCCTTGCCGCAGCCATGCGCCCGGACAATCGCCAAAACGGCAGCCGCCCCCGCCTCATGGTCCGCCGCGCCGGGATTTTCCGCCAGATAGCTCAGGAAATTCGCCTTGGCATCGGACGGCGAAATCGGTCCATCCTTGGGGAGGCAGTCAGCGGCGTCACTGCTCTCCAAAATCGTCTGCAGAAACAAACCTTCCGTCAGGCCGCGCAAATAGGACTGGCAGGTCCGGTCGGCAAGCGCACGGGCGTTCTGGCTCGCTGCCGGCGCCGGCGCGCAGGCATCTTTCAGCGCCTGGGCATTGAAACTGTCTTCCGCCGCGTCGCCGCCTTGCGCGCCCGTCTGAGGGGTATCGCCTTTCGCCCGTGACGGCATGCCGTCGTCTTGCGCCCGCAGCGGCGGACTGGAAAACGCAAAAACTATCGCAAGCGCTATCAGAGCTTTCCACTTCATATTTGTCCACATTCTGTTCAGGTATGGCCGCGATAATCTCCAGCGACCGTTTTTTATCATAGCACGCCCGGACGGCCGGAAAATCGGGGGCTCTCCCCGCAACAGGCCGAATTGGCCTAATTGACGGACCATCGGCGATCTGAAACAGTCCCGCCAACCTGCGGTCAACAAGCGGGATCAAGCTCATCAAGGGGAACGCCAAGCCAGTCGCAGACCTGCGATCGCATTCATATTGCCGCTGCTCGGCCAATCGAACACGGCGTCGGACCACACTTTTTCCATCGAAGGGACTTTCCATGAAGAAAACACTCGTTGCGCTTGCCGCGCTCATGCTCAGTGCGGCCGCGCCTGTCTACGCCACCACCGATGCGCCGCGCCTGAACGCGACTTTCTCGGAATTCGGCGACCTGCCCACCGGCATGTATATCGGCGAGCCTGCCGGCGTGGCCGTCAATTCCAAGGGGCATGTCTTTATTTTCAGCCGCGGCAATACTCAGGGCCCGGTTTACGGCTCCATCGCCGCCCAGCTGCTGGAATTTGACGCCAGCGGCAAATATATCCGCGAGATTGGCCATAATTCCTACGGCTTCGGCTTTGCCCATACCGTCAAGATCGACAAGTACGACAATATCTGGACCACCGATAAGGGCACTGACATGGTGGTCAAGTTCAGCCCCGCCGGCAAAGTGTTGCTGGTGGAGGGCCGCAAGCAGGAAGCCGCTGACGCCCATGTCGGCGGTGTCGAGCGCGCCACTCCGCCCCGGCCGCCGATTCCCGGCATGTTCCGCCAGGTGACCGATGTCACCTGGGATTCCCAGGACAACATCTTCATTAGCGACGGTTACATCAATTCACGCGTCGCCATGTTCGACAAGAACGGCAACATTACCGGCTCGTTCGGCGAACCGGGTGCCGGTCCGGGCCAGTTCAACACCCCGCACACCATCGCCTCCGACGCCCAGGACAACATCTATGTCGGCGACCGTGGCAATGGCCGCATTCAGGTGTTCGACCACACCGGCAAGTTCGAGCGCATCATCAACCAGCCGGCGGACATCACCCTGCCGACCGACATCAATGCCATCCGTCAGCCTCCGGCGCCCCCGGCGCCGGGTGCGCCGCCGCCGGCCAACAAGACGATCGCGCCGGGCGCTCCCTGGGCAATCTGCATCTCGCCGCCGAACAAGGCGGGAGAGCAGTTCCTGTTCTCGTCGGACTCCTATCCGGGCCGCATCTACAAGATGAAGCTGGATGGCACGGTGCTGGGAACGATCGGCGCCGCCGGCAAGCAGCTGGGCCATTTCGGCGACATTCATGAAATGGCTTGCCCCACCGAAAACCTGCTCTATGTCGGTGAAGAGCTGAACTGGCGCGTGACCAAGATCGTCATTCACTGATCGCTGGTTAGACAACACATACAAAGCCCTGCTCCAAAAGAGCGGGGCTTTTTTGTTGCCTGATTAGGTCGAATTCCTGGGTGTTTACACTTTTGTACTTGTTTTGTTCTCCTGGGCCGGTATAATCGCCGCATGACCACGGTCCTCAGCTCCACCATCCGGCCCGAAAGCCTGCTCGGCCGGGGCGCCCTCTCCAACCAGATGGGCCGCTATGAAAAGCAGACCCGCTTCCTGGTGGATGATGGCTGGGACGATGGCTGGCGCAGCGATGACGCAGCGCCGCCGCCCCTGCGTACCGAGGTCATTCATGACGCGACGCGGAGCATTATTGCCCGCAACCAGTCGCCCGACATTTCCTTCGACCAGTCCATCAATCCCTATCGCGGCTGTGAGCATGGCTGCATTTATTGCTTCGCCCGGCCCAGCCATGCCTATCTCGGCCTGTCGCCGGGGGTGGATTTTGAATCGCGCCTGTTCGCCAAGCCCAACGCCGCCGAATTGCTGGCGAAAGAATTGTCGGCGCCCGGTTATATCCCCAAGGTCATTGCCATGGGCACCAATACCGATCCCTACCAGCCGCTGGAAAAGAAGATGCGCATCACCCGCTCCATCCTGGAAGTGCTGCGCGACTTCAGGCATCCCGTCGCCATCGTCACCAAATCGCCCCTTATCCTGCGCGATCTCGATATCCTGTCCGACATGGCAGCCATGGGACTGGCCAAGGCGGCGCTGTCCATCACCACAATGGATCGCAAGCTGGCTCGCGCCATGGAGCCGCGCGCCGGCACCCCTGCCCGCCGCTTGCAGGCCATTCGCGGCCTCGCGGAAGCGGGCGTGCCCGCCGGGGTGATGTTCGCGCCCGCCATTCCGGCCCTCAACGATCATGAGATGGAGGCGGTGCTGGCAGCCTCCAGGGAAGCCGGCGCCCGTTCGGCCGGTTATGTGCTGCTGCGTCTGCCGCTGGAGATCAAGGACCTGTTCCGCGAATGGCTCGAGGCCGAGGTTCCCGGCCGCGCCAAACATGTGATGGCGCTGGTGCGCTCCATGCGCGGCGGCAAGGATTATGACAGCCAGTGGAATAGCCGCATGCGCGGAACCGGGCCTTATGCCGAGATGATGGCGCGGCGTTTTCACATGGCGGTGAAGAAGCTGGGATTGAACCAGCCGGGGAGGCCCCTTGCCATCAACAGCTTCCGGCGTCCGCCCCGGATTGGCGACCAGCTCTCCCTGCTCTAACTTGCCGGGGCCATGCCCCATTACATTTATGAGTCACGCCTGCTCAAGACGCTGGACGGTCCCGTCTGCGGCGTGGATGAGGCCGGGCGCGGACCGCTGGCGGGGCCGGTGGTGGCGGCGGCGGTGATCTTGCGCAAGGGCCGCATTCCCAAAGGCCTCAATGATTCCAAGCAACTCAGTGAGGAAGATCGCGAATCACTTTATCCGCAAATCATGGAAATGGCGGTGGCGGTCGGCGTCGGTGAGGCCAGTGTCGGCGAGATTGACCTGGTCAATATCCGTCAGGCCACCCATTTGGCGATGGCGCGGGCTGTGCGGGTCCTGTCGGTCACGGCGGCTTTCGCGCTGGTGGACGGCAACGACGCCCCGGCCCTGCCCTGCCGCTGCGACACGCTGGTGGGCGGCGATGGGCGCTCGCTCTCCATCGCTGCGGCCTCGATCATCGCCAAGGTGACGCGCGACCGCATGATGGTGGCGCTGCATGACGAACATCCCGGCTATAATTGGCGCAGCAACAAGGGTTACGGCACCCCGGACCATCTGGCGGGCCTCAAGGCCTGCGGCGTAACCGTCCATCACCGCCGTTCTTTTTCCCCGGTACACCACATCTTGTATGGGGATGAATCCGGGGACTCAATTCTAACGCTTTGATTCCACAAGACTCTTGACGCGCGAGTCGCGCCGAATCACTGTGAATCCCGCTGTTGATAAGCTGAGCGGGACACATGCTGAAACTGGATCTGGTCATCGAAGGCGACTGCATTGCGCGCATGAACGCGCTGCCCGAAGGCTGCGCCGACCTGATCTTCGCCGACCCGCCCTATAATCTTCAGTTGCGCGGCGACCTTCACCGTCCAGACCAGTCCAAGGTGGATGCGGTTGACGATCATTGGGACCAGTTCGACAGCTTCGCCGAATATGACCGCTTTACCCGGCAGTGGCTGGCGGCGGCCCGGCGGGTGCTGAAAGATACCGGCTCGATCTGGGTGATCGGCTCCTATCACAATATTTTCCGCGTCGGCTCGGCGCTGCAGGATCTGGGCTTCTGGATCCTGAATGATGTGATCTGGCGCAAGAGCAATCCCATGCCCAATTTCCGGGGCAAGCGATTCACCAATGCCCACGAAACCCTGATCTGGGCGACCAAGAACCCCAGGCAGCAATATACTTTCAATTATGAAGCAATGAAGGCGCTGAACGATGAGCTGCAAATGCGCTCGGACTGGACGCTGCCGATCTGCGCCGGACATGAGCGTCTCAAGGGCGCCGATGGCCAGAAGGCCCATTCCACCCAGAAGCCCGAATCCCTGCTCCACCGCGTCATCGTCGCCAGCACCAAGCCGGGCGATGTGATCCTGGATCCGTTCTTCGGCTCGGGCACCACGGGCGCGGTGGCCAAGCGCCTCGGCCGGCATTTCATCGGCATCGAGCGGGAGAAGAGCTATGCCGATATCGCCCGCGCCCGGATCGCCGAAATCGTGCCGGCCAGCGGTGAAAGCATCGAGGTCACCAAATCCAAGCGTTCCGAGCCGCGCATACCCTTCGGCTGGGTGGTGGAGCGCGGGTTGTTGCCGCCCGGCACGGTGCTGCACGGCACGCGCAAGCACCAGAAAGCCAAGGTGCGCGCCGACGGCACCCTGGTCTGCGCCGACAGCAAGGGCTCGATCCACCAGATGGGGGCGCATGTGCAGGGCCTGGATGCCTGCAACGGCTGGACATTCTGGCAGTTCGAGCAGGGCGGCACATTGGTGCCGATTGACGTGCTCCGTCAGCAACTGCGCGCCGAATTAAATTAGACGCCCGACTTATCGAGCGACAGGCCCTGCGCGATCACCTTGCGCATCACGGTGGGCAAGGCGGCATCGCCGAGCTTGGCCATCGCGATCCATTTGCCCTTTGTTTGCGGGCGTTTTGCGACATCGGCGACATAGACTTCCATTTCCAGTTCGAAATGGGTGAAGCCATGGCGCACCAGACCGATGCGCTTTTTCCATTTCGCCGCAAACGGCGCCTGCGCTAATGCCGCCCGGACCGAGGGAAATTTTTCGCCCCATGGTCCCAGCGGCGGTTGCAGCATGGACGCGAGCAGGCCCTTGTCCGGCCGCTTGACCAGCAGCACCGCGCCGGTTCTGTCGCGCGCCACAAAGGCGGCGCCGCGTTTCAGCGGCCGCGCCATCCTGGGGACTTTCACCGGCACCTGTTCCTGGATGCCTCGCCTGGCGGCAAGACAGTCCGCCTTGAGCGGACAATTGCGACAGGCCGGGTTTTTGGGCGTACAGATCGCCGAACCCAGATCCATCAGCGCCTGTGCGAAGTCCCCGGCCCGTAACGGCACCAGCGCCTGGGCATGGGCATGCAGTTCCGGCTTGGCCTTGGGCATCGGTGTCGTGACGGCATAAAGCCGGGCGATGACTCGTTCGGCATTGGCGTCCATCGCCGCCTGTTTCTCGTCATAGGCTATGGCGCTAATGGCGCCGGCGGTATAGCCGCCGATCCCCGGCAGGGTGCGCAGGCCTTCGGCGGTGGCGGGAAAGCGGCCGCCCAACTCCCGGGCCACGATCCTGGCGGCGGCGTGCAGGTTGCGCGCTCTTGCGTAATAGCCAAGCCCTGCCCAGGCCGCCAGAACATCATCCTCTTTTGCCGCCGCCAGCGCCTTCACATCCGGCCAGCGGGCAAGAAATTTGCGGTAATAGGCCGCCACGGCCTGGACCGTGGTCTGTTGCAGCATGATTTCCGACAGCCAGACGCGATAGGGATCGGCGCGCCTGCCGGCAGGGACCCGCCAAGGCAGAACGCGCCTGTGGACATCGTACCAGGCAAGAAGTTTGGCGGGAATCCGGGTTGCAGGCATACTTGCGACCATGGCCCAGCCCCCGCAGGACAAACAAGCACCCGACGACGCGCCGCCGCCTCGGCGCAACTGGGCAGCTTCGGTCGCCCGCGATGCCGGTGCGACCGGCGCCACCGCCTTCGTCCGTGCCGGTTTCAGCGATCCGGCCCTGGTGCTGCACTGGGTGGAAATCGCGGGCGCCGAGGTGGCGCGCATCGCCCGGCCGGTGCGGTTTTCCGCCAAGGACGGCATCCTGACCCTTTTGGCCGAGCCGGCCGCCGCCCTGTTTCTGGGCCATGAGTCCCGGGCGCTGGCGGGGCGCATCAATGCCTATCTCGGCCGCCCGGCGGTAACGCGCCTGAAATTCGTGCAGGCAAGGCTCACCATGCCGCCGCCGCCGCCGGCCCCTCCCCGATCTGCCAAAAGCGTGGATTCCGCAGACCCGGCAAATACTTACCGCGGGCCTGACGGCGTCAAGGCAGCGCTGCAAAGCCTTGCCCGCTGGCGCGCCGGCAACCGCTCCGGGGACGGCTGAAGCGCATTGTTGAACCGGCTCCGGCGCTCTGTCACAAGCAGGGAGGAAACGCCGGAGAATCACCCGTGTCCAAGAAACAGATTTTCATACTCCTAGGCCTTGTTGTGCTGGTCGCAGCGGGGGCCGCCGCCTGGTATTTCATGGGGAACTCAGGCGACAGCGCCACAGCCACGACGGCCGGCAGCGGACCCGGCTACACCCTGACGACTCGTGACCGCACCTTGGGCAATCCCAAGGCGCCGGTGGTGGTGATCGAATATGCCGCGCCCAGCTGCCCGGTCTGCGCCCATTTCAACGAGAATACATTCCCCCAGTTCAAGCAGAACTATATCGACACCGGCAAGGTCTATTACGTCTTCCGGGTCTTCCCCCTGCGCTCCGATGACGGCGCGGCGGAAAAAATTGCCCGTTGTTTGCCTGAGGATAAGTACTTCCCGTTCATTGACCTGCTGTTCCGGAATCAAAGCAAATGGGACGTGGAGTATGGCGTGCAGGATGTCCGTGGCGAACTGGCCCGTATGGCCAGGGTTGCGGGCCTGAGCGCCGATCAAGCCGACAAGTGCATGGATGACACTAGCCTCGACAGCACGATCAACCAGGTCGCCCAGGATGGCGGAGACAAATACAATATTACCGGCACCCCCACCATCGTGGTTGCCGGCGTCGCCCAGCCGTCGGGCGATATCCCTTACGACAGTCTCAAGAAAACACTCGACGCCGCGCTCGCCAAGAAATGACGAGCCGGTTTTAACCCAAGGCGCATCATTTTGAAGTTCACACGGCTCAGACTTTCCGGTTTCAAATCCTTCGTCGAACCGACGGAGCTGTTCATCGAGCCCGGCCTCACCGCCGTGATCGGGCCCAATGGCTGCGGCAAGTCGAACCTGTTCGACGCCATGCGCTGGGTGATGGGCGAGACCCGTCCCTCCTCGGTGCGCGGCGCCGAGATGGATGACGTCATTTTCTCCGGCAGCGCCGGCCGGCCGGCCCGCAATGTCGCCGAAGTCACGCTCTTCATTGACAATGCCGACCGCAAGGCCGTCGGCGCCTACGCCGATTTCGACACCATCGAAGTGTCGCGCCGGATCGAACGCGAAGCCGGCAGCGTCTATCGCATCAATGGCCGCGACGTGCGCCAGCGCGATGTGCAGATATTCTTTGCCGATGCCTCGTCGGGCGCCGGTTCCACCGCTTTTGTGCGCCAGGGCCAGATCGGGCTTCTGATCAGCCAGAAGCCCCTGGCGCGCAGGGCCATCCTGGAAGAAGCCGCCGGCATTGGCGGCCTGCATCAGCGCCGCCACGAGGCGGAGCTGCGGCTGCGCGCCGCCGAAACCAATCTGTCCCGGCTTGAGGATGTCATTCGGGAAATAGATGGCCAGCTTGCCAGCCTGAAGCGTCAGGCGCGCCAAGCTTCACGCTACCGCAACCTGTCCGGCCATATCCGCAAGGCCGAGGCGCTGGCGCATTTCCTGCGCTGGGCCGACAGCGAGGCGCGCGCCGCCTCCGCGGCCCGCGAGCTTGCCGCCGCCGCCGCCGGCGTCGCCACCGCCACCGAGGTCGCGGCTCGCGCCAGCACCACCCAGGGCGAAGCCGCCGAGGTTCTGCCGCCGTTGCGCCAGACCGAAGCGGAGAAATCCGCCGCCCATCACCGCCTGATCGTGCAGCGCGAGCAGCTGGAGCAGGAGGAAGCCCGCGCCCGCGAAGCGGCGCAGCGAATCCGTCAGCTGATCGCCCAGGGCGGCGCCGATATCGAACGCGAACAAAGCCTGGACAGCGATGCCGGGGCCGCGCTTTCCACCCTTTCGGATGAAGAAAAAATGCTGGCCGACGCGGCGGCACGTTCCACCGCCGATATCGCCGCGGCGGAAGTGGAATCCACGCGGCTGAACGCGGTGCTGAGCGAAGCGGAAAGCCTGCTGGAAACACTCACGTCCCGGCTGGCCGACTGGAACGCCAACAAGTCCAGCAATGAGCGCGGCCGCGAAGTCTCCGGCGCCCTGCTGGAAACCTCCAGCGGACAGCTTGCCGACGCCCGCGCCCGCCTGGCGCAGGCCATGGAAACCGCCAAGAGCGCTCCCGATGTGGCCGGCGCCGACCGCTTGACCGAGGCCGCGCGCGCCGCTTCGGCACGCCTGCGCGACAGCGCGGACGCCGCGCGTGAACAACAGGCCGCCGCCGAAGCCGCCGAGGCCGCGTCGCGCACGCCGATGGAAGAGGCGGAACACGATGTGCAACGCCGCGCCGCCGAGGTGAAAGCGCTGGGCGATCTGCTTCATCCCGAAGGCGAAGGCCTGTTTCCGCCGCTGATAGACGCGGTGCGGGTGCAGGACGGTTACGAAGCGGCGCTGGCCGCCGCACTGGGCGATGACCTGCAAGCGCCGCTGGACGAGGCTGCGCCGCATCACTGGCGCGATCTGGGTGCATTCGATCACAACCTGCCTCTGCCCGCCGGCTGCAAGCCGCTGAGCGAATTCGTCAAGGCGCCCGCCGCACTGGCGCGCCGCCTGGCCATGACGGGTTTGGTCTTCCCGGACCAGGGCGCCGCCCTGCAGAAACAGTTGAATCCGGGGCAGCGCCTGGTGTCCGCGCGCGGCGATCTGTGGCGCTGGGACGGTTATGCCGCGTCCGCCGACGCACCCTCGCCCGCCACCTTGCGCCTGTCGCAGCGCAACCGGCTGACGGTGCTGGATCGGGAACTGCAGGCCGCCAAGGAAATCCGCGATATCACTTTCGCCGTCTATTCCAAGGCCAAGGATGCAGCCATTGCGACCCGCCAGGCCGCGCGCCTGGCCGAAGACGAAGTCCGCCAGACCGAACAGGCCTTGATCGCGGCACAGGATGAAAGCACCCGCGCCGCCCGCGCCAGCGCAGAGCGCAGCGCCCAGCTCGCCAATCTCGAAGCCGAAATCCGCCGCCTGGAACAGTCGGTCGAAGCCGCCCGGGAAGCAGGCGCCCAGGCCGATGCCGCGCTCAAGGAGCTTGGCGACGGCGTCGCCCTCGCCCGCGAAGTCGCCGAAGCCCGCGGCCGCGCTGCCGATGCCCGTTCCGCCAGCGGCGAGGCCCGCGCCACGCTTGATGGCCTGAAACGCGAAGGCGATGTGCGCACGCACCGTCTTGCCGCCATTCTGGGTGATTCCCAGCGCTGGGGCGCGCGCCGCGCCGCCGCCGCGCAGCAGATCGCCGAGCTTACCCGCCGCCATGACGAACTTGGCGCCGAACTGGCCAAGGCCGAAGCCGTGCCGGACGAAATTGCCAGCAAGCGCGTCACCCTGCTGGATACCATTGCCAGGGCGGAAGCCGCGCGCAAGGAAGCCGGCGATGCCCGCGCCGAAGCCGAAAGCCGTTTGGCCGAAGCCGACAAGCAGGCCAAGGCCGCGGATGCGATCCTGTCCGCCGCGCGCGAGGAACGCGCCCGGGCCCAGGCGATGAGCGAAGCGGCGGCAAGCCGTATCGAGGAACTGCGCGTCCGCATCCGGGATGAAATCGACGCCGCGCCGGAAGAATTGCGCGAGCGCGCCGAGATCGAGGACGGCCAGGAATTGCCGCCCCTCGATCAGGCCGAAAAACGGGTCGAGCGCCTGAAGCAGGAGCGCGAACAGCTGGGCGGCGTCAATCTGCGCGCCGAGGAAGAAGCCGCCGAGCAGGAAGCCCGCCTCGGCACCCTGACTGCCGACCGCGACGACCTCACCGGCGCCATCGAACGCCTGCGCCGGGGCATCCAGAGCCTGAACAAGGAAGGCCGCGAGCGCCTGCTGGCCTCGTTCGAAAAAGTGAACGCCAACTTCCAGCAGCTTTTCACCAAGCTGTTCGAGGGCGGCGAAGCCCGCCTCACCTTCACCGAATCGGAAGATCCGCTGGAAGCCGGGCTGGAAATCTTCGCCCGCCCGCCGGGCAAGCGGCTGCAGTCCCTGGCGCTGCTGTCGGGCGGCGAACAGGCCCTCACCGCCCTGGCGCTGATCTTCGCCGTATTCATGGTCAATCCCGCGCCGGTCTGCGTGCTGGACGAAGTGGATGCGCCGCTGGACGACGCCAATGTCGAGCGTTTCTGCAAGATGGTGGAACACATGGCGGAAACCTCGGGAACCCGCTTCCTGGTCATCACCCACCATGCCCTGACCATGTCGCGCATGGACCGGCTGTTCGGCGTCACCATGGCGGAACGCGGCATCAGCCAGCTGGTCTCGGTGACCCTGGCGGAAGCCGAAAAGGTGGCGGCCGAATAGCCTCGTTTATGCGATGCACAAAATATCTCACGCGACATAATGCGCGCGGGTGTTTTTCCTAGGTCCAGAAAGGACTTGTAGCGAATCTGTCTTTCTTGACACTCGGGTGGCCATCTTCTTATGGTCCCCCCGCCTTCGACGCGCCGTGAAGGCCGGTTTTTCGCTAGTTTTTCGGCTTGTGGGTGGTGAGCATGGCTCAAAATCCCGACGAACTGCGCAAGCTGGGCCAGCGGCTCGACGAAGCCCAGCAGCGTCGTGCAGTCCGGCCTCAGGGGCCGCCGCCGACCCAGTTGGGGATCGCGGGGCGTTTTTCGACCGAACTGGTCGCGGCGCTGGTCGTCGGGGGTGGACTGGGATGGGGCATTGACTGGCTGTTCGGCCATTTCGGTATCCACACCCGCCCGGTCTTTATGATTGTTTGTGTTGTGCTGGGCGCGGCGGCGGGGATCCGCAATGTGATGCGCGCGGCGGCCGAGATTAACGCCCAGCTTTCGCCGGGCGCGGACGAGGAGAAGTAGTTCGTGGCAATGCACCCCATGGAGCAGTTCGAGGTGGCGCCCGCGATGGGAATGGAACATCCGTTGTTCCACCTGTTCGGCTACCCGATCTATTTCACCAACCAATCGCTGTTGATGGTGATCGTGGTTGCGGCGGCAAGCCTGTTCCTCAGCCTGGCGGTCAAGCCGGGCCGCCTGGTGCCCAACAAGACCCAGTCCCTGGCCGAGGTCTCATACGAATTCGTCGCCAACATGATCCATTCGGCGACCGGCGAAGAGGGGCTGAAATTCTTTCCCTTCGTCTTCACGCTGTTCGTTTTCGTGTTGTGCTGCAATTTCTTTGGCATGGTGCCGGGCAGCTTCACGGTCACCAGCCAGATCGCGGTGACCTTTTCGCTGGCCTGCCTGGTGATCCTGATCGTGATCGGCACCGGCTTCGCCAAGCACGGCATCGGCTTCTTCAAGCTGTTTGTGCCGCATGCGCCCTGGTATCTTTTGATCCTGTTGATCCCGATCGAGGTGATTTCCTTCCTCACCCGTCCCATCAGCCTTTCCGTCCGTCTCTTCGCCAACATGCTGGCGGGCCACACCATGCTGGCGGTGTTCGCCGGTTTCGTGATCCTGCTGGGTGGCGCCGGCGGCGCCCTGTCGGCGCTGTCCATCCTGCCCATGGCTTTGATCGTCGCGATCATGCTGCTCGAACTTCTGGTCGCGTTCCTGCAAGCTTATGTCTTTGCGATCCTGACCTGCATCTATCTCAACGAAGCGCTTCACCTCCACGATCAACACTAAAAAGGAAATCTGACTATGGATCTTCAAGCAGCCAAAATGATCGGCGCCGGCATCGCCTGTATCGCCCTGGTGGGCGCGGGCATCGGCATCGGCAACGTGTTCGGCAGCTATCTGACCGGCGCGCTGCGCAATCCGGGCGCCGCCGCGACCCAGACCACCAACCTGCTGCTCGGCTTCGCGCTGTGCGAAGCGACCGGCCTGTTCGGCCTGGTCATCGCCCTGATCATTCTGTTCACGTAAGAAGATCATGGCGGACGCCACGCCCACCACCGCAACGACCGGAGTACCCGCCGAACATAAGGGGGGCTTTCCGCCGTTCGACACCACGACGTTCCCCAGCCAGATCTTCTGGCTGACGGTGACGTTCGCCTTCCTGTTTGTGGTGTTGTGGCGGGTGGCCGGACCGCGCATCAATGGTGTGATCACCAGCCGCAGAGGCGCGATCAACGCCGATATCGCCGCCGCCCAGACAGCGCGCGGAGAAGCCGAGGGTGCCGCATCCGCCTACCAGACGGCGCTGCACGCGGCAAAATCGCGGGCCCAGGGACTGGCGGAAGAAAACCGCCTGACTCTCAACGCCGAAATTGCCAAGGCCAAGGCCGGCGCGGACGAGGAAGCGGCAAACGCCATGGCTGCCGCCCATGCCCGCATCCAGACGACCCAGGATCAGGCGCGCGGCCACGTCCTGAAGGCGGCGGAAGAAGCCGCCATCGCCATTGTGGCGCGGCTGACCGGCGAGACTGTCTCGTCCGCCGATGCCGCCGCCGCCGTGCGGGAGCTCTGACATGCTGATGGAGCCGGAATTATGGGTCGGCGTCGGCTTTGTGCTGGTGATCGCCCTGCTGGTGTGGAATGGCGTGCCCGGCCTGGTGGGCAGGATGCTCGACCAGCGTTCCGCCGTGATCGCCGCCGAACTGAATGAAGCGCGGCGGCTGCGCGAAGAAGCCATCGCCCTGCTCGCCGATTACCGGAAGAAATCCGCCGGCGCCGAAGCCGAAGCCCAAAGCATCATCACCGATGCCCGCGCCGAAGCCGAACGCTTTGCCACGGAGAGCCGCGCCAGCCTGAAGGCGCAAATCGAACGCCGCGCCCAGGCGGCGCAGGACAAGATCGCCCAGGCCGAAGCCGCCGCGATGAATGAGATCCGCGCCCTGGCCGCCAATGCCGCCGCCGGCGCCGCCGAAAAACTGATCGCCGCGCGCATGGACGAGAAGCGCGCCGCCGCCCTGATCGAGGGCAGCATCAAGGATCTGGGCGGCAAGCTGAACTAGACCACCGGCTGCATCAGCCGCGCCAGGCCGGCGACAAAGCCCGGCCCGTCGCCCGCATGGACCGTCCGCCCCAACACATCATTCAGAAAAATCAGCCTTGTCTCGACGCACGCCACTTGGCGCGTCAGGTAAAGAGGCACGCGCATGGCGATGGTGCTGTGAATAAAGCCCAGCAAGGCATTGTCGCTCAGACGCGCCGCTCGCTCGCTCAGGCTGACGACCAGTGCTGCGGGACCATAGCCCGGCTCCTTGCAGACCTTCTGGTAAATAAGAATTCCGCTCAGGTCCGGACGCCAGTTTTCCGGCAGGCCGGAAATCAGCCGCCAGCCGCACAGCCATTTGCGGCACATGTCCGGCCTGGATTCATAAATCGCACAGCCGGCTTTGGTCAGGTTGCGGCAAGGCACGCCCGGCGGCTTGGCAATTTCGGGAACCTGGATCTCGAACACCACGCAACAGGCGTCGCAGCTGCCGCATTCGCGTCCTGGTACGGGTCCGCCGTCGTTCATGCGGCGTTTATAGCGCTACTTATCCGGGTAGACGATATTGAGGTGCAGCTCTTTGAGCTGCTTGGGCGAAGCCGGGCTGGGCGCGTTCATCAGCAGGTCCTGCGCCTGCTGGGTCATGGGGAACATGGTGACTTCCCGCAGATTCTCCTCACCCGCCAGCAGCATGACGATGCGGTCGATGCCCGGCGCGGTGCCGCCATGCGGCGGCGCGCCGTGGCGGAACGCATTCAGCATGCCGGCGAACTTGCTCTCGGTTTCCTCGCGGGCGTAACCGGCCAGCTCGAACGCCTTCAGCATCACATCGGGATCATGGTTGCGGATGGCACCGGATGACAATTCATAACCGTTGCAGACGATGTCGTACTGATAGGCCTTGAGGCCCAGGATGGTGTCCTTGTCCGTCAGGGCGAGGAATTTCTCGCGGTCATATTGCGGCATGGAAAAGGGATTGTGGGAGAAGTCGATTTTCTTGTCTTCCTCGTTCCACTCATACATCGGGAAATCCACTATCCAGCAGAATTTGTATTCTTCCTGCGGAATCAGGTTCAGTTCGCGGCCGATGCGGGTGCGCGCCAGGCCCGCCAGGTTGGCAGCCCGCTCCAGTTTGTCGGCGGCAAAGAACAGCGCATCGCCCGCTTTCACCTTTGCCAACTTCGCCATGTCGGCGAGTGTGGCGGCGGGAATGAATTTGGCGATGGGGCCCTTGCCCACCAGCGCGCCATTTTCTTCTTCGAACTGGATGTAGCCGAGACCCGGCGCGCCTTCGCCGCGGGCCCATTCATTCATCTTGTCGAAGAAACTGCGAGGTTGCGGCCCGGCGCCGGGCGCCGGAA
>CAIOFO010000047.1 GCA_903857685.1 uncultured Alphaproteobacteria bacterium
ATATTCGCGCTCATCACAGCACCTCCGGAGCAAGCGAAATGATCTTCATCTGGTTCTTGGCGCGCAGCTCGCGGGTCACCGGCCCGAAGATGCGGGTGCCGATCGGCTCGCCCTGGGCATTGACCAGCACGGCGGCGTTGCCGTCGAAGCGGATCAGGCTGCCATCGGAACGGCGCACGCCCTTGGCGGTACGCACCACCACGGCTTTCAGGACCTCGCCCTTCTTCACGCGGCCGCGCGGAATGGCTTCCTTGACCGACACCACGATGATATCGCCGACTTCGGCATAGCGGCGATGCGAGCCACCCAGCACCTTGATGCACATGACGAGCTTGGCGCCGGAATTGTCGGCGACTTCTAGCTCGGTGGACATTTGAATCATAACAACTACTCCGCTGCGCTATTGGCGCTTATTTTCCGACGCGTTCCAGAACTTCCCAGGTCTTCAGCTTGGACAACGGCCGGCATTCCTGGATGCGGACGACATCGCCCGTCTTGAACTCGCCCTTTTCGTCATGGGCATGATATTTCTTCGAGCGGCGCACGGTCTTGCCCATCACCGGATGGATGAAGCGGCGTTCCACCTTCACCACCACCGTCTTGGTGTTCTTGTCGCTGACCACGGTGCCTTGCAGGATACGTTTGGGCATTGTCGCTCTCTTTAAGCCTTCGCCGCTTTGCGGCGCTGCTCGGTTAAAATGGTCTCGATGCGGGCGATGTTCCGGCGCAGCACCCGGATGCGGCCGGTGTTCTCGGCCTGGCCGTTGGCCCGCTGGAAGCGCAGATTGAACTGCTCCTTCTTCAGGCCCGTCAGCTGGGTACCCAGCTCGTCCGCGGTCTTGGCGCGGAAGTCATCGGCTTTGGAGGACGTCTTGGCGGACGCGACCTTCTTGGCCTTGCTGGTTTTTGCTGCTGCTTTTTTCGCCATGGTTTTTCTCTTAGACGCTGCGGGCGATGAACTTGGTGTGAATGGAAAGCTTGGCCGCGCCCAGGCGCATCGCTTCCTTCGCGGTCACCAGGTCCACGCCATCAATCTCGAACAGGATGCGGCCGGGCTTGACCTTGGCCACCCAGAATTCCGGCGCGCCCTTGCCCGAACCCATGCGGACTTCGGCGGGCTTCTTGGACACCGGCACGTCCGGGAAAATGCGGATCCACACGCGGCCGGCGCGCTTCATCTGGCGGGTAATGGCGCGGCGCGCCGCTTCGATCTCGCGCGCGTTCAGGCGTTCCGGCTCCATGGCCTTGAGGCCATAGGCGCCGAAATTCAGCGAGGTGCCCGCCTTGGCGGGGCCGTGGATGCGGCCCTTGAACTGCTTGCGGAACTTGGTGCGCTTGGGTGACAGCATGGTTCTTCTCTTTACTCGGCGGCTGCAGGCGCGCGTTCGCGCTCACGGGCGGGACGGTTGCCGGCATCGGCGTCAGCCTGGCGCTTCTCGGTGGCGAAGGGATCATGTTCCATGATCTCGCCCTTGAAGATCCAGACCTTGACGCCGCAGGTGCCATAGGTGGTGAAAGCGGTGGCGATGCCGTAATCGATGTCGGCGCGCAGCGTGTGCAGCGGCACGCGGCCTTCGCGATACCATTCCACGCGGGCGATTTCGGCGCCGCCAAGGCGGCCGCCGCAGGTGATGCGGATGCCGAGCGCGCCCAGGCGCATCGCCGACTGCACCGCGCGCTTCATCACGCGGCGGAAGGCGACGCGGCGCTCGAGCTGCTGGGCGATGTTCTCGGCCACCAGCTTGGCGTCGATCTCGGGCTTGCGGAT
>CAIOFO010000048.1 GCA_903857685.1 uncultured Alphaproteobacteria bacterium
GCCGATCGACAAAGCGAACTGCTTGCGGATCGTGCCTTCGGCCGCATCCTTGGGATTGGTGGCGCCCATCACTTCGCGATAGCGGCTGACGGCCTTGTCGCCTTCCAGCACCTGCACGACCACGGGCTCAGCCGTCATCTGGCTAACCAGTTCGCCATAGAAGGGGCGATCCTTGTGCACTTCATAGAATTTCTTCGCCTGCGCCTCGCTCAGGCGGACACGTTTTTGCGCCACGATGCGCAGACCGGCATCCTCGATCACAGCGTTGACCTTGCCGGTCAGGTTGCGGCGCGTCGCGTCCGGCTTGATGATGGAAAATGTGCGTTCCGTCGCCATAATGTCTCCGAATGAGTGAAAGCGGCGCCTTATGCCCCAAGCAACGCGGCCCGGTCAATGACCGCCCGTCAGTGACCCGGCGCCAGCGCATAGCCGGTGACGAAACAGCTGCGCGGGTCCAGTTTGAGCTGAAAATCCGGCAGTTCGCCGCGTGCCTCGAAGGGCGCGCCGGTGGCGATGCGAAGGCCTGAAACCGTATCCTTGCCCTCGATCAGGAAGGGCACCGGCAGATAGACTTGAAGGTCGCTGGCGCGGCCGGCGAATTTGCCGAAGCGCGGCTCGACGCTGGCCATTGGCGCACCCAGCGTCAGGCCATGAAAGCCGTAGGGAAATTCCAGGCCCTTGCGGACGAAGCCGCGGCGCAGGGTGCTGGGCTTGCAGGGCGGCGCCGCGATCTGGGCCATGTCGCTCACGCTGATGGCCACCAGCGCATCCTTCGAGAAATCCAGCCGTAGCGTCACCGGGTGAAAATCCGCCTGCCGCGATGGCGCCAGCTTCAGCCAGTTCTGCAGATTGCGCGGATAGACATACAAAAGCTGCGTCACGGACAGCTTGCGGCGGCGATAGGTGACGGTGAATTTCTGGCTGGCGCCGGGCTCGCCCAGCAGCGTGCGCGCCTGGACCAGGTTCATCCCCAGGTGAAGCGGCCCCATGCGCCAGCAATCGCCCGGCACCTCGCCCGGCTTGTGGCGCGCGGTCGCCGCCTTGATCACGGCCAGGCAGGTCTGGGACGGCGTCTCCGCCAGCGCCGGCGCCGTCAGCGTCAGCACGGCAAGGAAACCCAGGCAAGCCCGCTTCATCATGGCAATTCCCGCTTTCTTAAGTCCAAGCGCATGCTATACGCCCGGCCATGCTGGCGATTGACAATATAGTGGTCCGGATCGCCGGACGGGAAATCCTGTCCGGCGCCACCGCCAATCTGCCCGCCGGGCGGCGGATCGGTCTGGTGGGCCGCAACGGCGCGGGCAAGACCACCCTGTTCAAGGTCATCATGGGCGAACTTCAGCCCGATGACGGCCAGGTCAGCTGGCCCAGCGCCTGGCGCCTCGGCGCGGTGGCGCAGGAAGCCCCCGGCACCGATGTGAGCCTGATTGACACGGTGCTGGAAGCCGACAAGGAACGCACCCGCCTGCTGGCCGAAGCCGAGCATGAATCCGACGGCCACAGGCTGGGCGACATTTATCACCGCCTCGACGCCATAGACGCCTATACCGCGCCCGCCCGCGCCGCCGAAATTCTGGCGGGCCTGGGATTTTCCGCCGAGGACCAGGTCCGGCCCTGCCGCGAATTTTCCGGCGGCTGGCGCATGCGCGTGGCGCTGGCGGCGATCCTGTTCTCCGCCCCCGACCTGCTGCTGCTGGACGAGCCGACCAACTATCTCGACCTGGAAGGCGTGTTGTGGCTGGAAAACTTCCTGCAGCGCTATCGCGGCACAGTGCTGATCGTTTCCCATGACCGCGACCTGCTCAACACCGCCGCCGAATTCATCCTGCACTTGGAACGCGGCAAGCTGAAGCTCTACACCGGCGGCTACGACACATTTGTCGAAACCCGCGCTGCCCAGCGCGCCCTCGATACCGCCTTCGCCAAGAAACAGGAAGCGGCGCGAGCGCACATGCAGGCCTTCGTGGACCGCTTCAAGGCCACGGCGTCCAAGGCCCGCCAGGCCCAGAGCCGCATGAAGATGCTGGCGAAAATGTCGGTCGCCGAAGTGCCGGTGGACGAACATGTCGCGCCCATCCGCATTCCCACCGCGACCCCCGCCAGCCCGCCCTTGATCACCATGGACCGCGCCAGCGTCGGCTACGAACCGGGCAAGCCCATTCTGACCGGCCTGTCCTTCCGCTTCGATCCGGAAGATCGCATTGCCCTGCTCGGCAAGAACGGCAACGGAAAGTCCACCTTTGCGAAATTGCTGGCGGGAAAGCTCGAGGTCATGGGCGGCGAATTCACCCCGGCGCGCAAGCTGGTGGTGGGCTATTTCGCCCAGCACCAGCAGGAAGAACTCAATCTCAAGATTACCCCGATCGAGACCCTCTCGGCGCTGCGCCCCAAGCTGACGCTGGAACAGGTGCGCGGCCAGCTGGGCGGTTTCGGTTTTTCCGCCGACAAGGCGCTGACCAGGGTGGGCCAGCTTTCCGGCGGCGAGCGGGCGCGGCTGATGCTGGCGCTGGCGACGCTGGACAAGCCGAATCTCCTGATCCTGGACGAGCCCACCAACCATCTCGACATTGACGCGCGCAACGAACTGCTCAACGCGCTGAATGATTTCGACGGCGCCGTGATCCTGGTCAGCCATGACCGCCGCCTGATCGAAGCAACCGCCGAGACCCTGTTGCTGGTGGCGGACGGCAAGGTGGCGCCGTTCGAGGGCGATCTCGACGATTATCGCAAATTCCTTCTGTCCGGCGACAATGCCCCGACCCGGCGCGTCGAAGAGGGCGCCAAGCCGACCAAAGAAGTCGCCCGCCGCAGCGCCGCGGAGAAACGCCAGGCGCTCAAGCCGCTCAAGGAACGCATCGAGTCGGCGGAAAGCCAGGTCGTTGCCCTGCAGGCCGAAGTCGCCAAGCTGGACAGAAGCCTGTCCGACCCCCTGCTTTTCACCAACGATCCCGCCAAGGGCAGCGCCGTTTCCAAGAAACGCGCCGAAGCGGCGCGCAAGCTGGCCGCCATCGAAAGCCAGTGGCTCGCGGCGCAGGAGGAATATGAATCGGCGATGGCGGCGGACTGAGAGGCTGTGATGCATTGCAATAATCGGCAATTCCACGCTTTCGCCAGATTGCCAAATGATTTCAGGTCTTTGTCACGGATTTTATCCGTGTTAGCGTGCCGCCCCGCGACACGTGGGGGCACGGATGTCCGACGAAAGATTCTTTAAGCGCGAAGGCCCTTTCACCGTAGAGGTGTTGGCGCAGAAAATCGGCGCCGAGCTGAAGCCGCCCGAGCGCGCCGGCCAGATCGTTCGCGACATCGCCGACCTGGAACAGGCGGGCAAGGACGACGTTGCCGTTTTCTGCAATGTCCGTCATGCCGGCGCCTTCGCCAAGAGCCATGCCGGCGTCATCGTCACCAGCCGCAAGCTGGGCGAATTTCCCCACAATGGCAGCGCCTTGCTGCTCAGCAATGATCCGCGCCTGGCCTTTGCCGAGCTGGGCCGCATCTTTTATCCGGCCGGCGCGCCCAAAAGCTTTGTCCATCCCCGCGCCACCATCGCGGCGACCGCCAGCATCGGCGCCGAGGTCGCAATCGCGGCAGGCGTGGTGATCGGAGAGCATGTCGTCATCGGCGCCCGCAGCCGCATCGGCGCCAACACCGTGATCGAGGATCATGTCAGCATCGGCAGCGATGCGGTGATCGGCCCCAATTGCAGCATCAGCCATGCCCTGATCGGCGCAGCTGTGAATATTTCCTCCAATGTCAGCATCGGCGGCGAAGGCTTCGGCTTTGTCCCCGGTCCGCAAGGGCCGGTGCGGCTGTCGCATGTCGGGCTGGTGATCATCGGCAACCGGGTCGAGATCGGCAGCAACTGCGCCATTGACCGCGGCGGCCTCGGCAACACCGTGATTGGCGACATGACCGCGCTCGATAACCTTGTGCAGATCGGACACAATGTGCGGATCGGCAAGGGCTGTGTCTTTGCCGGCCAGGCCGGCGTGGCGGGCTCCGCCATCATCGGCGATTATGTGATGGTGGGCGGCGCGGTTTCGATCAGCGACCATGTCACCGTGGGCGACGGGGCCAAGATCGCGGGCAAGAGCGGCGTGATGCGCGATGTCGCGGCGGGCGAAACCGTGGCCGGCTATCCCGCCATGCCGATCCGCCAGTGGCACCGCCAGACCACGGCTTTGGCCAAATTGGCGAAAAAATCCGACTAGCTTTTCAAATGTTGCTTCGCGATCCGTATCCATTCGCTCTGCCGCGAGCGGTAATAGCGCGGCGCGCCCTTCACCGAGGACAGGATTTCGCGGTACAGGGTCTGGGCCTGGGCCTCCTGGCCCAGCTTTTCCAGCAGCAGCGCGAAGCGGGCGCGGGCCTCCTCGCCGGGATAGCGCGATGCCACGGTTTCATATTGCCGGACCGCTTCGTCATTCTTGCCCTGCGCCTCCAGCGCCCGGGCATAGTCCAGCTCGACATCGGCATCCACCGCGGCAGGATCAACCTGCCTGAGCTGGACGAACAGCGCTTCGGCCGCCGCGCCGTCGCCCGCCAGCAACTTGGCGCGGCCAAGCCCCTTGATCAGCACCGGATCAGCCCCGCCCAGCGGCCCCTGCATGGCGCTTTCATAAAGCGCCACCGCCTCGGCGAACAAACCCCGCTTGAGGCTTTCCTCGGCCAGGGCGCGCTTGGCGTCCACCGAACCGACCTGCTCGACCTGGCGTTTTTTCTCGCGATAGCCGCGGCCGGGATCGGCGGCGTTGGAAACATTGTCGGCGAAGCGCCGCGCGCCATGGCTGCGCAGAAGATCGGGAATGACGGCCATGCAGAGATAGGCCAGCCACACCGCAATCGTCGCCAGGAAGCCGGCGAAGGATGCCACCGCCAGCGCCAGCAGCCACAGCGGCGAGCGGCCGCTGCGAATGGAGTGATACGCCAGCGCCAGATTGATCAGCAGAAGGCCGATGGAGAAGGGAGTGAAATAACCCAAGAGAATCCTAATTCTGTTTTTCGAATTTTCCGGAAGGCGATTCCTTCCAGTAGGTCACGTCATGACCGCCGGCCTTGGCCGCCTTCCAGGCGGCGCGGGCATTGCCTAGCGCGGCGCCGTCGCGTCCGTCAAACAGCAGCACAATGCGCGCCAGCGCCGCCAGTTTGGCATCGTCCCAGGCGGCAGGCTGCGCCCCGCCGACGCAGAACAGGATCTTCGCGCCATTGGGATTTTCGTCCTCCACCGTGATCAGCACCGGCTGGCGGGCGGCATCGCCATCGCCCGACTGGGCATGGGCCAGGAAACTCTGCTCGTCATAGGTCCAGAGAAGATTGTCGAGCGCGTCGGAGCGTTCGGCAGAATCGGTGCGGATCACCGCCCGCCAGCCCCGCTCCAGCGATTTCTCCACCATGCCGGGCAGAACTTCTTCCAGCGAGCGGCGCTCAAGGTGATAGAAGAGAGTCTCAGTCATTTGGTCACCGCTCGGCCGCTCGCCCAAGCTCGCGGCGCTCCGTCGCTCGAAATGGTCCACTGGACCATTTCGTTCGCCTTTGGCGAACCGCTCCTACGCCTCATAATGCTCTTTCACCAGCCGGTTGAGCAAGCGCACGCCCCAGCCGGTTCCCCAGCTCGGGATCTGCACTTTATGTTCGCCGTCCTGCCAGGCGACGCCGGCGATATCCAGATGCGCCCACACCGTGTCGTCCTGGATGAAACGCTTGAGGAACTGCGCCGCGGTGATGGCACCGGAATTGGCGCCGCCGATATTCTTCACATCGGCGATCTTGGAGCGGATCATCTTGTCGTAGAAGGGATCCAGCGGCAGCCGCCACACCCGCTCGCCGGTATAACGCCCGGCATCGGCCAGCCGCCCGGCCAGCTTGTCGTCATTGGAAAAGACGCCGGCATGTTCAAAGCCAAGCGTCTGCACAATGGCGCCCGTCAGCGTCGCCAGGTCGATGATGAATTTGGGCTTGAAGCGGCGCTGGGTGTAGGTAAGCGCATCGGCCAGCACCAGCCGGCCTTCCGCATCGGTGTTCAGAACCTCGATGGTCTGGCCTGACAGGGACGTCAGGACATCGTCGGGACGAATGGCGTCGCCGCCCGGCATGTTCTCGACGAGGCCGATGATGCCGACGGCATTCACTTTCGCCTTGCGCGTGGCCAGCGCCAGCATCGCACCGGTGACGGCGGCCGCGCCGCCCATGTCACCCTTCATCCCCATCATGCCGGCACCCGGCTTGAGCGACAGGCCGCCGCTGTCAAAGCAGACACCCTTGCCGACAAAGGCGATGGGCGCGGCTTTCCTGTTCTTGGTGCCGTTCCACTGCATTACGACAAGCTGGCTCTCGCGCGACGATCCTTGGCCAACGCCGAGCAGGGCTCCGAAGCCCTGCTTCTTCATTTCCGCTTCTCCCAGCACTTCGACCTTCAGGCCGGATTTGGAAAGCGCCTTCACCCGGCGGGCGAATTCCTCGGGGTGCAGAACATTGGGCGGTTCATTGACCAGATCGCGCGCCAGGAATATGCCGTCGGCCACTGCGCCAAGCCCGGCATAGGCGCGCTTCGCAGCGGCCAAATCCGGCGCCAGCACGCGAATCTCGGCCAGGCGCTTTTTGTGTTCGTCCAGATTCTGGGTGCGGTATTTGTTGAAGCCATAGCTGCGTAAGCGTGCCCCGAACGCCAGATGCGCCGCAATTTCGCCGCTTTTGACCTTCGCCCCCTTTGGAGCCTCGATTTCAAAGGTCGCCGCCGTCTCGCCCAGCGTGTGCAGCCGGGCCACGATCTGCGCCCCGATGGTTTCCAGTCCCTTCTCGTCGAGATCCGCCGGCTTGCCCAACCCGACCAGCAGGATGCGGGAGACAGGCAGGCCGGCAGGCGCCAGGACCTCCAGCAATTGCCCGGATTTGCCGGTAAAACGGGAAACCTTGAGACCCCGCGAAAGAGCAAAGCCGCTGGCCTTGTCGGCCCTCTGGGCGGCCGGCGTCAGCGCCCCGCCGGCCGAGGCCGCCACCACCCAGCTTCCGGACTGGATTTTGGCGGCGGTTGCGGCAAAGGAAATCTGCATGAATTTGCTCCAATCCTTGGAAAGCCGGTTGGCGGAAAGCCGAACAGCGATGCTAGTTTAGGTCGAATCATGAGAGGGGCGAAAGGCCATGGGACACGCGCCCTCCAAAGGGCCAAAAGGCAAAGCGAAGTGGCGGCCCCGGTTGCCGCAACTTTCCGGCTATCTGCTGGGCCAGCTGCTGGGACCGGTGGCCCTGCTGACCCTGCTCATGACCTGCGTGATCTGGCTGACCCAGTTTCCCCGCCTGCTGGATCTGGTGATCAATCGCGGCCAGTCGGCGCCCACGTTTATTTATCTCACTCTGCTGCTGCTGCCGACCCTGCTGGTTGTCATCCTGCCCATCGCGTTTTTCTTCGGCGCGCTCTTCACCCTCTCCCGCCTCAATGGCGACAGCGAACTGGTGGTGATGGCCTCGGCCGGCTTCAGCCAGCGCCAGCTGGCCATGCCGGTGTTCATGGCCGCCGCCATCGTGATGGCGATCACCTGGCTGTGCGCGCTCTGGCTGATGCCGCTGGGCGAGCGGGCGCTGAGCGCCAAGGAAGTGGATATCCGCGCCGATATCGGGGCGGCACTGCTCAATGCCGGTGAATTTGAGACCCCCGCCAAGGGCCTTACCGTCTTCATCCACCAGATGGGCAATAACGGCCAGATCAGCGGCATCCTGGTCCATGACACGCGCGACGAAAAGCGTCCCGTCACCTATATCGCGCAGCGCGGCGTGCTGGCCCAGACCTCGGCGGGCGGACGGCTGATCATGATGGACGGCACCGTCGAACAGACTGCCGCCGGCGGCGCCCAGCTTTCGGTGCTGACATTCAAGAATTACACCTTTGATCTGGACCAGTTTGCCGGTCCCGCACGGGCGACGCTGCGCAAGACCAGTGAGCGTTACCTGGGTGAACTTCTGTATCCCCCGGAAAAATCCGGCGTGACGGAACAGGTTCGCAACGCCTGGCTTGCCGAAGCGAACAACCGGCTCTCCGAGCCGCTTTATTGCCTGGCCTTCGCCATGATCACGCTGGCCGCCATCCTGCGCGGACGCAGAGCCCGCGGCGCGCTGGCGATGCGGCTGACGGGTGCGGCGCTGGCGGCAGCCACCTTGCGGATCGCCGGCTATGGCGTGACGGGTCCGGCCTCCAGCCATCCGGCCCTGGTGGCGCTGTTCTACCTGATCCCGCTGCTGGGAACGGCTTTGGCCCTGGCCGTTCTGATGGGCTACAGCCCCCGCGCAATCTTCCATCGCCGCGCGCCGGCCGGGGCGGCGGCATGAGCTGGTCCTGGACGCTGTACCGCTACCTGGCGCTGCAATTCTTCCTGGGCGTGGCGCTGGTCTATGCCGGCTTTCTCGCCCTGGCATTCTCCATCGACCTGGTGGACCTGCTCAATCGCACGGCCGGCCACAATGTCGGCACCGCCGTGATCATCGGCATGGCCGTGCTGCAACTGCCGGATCTGGGCCAGAAAATGATGCCCTTCGCCATCCTGCTGGGCGGGGTCTTCACCTTTGTGCGCCTTTCGCGCAGCCATGAGCTGGTGGCGGCACGTGCCGCCGGCGTTTCCGCCTGGGATTTCATGCTGCCGCCGCTGGCGGTGGCGGTGTTGATCGGCGTGGCGGCGGTGACGCTGTTCACGCCTCTCTCGGCGCGCATGTTCGCCGAATTCGCCGGTCTGGAGGCGCGCTACGTCAAGGGCGAGGCATCGCAGCTTTCAGTGTCGCAAAACGGATTGTGGCTGCGCCAGGGCGATGAAAGCCAGCAATCGGTGATTCACGCCCTGCGCGTCGCAGACCAGGGCCAGCATCTGGACGACGTGGTGGTGTTTCTCTACGGCGCCAGCGACAGGTTCAGCGGCCGCATTGACGCAAAATCTGCGGAGCTTGGCGACCAGGCCTGGCTGCTGACCGACGCCTATGTCTCGGGCGCCGCCGGCTCTCCGGTGCACCATGCCAGCTACACGCTGCCCACAACCCTGACCGCCGCTCAGATCCAGGAAAGCTCCCAGGCGCCCGACACCTTGTCTTTCTGGGACCTGCCCGGATTCATCCGCGCCGCCCAGGCCGCGGGCTTCTCGGCGACGCGCTATGAACTTTATCTCTACACGCTCTATGCGTTGCCGGTGCTGTTTGCGGCGATGGTCTTCATGGGCGCCAGTTTTTCGCTCAAGCTCTCGCGCGAGGGCGGCGTCGGCCGGATCATCCTGTTCAGCGCCGCCTCCGGCTTCGCGGTTTATTTTTTCAGCGACATGACACGGGTAATGGGCCAGTCGGGGACCTTGCCCATCCTGCTTGCCGCCAGCGCACCCGCCATCGTCTCGATCTTCATCGGCATGACGCTCGTCTTCAACCAGGAGGACGGATGAGCAGACGATCCGTCCGGCGGGCGCGCGGGCTCCTGGCCTCCGCCGCGTTGCTGCCGCTTGCCGCTTTCTGCCTGGGTTCGGCCGGTCCCGCCCGGGCCGAAGCCGCAAAATCCATGCTGCTGCAGGCCGACCAGCTGGTCTATGACAGCGATGGCCAGACCGTGTCCGCGGTCGGCCATGTCGAAATCGTGGATGACACGCGCATTCTCAATGCCGACAACGTCACCTATGACCAGAAAAACGACAAGGTCACCGCCAGCGGTCATGTCAGCGTTACCGATGCCAGCGGCAATGTCGCCTTCGCCGATCATGTCGTGCTCACCGACCGGATGCGCGATGGCGCACTCTCAGGCTTCGGCGCCCTGATCGGCAAGAATGGCCGGCTGGCCGCCGCCAGCGCCGAGCGCGTCCAGGACCGCATGATCATTGCGCAGCGCGCGGTCTACAGCCCCTGCAAGATCTGCGCGCAGCAGGGCCAGCGCACGCCATTGTGGCAGGTGAAATCCGAAAAGGTGGTGCTGGACCAGGTCAAGCACCGCATTCATTTCACCGATGCGACGGTGGATTTTTTTGGCGTGCCGGTGCTCTACACGCCCTATCTCACCGAGCCCGACCCCACGGTGAAATATGCCAGCGGCTTGCTGGCGCCGGACGTCGGCACATCGACCAAGCTGGGCTATTTCGTGCGCATTCCCGTTTATCTGGCGTTCAGCGACAGCAACGGCCTGACGGTGCAGCCGGAATTCACCACCCAGGGCGGCGAGATGGTCGAGGCGGAATACCGCCAGCGCTGGAACAATAGCGGGTTATGGCTCCAGGCGTCCGGCGCCTACAATTCCGTCGGCGGGCTGGGCGCCGCGCCGGGCACCCAGGACTATGACCATCTGTTCGGCGCCGGACGGTTCGCACTCACCGACACCTGGCGCACCGGTTTCGATACCGAACTCACCAATAACAACGCCTATATGCGGCTTTACGACATTTCCAATCTTGACCGCCTGGTCAACGATATTTTCGTCGATGATGCCTATGGCCGCAGCCGATTTGCCGTCACCAGTTATTATTTCCAGGGCCTGCGCTCCACCGATGTCGCCCGCCGCATCCCGTTTATCGCGCCGCTGCTGGAATACAGCTATATCCCGCTGCAAGACTGGCTGGGCGGCCAGTTCCGGCTGGATGTCAACGGCATAGATGTGGTGCGCGGCAGCGGCCGCGACGAGCAACGCATGACCAGCGAGGCGAATTGGCGCAAACCCATGGTGATGGCGGGTGGCCAGCTCTGGACTTTCGTCCTGGACGGGCGTGGCGATGCCTACAATATTCAGACCCCCGCCGCCACCGCCACCGGCAAGGCCACGAGCCAGACCCTGGAACGCGGCACCGGTTACGGCGAACTGGACTGGCGCTGGCCCTTCGTCGCCAATGGCAGTCCCGGCCATTCCTATCTGCTGGAACCGATCGCGCAGGCGATTGCCCAGCCTTATTCCGGCCACCCCGTCCTCTTGCGCGATGAGGATTCCACCGATTTCGAGTTTGACGAGAATAATATTTTCAGCGTCAACCAGTTGCCGGGCTACGATCTGCTCGAAAGCGGCCCGCGCGCCAATATCGGCATCCGGGCCGAAACCTATTTCCCGACCGGCCAGGCATCGGCGGTGATCGGCCAGACTTTTCGCACAAAAGCGGATCCCATCTTCTCATCAGATGCCGGCGAGAAAGGCACTGCCTCTGACATGGTCGGCGAAGTCAGCGTCAAGTTCCCGCATCTGGACTTCACGGACCGCATTGATCTGAACCGCGACAACGGCGCCGTCCGGCGGCACGAAGTCTATGTCACGGCAAGCTATGGCCGCTCGTCGATGCAAGTCACCTATCTGCAGTTGCCGTCGCAGAACCTGACTTTGGGCCTGCCCAGCCGGCAGCAGGTCAATGCCCAGGCCGACGTCAATTTCTATGAGAATTGGGAAGCGTTTGCCGCCATCGAGCGCGACCTCAATGCGGGCCAGATGCTCGATACCGAATATGGCATCGGCTATGAGGATGAATGCCTGGCGATCTCGGTGGCCTACCGGCGCAAATTTACCTTCGACGCATTTCTGGGCGTGCCGCCCTCCACCTCCGTTGTGCTGCATTTTTCCCTGAAAACCGGGGATCAGCCCGTCCAGCCCTTCAGCCTTTTCCCCAAAAATGTGTTCAGTTCCTCCAGCCATTCCTGACCGCCAAGCTTGATCGGCGCGGGAAAATCCTTATTGTGCGCAGCGGGTTAAGGCACGGACTTTGGAAGCGCGTCTGTCCGCCCATTTGCGAACAGGCTTTGGTACAGAATTGAAGATACGCATTTTTACAACCCTGCTCCTGTGCACCGCCGGGCTTGTGAGCGCGGCCCTGCCGTCGCACGCCCAGGATGACGCGCCGCCCACGGCGATAAAGGACGCGCCGGCGGCCGCGCCGGCCGGCAGCGGCGCGAGCACGGCCGCGCCGCCCGCCACGATTGATGCCTCCACCAAGCCCAATGTGGATGACGCCGACGGCATCGCCGCGACGGTGAATGATGAATCCATTTCCGACTATGAACTGCGCCAGCGCGTGGCGCTGTTCGTCGCCACCTCGGGCCTGCAGCCCAGCGCCGAAGACTTGAAGCGCATTCGCGGCCAGATGCTGGACAAGATGGAAGACGAAAAGCTCCAGCTCCAGGAAGCGGTGAAAAAGCACATCACGGTCAGCCCGGTTGAAGTGGACAAGTCCATCAACGGCCTCATGGCCCAGAATCATCTCACCATTGAACAGCTTCGCAACATCCTGACCTCGGCCGGCGCCAGCGAACTGGCGCTGCGTTCCCAGATCACCGCCCAGATCGCCTGGCAAAAGACGGTGCAGGATGAATATTCCGACCGCATCAACATCAGCCAGGCCCAGGTCGACGCCGAGTTCCAGCGTTATGCCGACGGCGCCAACAAGCCGCACTTCCTGGTGGGCGAAATCTTCCTGCCGGTCAGCAGCCCCGAAAAGGATGCCGGCGTACTGGCCAATGCGCAGAATATCGAAAGCCAGTTGGCGTCGGGGGCGGCATTCCAGGCGATCGCGCACCAGTTCAGCCAGAATCCCGCCGCCGCCGCTGGTGGCACCATCGGCTGGGTGCATGAAGGCCAGCTTGCGCCCGAACTCAATGATGCGCTGGTAAAGATGACGGCGAACACGGTGTCGCCGCCCATTCGTTCGGCCGGCGGATATTACATCCTGCAGCTTCAGGCGCGGCAGGAACCGATGGGCACCAAGATCGCCGAGGTTTCCACCGAGGCCGGCAATCCCGACGGCACGCTGCCCCTCGCCCGCTTTTTGCTGCCGATGGGCGCCAGCCCGAGCAAGGAACTGCTGAACGCGGCCATGCAGGGCGCCACCAACATCCGGAACTCTTTTACCGGCTGTGCCAATCTCAAGGAGATGGCCGGAAAGATGAAGGGCACGGTCTATATGGACCTGGGCAACATGAAGCCCGCCGATCTGAGCCCCGACATCCAGAAGGCGCTGGCCCAGACTCATCCCGGCGAAGTCGCCCCGCCGATCTTGTCTGATGCAGGCATCGAGCTGATCGCGCGCTGCGACAAGCGTGTCGAGGTCCAGACCGCCTATGTGGTGCCGACGCGTGAACAGGTCGAAGAAGAATTGTTCAACCAGCAGATCTCGGCTCTGGCGCAGCGCTATATGCGCGACCTCAAGCGCGATGCCGATGTCGAAGTCCGCTAACCACGCGGCCCCGATCCTTGTCACCATGGGCGAGCCCGCCGGCATAGGTCCGGAAGTGGCGCTGGCGGCGTTTGACGCATTGAACGGCCGCGTCGGCAGCCACGCCCTGAAACTGGTTGGCGATGCGGAGATTTTCTCACGGCATAAGGAGGCGCTGCTCGCCACCACCGCCCGCGCCACATCCGTTCCCGGCCAGCCCAGTTCCAGCAACGCCGGCGCCGTGACCGAAGCAATCGAGATCGCCGTCAAGGCCTGCCTGGCGGGCGAAGCGGCCGCCATCGTCACCGCCCCGATCCACAAGGCGGTGCTGGCGAGCGCCGGCTTCGGCTATCCCGGCCATACCGAATTTCTCGCCGCCCTCACCGGCGGCGGCCCGGCGGTGATGATGCTGGCCAGCGAGAAACTGCGCGTGGTGCCGCTGGTCATCCATGTGCCGCTGGCGCGGGTGCCCGGCCTGATCACGGCGGAGAAAATCATCGCGACAGGGCAAATCATCCTGGCGGCACTGGCCCGCGATTTCGGGGTTTCGCGGCCCCGGCTGGCGGTGGCCGGGCTCAATCCCCATGCCGGCGAAGACGGCGTCCTGGGCGGCGAGGAAGAAGCCATCATCGCCCCCGCAATCGCCGCGCTCAAAGCCATGGGCCATGCCGTCACTGGGCCGCATTCCGCCGATACGCTTTTTCACGACGAAGCCCGCAAGAACTACGATGCGGTGCTCACCATGTATCACGACCAGGGCCTGATCCCGATCAAGACACTGAGCTTCTGGGATGGGGTGAATGTGACGTTGGGCTTGCCCATCGTGCGTACCTCGCCGGACCATGGCACGGCCTTCGATATTGCCGGCCAAGGCAAGGCCGACAGCCGCAGCATGATCGCGGCCATCAAAATGGCGGCGGACATCGCCGACCGCCGGGCCGCCGCTTGAACGGCGACAATCTTCCGCCCTTGCGCGAGGTCATCGCCAGCCACGGCCTCGCGGCGAAAAAATCCCTCGGCCAGAATTTTCTTCTCGATCTCAATCTCACCCGCAAGATTGCCCGCGCCGCGGAAATCTCCGGCCGGACCGTCTATGAAGTCGGCCCGGGGCCCGGCGGCCTAACCCGCGCGCTCCTGCTGGAAGGAGCCGCCCGCGTCATTGCGGTGGAGCGCGATGCCCGCTGCCTGCCCGCGCTGGTAGACATCGCGGCGGCCTGGCCCGGCAAACTCGAAGTCATTGCCGCCGACGCGTTGGAACTGGACGAAAGCCAAATCCTGCCGCCCGGCACGGCCATCGCCGCCAACCTGCCTTACAATGTGGGGACCGCGCTCCTGATCAAATGGCTCTCAAGCGAAAGCTGGCCGCCGCGCTGGTCAAGCCTGACACTGATGTTCCAGCGCGAGGTGGCGGAGCGCATCATCGCCAAGCCGGGCGGCGAACATTATGGCCGACTTTCGGTTCTGGCCGGCTGGCGCACGCGCGCCAAAATCCTGTTCGACGTGAACCGCAACGCCTTTGTCCCGCCGCCATCCGTCACCTCATCCATAGTGCGACTGACGCCGCTGGCCGCGCCGCTGGCGCCCGCAGCGCTCAAGGACCTGGAAAGCGTCACCGCTGCCGCCTTCGGCCAGCGCCGCAAGATGCTGCGCCAGAGCCTGAAGAAGCTGGGCGGTGAAGCTTTGCTGGAAAAAGCCGGGATTGATCCGACCGCCCGCGCGGAGGAATTGACCATCGTGCAATTCGCCGCCCTGGCAAGGGCGCTCAGCGCATAAGTGTGCCGACGAAACTTGGAATGCCCGTCTGCCGTCCCCGCTTCATGCGCTCCGCGGCCAGGATGGTGCGGATTTTTTCCAGCGCGGCATCAACATCGTCATTGATCACGACATAGTCATATTCCGCCCAATGGCTGATCTCGTTGCTGGCCCGCGCCATGCGCGCCGCCACCACCGCATCCGCATCCTGGGCGCGGGCACGCAGACGCCGCTCCAGTTCGGAATGGCTCGGCGGCAGCACGAAGATGCTCACCAGATCGTCGCCCGCCTGCTGGCGCAATTGCTGGGTGCCCTGCCAGTCAATGTCGAACAGCACGTCATGCCCCTCGGCCAGCGCCAGCATGACCGGCTCCCTGGGCGTGCCATAGCGGTGATCGAACACCAGGGCATGTTCCAGGAAGGCGCCGCTGCTGACCATCTGGCTGAACATGCCGCTGGAGACGAAGAAATAATCCTTGCCTTCCTGCTCGCCCTTGCGCGGGCTGCGGGTGGTGACCGACACGCTCATGGTGATGCCGGAATCCACCGCCAGAAGCTTGCGCGCCAGGGTGGTCTTGCCCGCGCCCGATGGCGAAGACAGGACAAGCATCAACCCGCGCCGCTGGATCGCGTCATTCGACATTCTGGGCCTGTTCGCGAAGCTGATCGATGACGGCTTTCAGCGCCAGGCCGGTGCGGGTGAGCGCGATGTCGCTGGATTTGGAACACAGCGTGTTGGCCTCGCGGTTGAATTCCTGGGCCAGGAAATCCAGCTTGCGGCCGGCCGCTTCGCCTCCCGCCAGAAGCGCGCGCGCGTCCTGGACATGGGCGCGAAGCCGGTCCAGCTCCTCGCGCACATCGGCCCGTGTCGCCAGCAGCGCGGCTTCCTGGGCCAGGCGCTCTTCCGGCAAATTGCCGCCTTTCAGCATTTCGCTGATCTGGGTCGCCAGTTTGCGGCGCAGCGCGTCCGGCTGGGTTGCGGCCAGGCTGGCGGCTTCCTGCGTCAGGCGTTCGACATCATTGATCTGGCCGGTCAGCAGCACAGCCAGCTTGGCGCCCTCGGCGCCGCGCGCCCGCACCAGCGCGTCCAGGGCATCGGCCAGGCTTTTCAGAATTGCGGCATCGCGTTCGGCCCGCTTGACCGGATCCGCCGCCACCGTCTCGTCCTGCACGATCACGCCCTTGAGGGCGAGAAGGCCATCGATCCGCGCCGGCGCCAACCCGGTTTCCGCCGCCACTTCCCGCGCCAGCTTGACCGCGCTGGCCAGTGCCGACGGGTCCACTTTCAGCCCGCGCGCGCCCTCCTGCAGTTCCACCGTCAGCGACAATTGCAGGCTGCCACGGCGAAACCGTTCCGTCGCCAGCATCCGCGCCGGCGGCTCCAGCGAATCGAAGCCGGGCGGGGTGCGCAGGCGGATATCCAGGCTGCGGCCATTGACGCTTTTGGCTTCCCAGCGCCAGCGCAAGCCCTCATGGCTGCCGGCGCTGTCGGCAAAGCCGGTCATGCTGACCAAACCGCTGTTTTTCATCAAAGGATTCTCCAGCGGCGACGTTAGCAGGAGCGCTCAAGCATGGCGATGGCGCTGCGGCGTGGGAGCCGGCGCGGGAACCGTGACATCGCCCTTTTCCTTCAGCTTTTCGAGCGCGCGATAGGCGATCACATTCTTGTCGTGCTCGGCCATGGTGGCGGCAAAAACATGCCCGCCCTGGCCGGTGGCGACGAAATAAAGATCATTGCTGGCCTCCGGATTCAGCACCGCCGTCAGGGAGTCCTTGCCCGGATTGCAGATCGGGGCCGGCGGCAGGCCGGTAATGACATAGGTATTATAAGGGGTGGCACCCAGGATCTCGCTTTCGCGAATGCCCCGGCCCAGCGGATAACCCCTGGAAATGCCGTAAATGATGGTGGGATCGGATTGCAGCTTCATGCCCGCCCTGAGCCGGTTGATGAAGACCGCGGCGATGTGGCGGCGCTCTTCCGGCAGGGAGGTTTCCTTTTCCACGATCGAGGCCAGGGTGACCGCATCCGCCATGGCCTGGAACGGCAGACCCTGGGCGCGGCCGGGCCAGACCTGGGCGAGAAATTTCTCCTGGGCCTTCTGCATGCGGGCCAGCAGTTGGGCGCGGCTGACGCCGCGGGTGAACAGATAGGTCTCCGGCAGCAGCGTGCCTTCCGCCGGCGGCGCCGCGCCCGCAGGTCCCACCAGCACGGGATCGGCCTGCACCAGCTTCCATATCATGTCGCTGGTCAGGCCCTCCGCCGCAGTCAGCTTGTGCTGGATGGACTTTCCCGAAACCAGGATTTCGGCGATATCGGCCAGCGACGCCTTGGAGGGAATGGCGTATTCGCCGGCCTTCACCTTGTCGTTCATCTGGTGAAGGTGCAGGTCGAGTTCGAACACCAGCGCATAATTCAGCACATGGGCGTCCTGCAATTGCCGGGCAATGTCATGCACCTTGGTGTGCGGCGCAATCATCACAACGCTCTGGCTGCCGCTCAAAGCCGCAGGACCGGGCTCCGTCCAGGCGCCGCTGGCCCATTCCACAGCGCCGGCGGCGATGACGGCCAGCACCACCATGATCGCGAAAAAAAATCGCATCACGCTTTGGCGAATATGAGCGCGGCATTGGTGCCGCCGAAGCCGAAACTGTTGGACATGGCGACGTTGACGTCAAGCTTGCGCGGTTTCAGCGGCACAAGATCCATGGCCGTGGTGACGTCGGGATTTTCCAGATTGATGGTGGGCGGAACGATGCCATCGCGCATGGCGAGCAGGCAGAAGATCGCTTCCACCGATCCGGCCGCGCCCAGCAGATGGCCGATGGAGGATTTGGTGGACGAGATCGGCTTGCCCGGCGCCGCATTGCCCAGTAGCCGCTCGACCGCGCCCAGCTCGATGCCGTCGGCCATGGTCGAAGTGCCATGGGCGTTGATGTAATCGATATCGGATGCGGCAAACCCGGCGCGCTTGAGCGCCATCTGCATGGCGCGGTAACCGCCCTCGCCGTCCTCGGACGGAGCGGTAATGTGATAGGCGTCGCCGGACAGGCCATAGCCTTTGACTTCGCCGTAAATCTTCGCGCCGCGGGCACGGGCATGCTCCAGCTCTTCCAGCAGCACGATGCCGGCGCCCTCGCCCATGACGAAACCATCGCGGTCCTTGTCGTAGGGGCGCGAGGCCTTGGTGGGATTGTCATTGAAGCCCGTGGAAAGGGCGCGGCAGGCGTTGAAGCCGGCGATACCCAGGCGGCAAATCGCCGATTCCGCGCCGCCCGCCAGCATCACATCGGCGTCATCCAGCGCGATCATGCGCGCCGCGTCGCCGATGGCATGGGCGCCCGTGGCGCAGGCGGTGACGACCGCGCTGTTGGGACCCTTGTAGCCATGCTCGATGGAGACATAGCCCGACACCAGATTGGCCAGGCGACCGGGAATGAAGAAAGGCGACAGGCGGCGGGGGCCTTTTTCGTGCACCAGGATGGCGGCTTCCTCGATGCCGGTCAGTCCGCCGATGCCCGAGCCGATCAGCACGCCGCTGCGCTGGCGCTCTTCCTCGGTCCCAGGCACCCAGCCGGAATCCCGGACCGCCTGCTTGGCCGCCGCCAGTCCATAAATGATGAACGGGTCCATGCGCCGCTGTTCTTTGGCATCAACCCATTGGTCGGGATTGAATGTGCCGGCCGTGCCGTCGCCGCGTGGCACCTGGCAGGCGATCTTGGTCGCCAGATCGTCCACCTTGAAATGGGTGATGGCGCTGGCGCCCGACTTGCCGGCCAGAAGCGCGGCCCAAGTCTCCTCCACGCCGCATGCCAGCGGCGTGACGAGACCCAGACCCGTTACAACGACCCGGCGCATCCGGGGCGTCAGGCGTTGGCTTTGTCGATATATTTAACGGCGTCGCCGACGGTCACGATGGATTCCGCCGCGTCGTCCGGGATTTCGATGCCGAATTCCTCTTCAAACGCCATGACCAGCTCGACGGTGTCGAGGCTGTCGGCGCCCAGGTCTTCGATGAAAGACGCATTGTCGGTGACCTTGTCGGCATCAACGTTCAGATGCTCGACGACGATCTTCTTCACGCGCTCGGCAGTATCGCTCATGGACTTGTAAGCCTCTCTTAGATTTCAAACCCGGCAGACATGGGAAACGGCCGGGACCTCACATTGGGTGCTTCGTGGGTGGCCGGTTTGGTAACATAATCGCCCGCGCCCCGCCACATCGCGGTTAAGTACCTGATATTCCTGTTATATCATGGCCATCCCGCCATTGATCTGGATGGTTTCGCCCGTCACATACGCGGCTTCCTCGGATGCCAGATAGATCACGGCGGCGGCGATTTCGGCCGGACTGCCCATCCGTCCCGCCGGGATGCGGTCCGAGATCATCTTCTTCTGCTCGTCGGTGAGGACATCGGTCATGGCGGTCTGGATGAAACCGGGCGCGACGGCGTTGACGGTGATGTTGCGGCTCGCGACCTCGGCGGCCAGCGATTTGCTCATCCCCACCAGCCCCGCCTTGGCGGCGGCATAATTGCCCTGGCCGGGATTGCCGGTGGCGCCCACCACGGAAGTGATCTGGATGATGCGGCCCCAGCGCTTTTTCATCATGCCGCGCAACACGGCGCGCGACAGGCGGAAGGCGGCGGTGAGATTGACCGCCAGCACCTGGTCCCATTCCTCATCCTTCATGCGCAGGAATAGATTGTCGCGGGTGATGCCGGCATTGTTGACCAGGATGTCGATCGGCGCGCCGGCGGCGGTTTCCGCCGCCTTGGGCAGCGCCTCTACCGAAGCGATGTCGGAAAGATTGCAGGCGGCGGTATAGGCCCGCGATCCCAGTTCAGCCGCCAGCTTGTCCAGCGCCTCCACCTTGGTACCCGACAGAACCACAGTGGCGCCTTGTGCATGCAAAGCCCTGGCGATGGCGCCGCCGATGCCGCCGGAGGCGCCCGTGACCAATGCGACTTTGCCTGTCAGGTCAAACATTCAGAGCCCTTTCGCAAACGCTTCGATTTCCGCAGGCGTATCCAAAGTCACAGTCTGAAGCTCTTTGTCGATGCGCTTGACCATGCCGGTGAGAACCTTGTTGCCGCCCACTTCCACCGTCGTCTCCACGCCCAGCGATCTTAGCGCCAGCATGCTCTCGCGCCAACGCACCCGGCTGGTCACCTGTTCCACAAGAAGGCGGCGGATATTCTCCGGTTCGGCGCTTTCCCGGGCTGTCACATTGGCCAGTACCGGCACGGCAGGCGGGCGGATGGTGACCTTGGCCAGGGCGTCGCGCATGACGTCGGCGGCGGGCTGCATCAGGGGGCAATGAAACGGCGCGGACACGGACAGGGGGATGGCGCGCTTGACGCCCTTGGCCTTGGCGATCTCGGCGGCACGCAGCAGCGCCTCGGCGCTGCCGGAAATCACCACCTGGCCCGGGGCATTGTCATTGGCGACGACGCAAACGCCGCCGGACGCCTGCGCCTCGGCGGCAACGGCTTCGGCGGTTTCGATATCGGCGCCGATCAGGGCCGTCATGGCGCCCTCGCCCACCGGTACGGCGCTTTGCATTGCCTGGCCGCGGATTTTCAAAAGTCGGGCCGTGTCGGCCAGCGTGAAAGCGCCTGCCGCACAAAGCGCCGAATATTCGCCCAGCGAATGACCCGCCACCAGCCGCGCATGCTTGCCAAGATCAAGGCCGCCTTCGGATTTCAGGATCGCGATGATCGCCATGCTGGCGGCCATGATGGCGGGCTGCGCATTCTCGGTCAGCGTCAGATCGCTCTCCGGCCCTTCCCACATGATGCGGGAAAGCTTCTGCGACAGCGCGTCATCCACTTCGGCAAACACGGCGCGCGCGACGGCAAATGCCTCGGCAAGGGACTTGCCCATGCCGACCGCCTGGCTGCCTTGTCCGGGAAACAAAAAGGCTCGAGTCATCGCGGCGGAGACAAATCAAGGGGGCCCGATAGAGTCAAGTTGCCGCCGAAAGAACGCACGTCCGATCAAGAGCACACTTGCTGCCGCCAGCAGCAGAAAGCCCGCCAGTACTTCCAGGCCAAAGGCATAATCGCCGGTCAGCTGTCTGAGCTGTCCCATCAGGTCCGGCCCGAAATAGCCTCCCAGGTTGGAAAAGGAATTGAGCAGCGCCAATCCGCCCGCCGCCGCCATACCGCGCAGCAGCGCGGTGGGCAGGGTCCAGAACACCGCCAGTGCGGCATAGATTCCGGCCGAAGCCAGGCAGAAACTCAGGATGATCGCCACGGGTCCATGGAGCAGCGCCGCGCCCAGCAATCCCAGCGCTCCCGCCACCGCCGCGCCGGCGACATGGCCCACCCGCTCGCCGCTGCAGTCGCTGGAAATTCCCAGACCCACCATCGCGGCCATCGCCACGATATAGGGCAGCGCCACCAGGAAGCCGGTCTGCAGGTTGGAAAAACCCTGCGCCTTGATCATCAGCGGCATCCACAGGCCCAGGCCGTAAAGACCGATGACAATGGAAAAATCGGGAATGATGAAAATCCAGATGCGCTTGTCGGCCAGCATTTCCCACAAGCCGTGAAGCGCGCCCGACTGCACGTCATCCTGCCGGTCGGCGGCCAGCCGCGCCGCGATGATCAGCCGTTCCTCCGCCGTCAGCCAGGCCGCATCGGCGGGCCGGTCGGGCAACAGCCAGAGCACGCCGATGCCCAGAGCCAGGGACGGCATGCCCTCCAGCAGGAACAGCCATTGCCAGCCATGCAAGGCGCCTTCGAAACCCAGCAGCCAGCCCGAAATGGGTGCGCCGATCACGCTGGCGGCCGGCACCGCCGCCAGGAACAGGGCGATAAAGCGCGCCCGCGTTCGCTGCGGAAACCAGTAGGTCATGTACAGGATCATGCCGGGATAAAGCCCGGCCTCTGCCACGCCCAGCAGAAAACGCAGCACGTAAAAGGACACCGGCCCCTGCACAAAGGCGCAGGCCATCGAAAGAATGCCCCATGTCACCATGATGCGGCACATCCAGGCGCGCGCGCCCACTTTCTCCAGCATCAGGTTGGACGGCACCTCGAACAGGAAATAGCCCAGGAAGAAGATGCCGGCGCCCCGGCCATAGATTTCCGGTGAAAACCCCAGATCGTGGTTCATCGACAGCGCCGCGAAGCCGATATTCACCCGGTCCAGAAAGCTGGCGACATACATCAGGCACATGACGGGGATCAGCCGCCAAGCCGCCTTTGCCAGTATCGCGTCGGCTGGATCGTTCCCCATAACCCCTCAAGGCCCTTGATTTTACTGATGTTTTTCATTGGCCCAAGCCCATATTGCCCGCATCCCTTGCCGCGGACCAGCCTTTCCCCTATATCGCCGCTCCTCAAGACGGCTGCGGTCGCCGGACGCCCTTCAATAAGGGATGCGCATTGTGCGCGGGTCCGGTGAGCCGAAGCGGTGACGGGTGTCCGACCCAACATCGCTCCGCATCCGAAGAAAAGGACCGGACATGGCTCTTTACGAGCATCTCCTGATCGCGCGCCAGGACATCAGCGCGCAACAGGTGGACGCACTGGCCACCCATCTCAAGACCATCGTCGAGGGCCAGGGCGGCAAAGTCGAAAAGCAGGAATATTGGGGCCTGCGCGGACTTGCCTATCGCATCAAGAAGAATCGCAAGGGGCATTATGTGCTCCTCAACATCAACGCGCCGTCGGTTGCGGTGGTCGAGCTGGAACGCCAGCTCAAGATCAACGAAGACGTGCTGCGCTACATCACCGTCAAGGTTGACCAGTTCGACGTCTCGTCGAACAAGAATCGCCGCGACGAGGCCAAGCCGGAAGGCGAAGCCGTGACCGAGGAGGCCGCAATATGAGTTTCGGTGGCAATCGTGACGGCGGCGGCCGCTCCGGCGGCGGTGACCGCGAAGGCGGACGCGGCGGCGACCGCGAAGGCGGACGCGGCGGCGAGCGTGGTGGTGACGGCGCGCGCCGTCCCTTCTTCCGGCGCAAGAAGACCGATCCTTTCTCGGGCGCCGGCGCGCCCAAGATCGATTACAAGGATGTGAAGCTGCTGCAGCGTTACATCTCCGAGCGCGGCAAGATCGTGCCCAGCCGCATCACCGCGGTGTCCAACAAGAACCAGCGCATTCTGGCGAACGCGATCAAGCGCGCCCGCTTCATGGCGCTGCTTCCCTATGTCGTGAAGTAAGGGGGCGGCCATGCAAGTCATTCTGCTCGAACGCGTCGAAAAGCTGGGCCAGATGGGCGATGAAGTCCGCGTCAAGGACGGTTTCGCCCGCAATTTCCTTTTGCCCAAGAAGAAGGCCCTGCGCGCCACCAAGGCGAACCGGGAATATTTCCAGACCCAGAAGGTCAAGCTGGAAGCCCATAACCTGGACCGCAAGAAGGACGCCGAAGCCATCGCCAAGAAGCTGGACGGCCAGTCTTTCATGCTGATCCGCCAGGCCGGCGACCGCGGCCAGCTTTATGGTTCGGTAACGCCGCGCGATGTCGCCACCGTGATCGAAGCCGGCGGCTTCAAGGTGGATCGTCACCAGGTCAACATCTCCCAGGCGATTAAGACCATCGGCTTGTTCAAGCTGCCGGTGGTGCTGCATCCCGAAGTCAAGGTGACCATCACCGTCAATGTCGCCCGCAGCGAAGACGAAGCCGGGCGCCAGGCGCGCGGCGAAGATGTGCTGGCCGAGCGTACCGAACAGCAGGAAGCTACCATCGCGGCGGAAGAATTGTTCGAGGAAGGCGCCGCCCCGAAAGTTGAGGGCGACGAAGCGGCCGAGGACGAACCCGCCGAAGCGTGATCTTTCCCAATACCGCATGGAAAAGGCCGGTCGCGAGACCGGCCTTTTTCTTTGGCCACGTCCCGTCCATGCTGGCCGCATGACAGTCAGACTCATCCTGGCGCTGGGATTGGGCGCCGCCGTGTTGGCGGCGCTGCTGCTGCGCTTTGACATGAGCCTGGTGATGCAGTCGCTGGCGCATGCCGGCTTCAGCGGTTTTGCCCTGGTCGTGCTGGCCGGATTCGGCGCGGAAGCGGTGCTGGCGGCAGGCCTGGCCCCGCTGCTGCCCGGCCGGCCAAGGCTGGGCGTGATCTTCGCGGCGCGGCAGCTGCGCGACAGCGCCTCCGATGTCCTGCCCATCACCCAGCTTGGCGGCCTGGTGCTGGCGGCGCGGGTGCTGACGCTCACGGGCATCGAGGCCACAACCGCCTCGGCCCTGGTGGTGGCCGACCTGACCGCCGAGACCTTCGCACAGGGCCTGTATGTCTTGACCGGCGTGCTCACCAGCCTGTCGCTGCTGTCCGCCGATGCGAAGCTGTCCGCTTATATCTGGGCGATGCTGGCAGGGGCGGCATTCATGTCGGCGGGCGCGATCGGTTTTGCCCTGGTGCAGCTGGGGGGCGGGCGCTGGGTGGAAAAGGCTGCGGAAAAACTGTTTTCCGTCCGGTTGGAGCGGGCCGCGGATTTTCACGAGGCCATTCACGCCATCTACCGGCGGCGCGGACGTATGGCGCTTTCGCTGCTTCTGCAATTCGCGGGCTGGGTCGTGAGCGGATTGTGGCTATGGGTGGTGCTGCGGGTGATGGGCGTGACGGCCAGCCTGTGGACGGCCATCGCCATCCAGGCGCTGGTGGAAGGCTTGCGCAGCGCCACCGTCTTCATTCCCGCCGCCGTCGGAGTGCAGGAAGCAGGATATGCCGCGCTGGCGCCGGTGTTCGGCTTTGCGCCCGAGATCGGGCTTGCGGTCTCCCTGCTGCGGCGTGCGCGCGACTTTGTGGTTGCCGTGCCGGTGCTGATCATCTGGCACATGATCGAAACCAGGCGCGCCTTGCGCAACTCGCCTTGATGGCAATTCGGCGCGCCCAGGAAGAAACCGACTAAGCCTTATCGTTTCGACAACCAAAATGAAAAGGTCCGGTGCGAACCGGGCGTTTTAGGCCTCTGGACCAGGCCCTTACGACGCATGACCCTGACCGACTTGGCGGAAAACGTTGGGATTAGCTTGCCAATCTCTCCATTCTCAAGACCGGCAAGGCGAAGGCGATGCGCTTCTCGACTCAGGAGGCGATCTGCGAGGCATTGAATTGCCCGTCGGGCGACATCATCAGCTTTGTCAGCAAGGACTGAAAGTTCCCTCGATCCGGACGTGTCCGTTGCGCCGCACACAAAACCTGTGACGGAATTTGGGTTGTGGCGCGGCAAACGCGTGTTAACCTGCGCGCGCGAGAAAGGGTGCAGTTGCCGTGAAGCCGCAAAACGCCGTCAGTCGCGCCGCCATGCTGTGCACTTTGCTGCTGACCATGGTTGTTGGGAGCGCCGGCGCGCAGGCCAAGGTGACGCCGCAGAAATGCACGGAATGCGGCGCGATGCATGCCCTTCTCGAGGCGGCAAAAAGCCCGGCGCGGAAAAAGGCCCGCGCCAAGCCGGTATCACTGGCGCTGGTCTCCAAGAAACCCAGTGACGCCCCCGATTTTGACTTTCGCCAGCGCATTCATGACGCGCAGGCGCTGCTGGCTGCCCAACCCGTCCTCGTGGACGACATGCAGTTCGATGCCCAGGGGGGCCTGTCCCATTTCGCCTGGCTGCTGGCGGTCGGCCGCAAGGACGGCGCGCTCACCGTGCTGCGCATGGACGAAGCGGGGCGGAACGATCAGGGCTTCACGGTTACCTGGCCCGCGGACAACTTCATCAACACGCACTTCAAGGTGACAAAACCCGACGGTTATGTGGTCTTCGCCCAGCGCCGTCCGGTCCATGCCAAACTCGGCTACCAGGAGGCGGTCTACTCCGCCTACACCCCCGAACTCGATACCAAGACCATGCGCGATGCGGGCATGAATTACCTGCGCTCGCTGCAGCGCCAGGCCTATGAGCAGATCAAGGCCAATGATGTGCGCTCCCGCGTTGCTCCGGGCAGCACGGTCGCCCAGCAGATCCCCGAGAGCATGGTGCTGAGGCTGATGATCACCGAACATGTCGATCCGCTCCACATGAAATATGTCGGGATGGAGCAATGCATCCACGAGGTGCTGTTCACGCTGGCGGCCAATCAAGGCCAAGCCTATGCCTATGCCAAGTCCAGCGCGGGCGCCCTTGGCCTTCCGCAATTTGTGGAAAGCACCTACGCCATGGTGCTGCAAAATTATCCCGCCGCCCATCTGGAACCAGACTTTGCTTTGGGCATGGGCAATCTCAATAATGCGGTCACCGCATCGGTGCTGCTGCTGGACCTCGAACTCACCTCCGTCCCAAAGACCACCCTCAAGAAGTTCATGGATTCGAGCCAACAATTCGCGGCGTTCCTGGCTGCCGGTTACAATCGCAACCCCGTGCATGTCATGAAGACATTTTACCAGACACATTCTTTGACCGGCGGCCATGCACCGCTGGAAAACAAGATGTATGTCCGCATCCAGAGCTGGATAGGCACCTTCCTCAAAAAGGA
>CAIOFO010000049.1 GCA_903857685.1 uncultured Alphaproteobacteria bacterium
CGACGAGCGCGCCATTCACTTCTGGAAGGTTTAAAATTTCCACGACATTGGATGGTTTGACCGAGCCGCCATAGAGAATCCGGATATCCGTGCCCCGCGGCCCCAACAGTTCGATGAGGCAGCGCCGCAGATGAGCATGCATGGCGGCGATCTCCGCCGATGTCGGGGTCTTGCCGGTGCCGATGGCCCAGACCGGCTCATAGGCGATGGCGGCATTGGCGGCGGTTGCGCCGCTGGGCACGCTGCCGGCGATCTGGGAATGGCAGACCGGATGCGCCGTGCCGGCGTCATGCTCGGCTTCGGTCTCGCCGACACAGATGATGGCGGCAAGGCCCGCGTTCCAGGCGGCAAGCGTCTTGGCCGCGACCAGCGCGTTGCTCTCGCCGTGATACTGCCGCCGTTCGGAATGACCCAGGATCACGGCGCTGGCGCCGGCATCCCTCAGCATGGCGGCGCTGATATCGCCGGTGAAGGCGCCCGAGGCTTGCGGGCTGCAATCCTGTCCGCCGATGGCGAAGGCGCCCTGCACTGCGGCGGCCGCCTGGGCAATCAGCGTGGCGGGCGGACAGACAAGGACATCGCAGCGCGCTCCGCCCAGACTTCCATTGATAAGCCCGGCCTTGAGCGCGGCGAGCTCGCCAAGGCTTGCCGCCAACCCGTTCATCTTCCAGTTTCCGGCCACCAGCTGGCGCACGTTCGGTCATCCTTTGGAGCCGCCCGGCCCCCTGAAAAGCCAGGAAACCGGCGCGGAATCGCGGCTTGCCCTGACAGGCCCCCCTCCCTATCATCCGCCGCCTTTTAATTCCATCGGGCCCTGGGTCCCGCGAGTCTTTGCCAATGATGACATGGATGCACCGTATTTCGACCTCCTGGGTCGCCTCCATCTTCATGGGAGTGCTGGCGCTGAGCTTTGTCGTCTGGGGCATTGCCGACGTCTTCACCGGCATGAGCTCGACGGCCCTGGCCACAGTGGGCTCGACCGAAATCAGCAGCGATTCCTTTTCGCGCTCCTATCGCAATTTCCTGCGCAACCAGGGCCAGCAGATGGGCGTGGATATCACCCCCGACATGGCCCAGAAAATGGGCCTGGGCAATGTCGCGCTGCAGCAGCTGGTCAGCCGCACCGCGCTGGACAACACCGTGGCGCGCCTGGGCCTGACCACCAGCGACGCGGCGCTGTCGCAGAATGTGCGCTCGCAGCCTTCCTTCCGCGGCGTCACCGGCCAGTTCGACCACAACACCTTCCTCCAGGTGATCCGCACCAATGGCTATGACGAAGACTCGTTCCTGGCCGAGGTGCGCTCCGACATGTCGCGCGACCAGCTCACGGGCGCGCTGGAAACCGGCTTTGCCCTGCCCGCCGGCTATGCCGAGGCGATCTTCCTGTATCTCTCCGAACGGCGCGCCGTGGATTATGTCATCGTGGCGCCCGAAGCGGTGGGCCCCATCGCGACGCCCAGCGACGCGGATCTGACCGCCTATGTGAAGGCCCATCCCGACAAATTCTCCACCCCGGAATACCGCCAGATCGAATATGCCCAGATCGGGCCCGCCGATGTGGCCAATGAGGGCGCCATCACCGACGCCATGATCGCCCAGGATTATGCCGCCCATAAGGACGTCTATGACGTGCCGGAAAAACGCGACATCCAGCAGATCGAATTCGCCACCCAGGCCGACGCCAAGGCGGCGCGGGCTGAGATTGACGGCGGCAAGACATTCGACGCCCTCGCCGCCGGCATGAAGATCAAGCCCGCCGATCTTTCGCTGGGCGTGCTGAACAGGACCGACCTGGCCGATCCGCACCGCGCCGATGTGGCCTTCTCCCTTCCCCTGAAGGAAGTGAGCCAGCCGGTCCAGTCGGCGCTGGGCGGTTACGTCCTGATGCGGGTGACGGCGATCACGCCGGGCGTGCAGCGTTCGCTCGATGACGCCAAGGACGAAATCCGCAAGAATCTGGCGGTGCAGGCGGCAACCGCCAAGATCACCGATATCGTCAACGCCTTTGAGGATTCCCGCAGCGGCGGCGCCGATATCGCCACCGCCGCGAAAAAGACCGGCATGAAGAGCGGCAAGCTGATGGCGGTGGACAAGACCGGCCTGTCGCCCGACGGCACCAAGGCGGAGGGCTTGCCCGCCGATCCGGAATTCTTCACCACCGCCTTTGCCCAGGAAGTGGGTGACGACAGCGATCCCTTCCCCGCCAAGAGCGGCGAATATTATGCCGTCAAGGTGGTCGGGGTGACCCCGCCGAAATTGAAGGCGCTGGACCAGGTGCGCAGCGCGGCGCTGGCGGCCTGGACCTCCGAACAGCGCCAGTCGGCGCTGGCCAAGCGCGCCGCCGAACTGGCCGCCAAGGCGATGATCGACAAGAACCTGACCGGCATCGCCAAGGAGATGAAAATTCCGGTGCAG
>CAIOFO010000050.1 GCA_903857685.1 uncultured Alphaproteobacteria bacterium
TTCACACGGGAGGGGTCACAGGTTCAATCCCTGTCGCGCCCACCATTTATTGCCCGCCTTGGCGGGCAATAAATGGTGCCGAGCCCGCCGCGCGACAGCGCAGGGAGGCGGGCGAGGCCCATCGGTGCTGAGCAGCTCTCGCGCAACAAGAACTATGCCGAGTGCCCCGCGCGATGCGCCGTGGGGCGCTCGCGCAGACGAAACACCGACCCTTTCGTCTTGAGAAATGGGGGACGCTTCTCCTGTCACCGTATTCAAAAAAACCCGCGCCGCTTGCTGCGACGCGGGATATTCCCTAATCCTCAAATCGGCGCGCGACCACAGGTTTGGACGTCTTCGGCAGTCGAATTTCCGACATGTCATGTTTATTCACTTCATCCACGATCCAGGCATATGCCTGAGTGGCGCGCTCAATGCCGATGGCCGGCACCCAATCGGGCACGTCCATCGAGGTGTGATAGAGGATGTGGTCAATCACGCCCACGCGCGGCGGCGCCGTTGAGAAGCCGTCGCCACCTGAGCCATCACCGCCATCGGGCCGGGTGTAAACGCCCACGCCGAACGACCTGAAGCCCTCCTGGACGATGTCGCGCTCCAGCGGCGTACCGTCGGTGCCGCCCAGATTGATGCGCCTCGCGCCGACCTGGTCGGACGACATCAATCCACCGCTGATCTGGTAGAACTGCGTTTCCGCCGGATGCTCGCAGTTGAAGTCGATTACCGTCTTGTCCATCTGGGCGGCCATATGCTCCCGCACCCATTCCAGACCGGCACTACGCGAATGATGGTCATCATTCAGCACGAAAATAATATTGCGCCGCCGCTGGGACTGAGGAATCTTGGCATAGTGTTCCGCCAGGCCCATGAGCTGTGCTACGCCCGCGGCGTTGTCCAACGCGCCATAGAAGAAGCTGTCGGTATGGGCTTCGATGATAATATTCTCGTCCGTGGTGCCGGGCAGGATGCCGGTGACCACGCCCGCCGGCCCGGTTTTGTGTTCGACAATTTGCTCATAATGCAGCATGGGCTGTTCACCACGGCCGATCATGTCGCGGATCTTTTCACTCTCCCCCGGGCCGATGGAGATCAGGAAGTTGGAATCATCTTTTCCCCCGGGGGTGCCTCCTGGCTGGGTCACCGCGTCAGGCATGCCGGGCAGTGCCAGGTCATGGATGACGAGCGCTGCGCCAGCCTTCTGCACGCGTGCGATGGCACCGGTCGAAAACGCCGAATTTTCGCGCTGGCCCGGCTGCGGCATGGAGTAGACCAACACGGCCTTGCCCTTCAAGTCCTTGCCCTGAATGTCTGCCGCGCTTCCCAAACCGACATAGACGATAGGAAGATCCAGCCCGCCCGCGGGGGTGGATTGCCCACCGAGCGAAAAGGCCGTGTTGATTGCAACGGTCTGTCCACCGGACGTGACCGACGCTTTCAAGCTGGTGGGAAACCAGATCGGCTTCAACGTAACCGGATTGTCCACCACATTCTGGACACCAATGCGCTTCAAGTTGGCCACGACCCAGTCGCGCATCATCTTGTCATAGGTCGTGCCGGCGATGCGGCCCCAATATACGTTGCCGTCGGCGCGGCTTTTTTCCGAAAAGCTCACTGGCGGCAGCAGATAGGTGGTCTTCAGGTGCAGGCCGTTAATGTCCTTGTACTTGTCCTGGGCGGGGGTTAGCGGCCAGACGACATATTTGTCTTCCGGGACCACCAAGGGCGGCAAGGGTTGGCGGGCGAAACCGCCGCCCGGCGCGCGCGCCGGGCCCGCATCACCCACGCCTTGTGCGTAACCGAGCGCGGTCATCGCCAGAACAGAAACACCGATCACACCGGCGAACGCCAAAGACCTGCTTGAAAATGCCATGATGATCCTCCCAAGAATTTTTTTGAATTTTTCTGCGAGCGACGGTAGGCCACTTTCCCGCCAGGAAAAACCCCTTCGGCTGTCCGGAACCTGTCGACTTTTTTCAAGCGCGGCGCAACAATCCGGCGCCTGCCAGCCCCGGGATTGCCGTTACGCCCATGTCGTGCCGAACGAATCAGCCATGGCCACCGACCGGCTGCCGGTGGTGCACAAGGTGTGCACTCCCTCGGATGTGAGCAAAAAGCCGAAATAGCTCAGGCACTAAGGTTGCTCCCTACTCCGTCTTCACACGGCAGGGGTCACAGGTTCAATCCCTGTCGCGCCCACCATTTCTTTGCCGCCTGCGGCGGCAAAGAAATGGTGCCGAGTACCCCGCGCGCCAGCGCCTTGAGGGGTACGAGGCGCGGCGCAAAATTACGTCAACAAAGACAGTCCATCATCCGCCAACGGCAGACGAATTGAGAATAATGCGCCGGGACTGGCGTCTGCGGCGTCAATTGTGCCGCCATGCGCCTCAATGATCGACTGGCACACATTCAACCCTATCCCCATACCATCAGCCTTGGATGTCACAAAGGGCTGGAAAAGCCGGCTTCGCACGTCGGCGGAAATACCGGGACCAGTGTCGCGTACGGTGATGAGAACACTTGCGGAATCAATCGCTGTTGCGATTGTCAACTTACGTTGGTCCGCATCCACCATCGCCTCGGCGGAATTGCGCATCAGATTGAGTATGACCTGCTGAAATTGCACCTTGTCTATCGGGGCCCGCGGCGCCGAAGGATCGAGCGCAAGGACCAGATTTATGCGTCTGCATTTCAGATCCACCATGCCAAGCGCAACAGCCTCCCGGATTACGGCATTCAAACATTCCGGCGACCGCGATGTATCCCGCTTTTCAACATACTCTCGCAACGATCGAATGATGCTTCCGGCACGCATTGCCTGGGCCGTCGCCTTCCCAATTGCAGAGCGCGCCGACTGAACCTCATTCGGGCATGCGGGGTCTCTTTCGAGAAACCGCATCGCGGCGTTGGCATAATTTCCAATGGCGGTCAGCGGTTGATTAAGCTCGTGCGCTATCGCGGCACTCATTTGCCCCATCGTGCTCAACCGATCAATATGGGCAAGTTCGTTTTTCAAAGCGAGAGCTTGCGCTTCGACCCGTTTCTGATCCGTAATGTCGCGCATAGTTTCCGAAGTCCCGACAATATATCCCTCCTGATTGCGAATCCGGGAGGCCGTTATGAAGACATGCACGTCGTCGCCATTCTTGCGCGGACGCCTGGACTCATAGTGGATGCTCGGCTCGCCGCGCTGAAGCCGCTCAATAACTGCGGCGGTTTCTGCCTCGATATCGGATGAAAACCACCCTGCCTGTCCCACCATCTCCTCTGCCGAGTAGCCGAAGATCAGTTCGGCGGCATGATTGCAGTTCCTGATCCTTCCATCATTGGTGCGCGCGACAACCGCATCGGTTGTGGACTGGACAAGATCGGCAAGAAACAGGCGATCAAGATGGAGTTTTTTGAGTTCTTCCTCCGCCCGCTTCTCGGCAGTAATATCACGGACGATCGCCGATGCTCCGATGATGCTTCCCCGCCGATCGTGAATTGGCGAGACCGTCAGCGAGACATTGAGATGCCGGCCGTCCTTATGTACGCGCACCGTTTCATACTGCGATATCACTTCGTCATTTAAGACCCGCGCAACAATCTCGATTTCTCTTGAAAGACTGTCGGGCGAAAACAGAAGTGTGTCGGACTTGCCAACGATTTCGGATTTGCAATAGCCAAAAAGCCGCTCCGCAGACCGGTTCCAGCTGGTGACTGTTCCTTCCAGCGTTATTCCGACGATCGCGTTGCCCGAGGATTCAACAATGTTGGCCAAATGGACATGCTCACGTTCCAGCATGTCATTGTCCGACAAGGTTTGCGCCAGTTGGGAATTGGCGGAACGCAGTTCTTTGACGACCCGGGTGAGATCGCGAGCGATTTGATTCTGACTTTTGGAGTGCGCCTTAAGGCGCATCAGATCCGTCACGTCTTCGACGCGGTGAATGATCCAGCGTACCGTGCCATCATTGCCCAACACCGGCGTGTTGATGGGACTCCAGTATCGTTCTTCAAACTCGCCGTCAGGCTTTCGAATGTCGTACTTTTGGACGGCCATGGTATCGGCGCGCCGCGTGAGCAATACCCGCGAAAGCGAGGATTGCAGGTTGCGAACACCATCTGCCTGCGTGTCCTGGGGATTATCAGGAAATACGTCGAACAGCGCCCGGCCCAATACGGCCTCGGGATCGATCAACGTCGCCTGGGCATAGGCGCGATTCACCGCCACAATCGTCAGATCAATATCGAGAATGAGATAAAGGCCGGGCAACGCCTCAAACAGTTTGCAAAAGTCCGGCGTGCCGCTGGCGACTTCCGCGCCCAATTTTCGCAAATTCACGGGCGGATCCTCTCATGGCCTTCGAGGGGCGGCGACGCCGGACGCCGCCGCCCGCAGGCACTACTCGAACGCTCGATTTCCGCCGCGTGCACGCGAAGTCGTTGCGCGCCGATATTCGCGGCCCAAACAACCGGGGAACTCATACTCCGCGTGCCAGACAAGGCCAACCGCCCAGGCAGCCAATAACCCTATTAGATGTAAGCTATTTGATGACGAAATGATTTGATCTCCATCAAATCATTTCCGGCATCCTGAAGCCGTCCGTGCGTCGCTGAGATCGGTTCTCAGGGTGATGTCGCTCGCCATCTTGGCCGCGAGCGCCTTAGCGTGATTTTGGCGGAGTTCCTGGGATTGCGATCCCCCTTCACAGGAGAGGGGGCACAGGCCGCGCCCCGACAGGGGGCTTGAGCGATGCGGGGCCCATCGGTGCTGGGTGCCCGGCGCCACAGATCGGCATGTTCCGGCAGGGCTGACGCTGGGAACGCGCGGCGTAATCGTGGAGCAGCAATGGCCCTTTTGCGCCAGTCGCGATTCTTCGCGAATTTGGTGACCCGCGCCACGTCCCCCGTCAAAGCTGCGCGGCCATGCTTAATGCTTGCTGCTCCAGTCCATGTGGTTTAGAGCCACCGTCCCGTCAACCGGCATCGGCTTTCACCGTCGCCCCACCTGGATCCTTGAACCCATATGCCCAGTGGTACCATCAAGTTTTTCAATGCCGGAAAGGGCTTTGGTTTCGTAACGCCAGATGCCGGGGACGCCGACATATTCCTTCCTGCCGCCACCGTCACGGCTTCCGGCCTTGGGAGCGTCAAGCAGGGACAGCGCGTAACGTTCGAGCAGGCCCCGGATACCAAAGGGCCCAAGGTCATTGCGCTTAAGCTCCTGGGAGATCCCCCCGTCAAAGCTCACCGGCCGGCACCCGACCGGGTGAACGTCTATTGCGACCCCAGCTCGGACGCCGCTGCAGATGTCCTCAATGAGATCCGGGGCGCCGGATACCAGCTGCAGTTGCACGATTATGTCAGCACACCGCTGGCGCTGGAGCCGCTGCGGCGCCTGTCGCAGGTGCTGAGTGATGCCGGCCAGAGCCTGGTGCGCCGGTATGATCCCCTGTTCCTGGCATTGCGGCTTGATGACCGCTTCATCACCGACCAGGATTTCTGGACGGGGATCGCAGAGCATCCGGCGCTGATCAATGGCCCGGTGCTGCAGCAATCCGGCAAGGCGCGCATTTGCAGATCTCCTGCGGAAGTGCGCGCCTTCCTGAACAACACCGCGGACGCCGTGCACAATCCGAAATCGCTGTCGCCGCGCATTGCCGCGATGCTCAAGGGCGAGGCCGTCCCCGCAGCGCTTTCGCCCGCAAATGGCAATGATCCCGCGGCCGAAAGCCCGCCGAAGCCAAAATCGCCGCAGCAGCAAAAATCCCTGCCGCAGCCCGTAAAAAACCCGACCGCCAAGGATGCGAAAAAGCCGAAGCGAAAAGCAATTGCGACGTCGCGCGCGACAATGCCGGGCAAGAAGAAGGCTGTGGCCAAAAAAGCCGTCCGGCCGGTCAAAAAGGCCAAAAAATCGCCGAAA
>CAIOFO010000051.1 GCA_903857685.1 uncultured Alphaproteobacteria bacterium
CAGTGCGGTCTTCCCAAGAAGATGGCGCTGGAGCTGTTCAAGCCGTTCATCTATTCGCGGCTTGAAGCCAAGGGCTTCAGCCAGACGGTGAAGCAGTCCAAGAAGCTGGTCGAGAAGGAAAAGCCCGAAGTCTGGGATATCCTGGAAGAAGTGATCCGCGAGCATCCGGTGCTGCTCAACCGCGCGCCGACGCTGCATCGCCTGGGCATCCAGGCGTTCGAGCCGGTGCTGATCGAAGGCAAGGCGATCCAGCTGCATCCGCTGGTCTGCACCGCCTTCAATGCGGACTTCGACGGCGACCAGATGGCCGTTCATATCCCGTTGAGCCTTGAGGCACAGCTGGAAGCGCGCGTCCTGATGATGTCCACCAACAACATCCTGTCGCCCGCCAACGGCAAGCCGATCATCGTGCCGACCCAGGATATCGTGCTTGGTCTTTATTATCTCAGCCAGGAACGTGCCGGCGAGCCGGGCGAATTCCTCGAGGACCCCAAGACCAAGAAGCCGCTGCGCGGTTTCTATGGCGACATGGCGGAAATCGAACAGGCGCTGTTCTCGAACCTCGTCACGCTGCACGCCAAGATCAAGGCGCGCTACAAGACGGTGGATGCCGAGGGCAAGCCGGTGACGCTGCGGGTGAATTCCACCCCCGGCCGCATGATGATCGCGGACATCCTGCCGCGTCATCCCAAGATCCCCTTCGACCTGGTCAACCGGCTGCTGCGCAAGCAGGAAATAAGCCAGCTTATCGACGAAGTGTATCGTCATTGCGGCCAGAAGGAGACCGTGCTGTTCGCCGATGCGATGATGGCGCTGGGCTTCCGCGAAGCCTGCAAGGCCGGCATTTCCTTCGGTAAGGACGACATGGTGGTGCCCGCCACCAAGCAGAAGCTGATTGACGAAACCCGTCATCGCGTCCGCGAATATGAGCAGCAGTATCAGGACGGTCTGACCACCGACAAGGAAAAGTACAACCTTGTGGTGGACGTCTGGTCGAAGTGCACCGACCAGGTCGCGGCGGAAATGATGAAGGAAATCGCCGCCGAGAAGATCGACCCGGAAACCGGCCGCGTCATGGAGATGAACTCCATCTACATGATGAGCCATTCCGGAGCCCGCGGTTCGCCGCAGCAGATGAAGCAGCTGGCCGGCATGCGCGGACTGATGGCGCGTCCCGACGGCTCGATCATCGAGACGCCGATCCTGTCGAACTTCAAGGAAGGCCTCACCGTGCTGGAGTATTTCAACTCCACCCATGGCGCCCGCAAGGGCCTGGCCGATACGGCGCTCAAGACGGCGAATTCGGGTTACCTGACCCGCCGCCTGGTGGACGTGGCCAATGACTGCATCATCACGGCGGAAGATTGCGGCACCAAGCGCGGTGTCACGGTCCAGGCCGAAATTGACGGCGGCCAGGTGGTCGCCTCGCTGACGGAACGCGTCTTGGGCCGCACCACGGCCGAGGACATCAAGCATCCGGAAACCGGCGACGTGCTGGTCAAGCGCGGCAAGGAAGTCACCGAGGACCTGGCGGAGAAGATCGAAAGCGCCCATGTCCAGAAGGTGCGCGTCCGCTCCGTGCTGACCTGCGAATTGCCGGAAGGCGTTTGCGGCAAATGCTATGGCCGCGACCTGGCGCGGGGTACCTCGGTCAATATCGGCGAGGCTGTCGGCGTGATCGCCGCCCAGTCCATCGGCGAGCCGGGCACCCAGCTGACCATGCGTACCTTCCATATCGGCGGTGCGGCGCAGGTTGCCGGCCAGTCCAAGATCGAGGCGTCGTATGACGGCAAGGTCAAGATCGTGAACCGCAACATCGTCAAGAATTCCGACGGTGAGCTGATCGCGATGGGCCGCAACATGCAGGTCGTGATCACCGACAACAAGGGCCAGGAACGGGCCACCTCCCGCATCACCTATGGCGCGCGCCTGAAGGTGGACGAGGGCGCCACCGTCAAGCGCGGCGACCGCATCGCCGAGTGGAACCCGAACGCACTTCCCGTGCTGACCGATGTCGAAGGCATCGTGAAGTATGAGGATTTGATTTTCGGCGTCACCATGCGCGAAGTGTCGGACGAAAAGACCGGTGTTTCGAACAAGATCGTGATGGACAGCCGCGGTACGGGCAGCAAGAACGTGCCCGATCTTCGTCCGACCATCGCCATCGTCGACAAGAAGGGCAAGATCATCCAGATGCCCAACAATGCCGGCGATGCGCGTTACACGATCTCGGCCGATGCCATTCTCTCGGTGGAAGACGGTTCGGAAGTCCGGGCCGGCGACGTTATTGCCCGTATTCCCACCGAAGGCGCCAAGACGCGCGACATCACGGGCGGCCTGCCGCGCGTGGCGGAGCTGTTCGAGGCCCGCAAGCCCAAGGAAGCGGCCGTGCTGGCCGAGACCGACGGTTTTGTCGAATTCGGCAAGGACTACAAGAACAAGCGTCGCGTCATCGTGAAGCCCAAGTCGGACAAGATCGAGCCGACCGAATACCTGATCCCCAAGGGCAAGCACATCAGCGTGCGCGAGGGCGATTATGTCGAGAAGGGCGATTACATCGTCGAAGGTAACCCGAGCCCGCACGACATCCTGCGCATCAAGGGCATGGAAGAATTGGCCATCTACCTGGTCAAGGAAATCCAGGATGTCTATCGCCTGCAGGGCGTGAAGATCAACGACAAGCATATCGAAGTGATCTGCCGCCAGATGATGCAGAAGCTCGAGATCACCGAGGGCGGTGAAACCACCCTGATCGCGGGCGAGCATGTGGACCAGGCCGAACTGGATGCCGCCAACAAGAAGGCGACGGACGAGGGCCTCAAGCCCGCCGAAGGCCGCGCCATCCTGCTGGGCATCACCAAGGCGAGCCTGCAGACCCGCTCGGTATTCTCGGCGGCCTCCTTCCAGGAAACCACGCGCGTCCTCACAGACGCGGCGGTCAATGGCAAGGTGGACATGCTGGAAGGCCTGAAGGAGAACGTCATCGTCGGACGCCTCATTCCGGCCGGCACCGGCGGCGCCATCGCCCGTTTGCGCCATATCGCGACGGAACGCGACAAGGCGATCCAGGCGGAAGCGGCGGCCAATGCACCGCAGCCCGTGCCGCAACTGGAAGGCCCGGCAGCAGCCGAGTAGGCGGTTCCAGGCATAAAAGAATCAGGGCCGCTCGCAAGGGCGGCCCTTTTTCTTTTTGCCCACAGGTCCAATATCCAACGGGAGAAACAGGAGGCGGGGATTTTGGGTCCGCGCTAGGCTCTCTTCATGGCATTGCCCAAACCCTTTTCCTGGACGCGCGAACAGGCCCGCAGCGGCAAATTCGACGGCAAGTTCCTGATCGGTGTCCGCACCACGGGGATTTACTGCCTGCCATCCTGTCCGACCCATCCGCCCAAGCCCGAAAATGTCACCCTGTTCCGCACCGAAGTCGAATGCCTGGCGGCGGGGCTGCGGGCCTGCAAGCGCTGCCGTCCGGACCTTTATTACCGCGGCGAAGACGAAAATGTGGCGCTGTTCGAGGGCTTGGCGGCGCGGGTGCGCAAAAACCCCGAGGATTTTTCCGACGCCGGCTCGCTGGCCCGCGCCACCGGCGTCAGCCTGACCAAACTGGCCGACCTGTTCCGCGATCACGCCCATCTGGCGCCGGCCCAGTGGCTGCGGCGGGAACGGGTGCGCCGGGCCGCCGCCGCGCTGCTGGCGGGCGACGACAAGGTGATGGATATCGGTTATGGCGCCGGGTTCGAGAGTGAATCGGTTTTTCACCGCCAGTTTCTCGCCCATACCCGCATGACGCCGGGCGCCTACCGGGCGCTGCGCGGCGGCTCGGTGTTCCTGATCCAGCTGCCGGCCGGATATCGCTCCAAGGAAATTCTCGCCTATCACGCCCGCGATCCGGAAGGCCTCAGCGAACGCAGCGAAGGCAACAAGATATTGAAATCCCTGGTGACACTGGACGGCCCCTTGGTTCTGGAACTTTCACTGGAAAAGGAGGGCGCCTGGGCGCGGGTGCATGCCGGCAGAAAGCTTGGGCCCGCCAGCATGGCCTTGGTGCATGACGCAGCGCTGAAGATGCTGGGGCTTTATAACGAGGTAGTCCCTTTCGAGACCCGCCATGCCCGCTTTGTCGGCCCGCGCAAGGGCCTGCGCCTGCCGCTGCTGCCGACCGGGTTTGATGGACTGGCCTGGGGCATCATCGGTCAGCAGATTCACATGAAGTTCGCCACCAGCCTGCGGCGCGAAATGATCCAGTTGGCCGGCGAAAAAGTGGGCGAGATGCGGACTCATCCCACGCCGGAGGCGGTGGCCAATCTCAGTGTGGCGAAGCTGCATGCCCGCCGCTATTCCCGCTCCAAGGCCAAATACCTGATCGGCGCGGCTGAGGCCGTGGCCAGGGGCGCGCTCGATATCGAAGGTCTGCCGCGCGGCTCGGCTATGGCGGCAGAGAAAAAACTTACCGCCCTGCATGGCATCGGCATTTGGACGGCGCGCTATGTCATGCTGCGCGGCGGTTTTGCCGATGCTGCCCCGGTGGGCGACAGCGCCATGGCCACCGCCCTGCAGCGCCTGCACAAATTGCCGGAGCGCCCGGATCAGGAACAGACGGAAAAGCTCATGGTCCAGTTTTCGCCGCATCGCAGCCTAGCCATAATGCATTTGTGGACCAGCCTGAAGGAAGCGTCATGAGCAGGCATTTCTGGGACGTTATCGAATCGCCTTTCAGCAATTTCGCCGCCTGGGTGGATGAAAAGGGCAGGCTGCTGCGCTTCAATTTGCGCGCAACAGGGGCTGCCAAGGTGGACCCGCTGGCTGAGCGCAATAGCAGGGCGCTGGCCGATGTGCGCCGCCAGGTGGCGGAATATGCCAAGGGCAAGCGCCGGGATTTTGACTTTGAGCTCGCTGCCGAAGGGCCGGATTTCAACAAGCTTGTGTGGGCGGCGTTGTGCGATATTCCCTTCGGAACCACCACCAGCTATGGCGCGGTGGCCCGCACCATCGGTTTTCCCAAGGCGGCCCGCGCCGTGGGGGCCGCGAACGGCGCCAATCCCATTGCCCTGATTGTGCCCTGTCACCGGGTGATCGGAAGCGATGGCAGCCTGACCGGGTATGGCGGCGGCTTGCCGCTCAAGCGCAAGCTGCTGGAACACGAAGCCCGCGTCGCGGGCATTCCCTTCGACCTCTTTAGCTGATATCTCCGGCTTTCTGTGGCCGGCACGCGTTGCGTGCCGCTCGCTTGGGCTCGCGGCGTTCGCTCCCTCTCGCATGTTCACCGGACATGCTCGCGCGCAAAACGCGCCGGTCGCTCACACTTCCAGCCGGTCATCCGGCCGCGCCACCAGGGCGTAAAGTACCGGCATCAGAAAAATGCTGATCAGCAGCCGCGTGATCAGACCGGTAACGATGACAAGCGCGAAGGGTTTCTGGGTATCGGTGCCGACGCCGCTGGCCAGCGCCGCCGGCAGCAATCCGAAGGATGCCACCAGGGCCGTCATCATGATCGGCCGCAGCCGCAGGATGGCGCCATGGCGAATGGCCTCCGCCAGCGGCATGCCTTCGCTGCGCAGCTCGTTGACGTAGGAAATATAGACCACCGCCGTCAGCACCGAGACCCCGAACAGGGCCAGGAATCCCACGCCGGACGAAACCGAGAAAGGTGTTCCCGTCACCCATAAAGCCAGCAATCCGCCCACCGGGGCCGACAGCAGCACGCCGACCACGGTGATGAAAGGAAATTTGAGATTGCTGTAGAGCAGGAACAGCAGCAGGAAGATCAGGAATATGGTCAGCGGCAGGATCAGGCTCATCTGCCGGCTGGAGGCGGTATATTCGCTATATTCGCCGCCCCAATCGGCATGATAGCCCTGCGGCAGGGTGACTTTCTGGTTCACCTGGCTGATGGCGTCATCCACGGCGCTGGCCAGGTCGCGGCCCTCCACAGAAAATTGCACGCCGATATAGCGCGAATTGGAATCGCGATAGATGAAAGAGGCGCCGTTGGTCACGGAAATATCGGCCAGCTCCTTCAGGGGGACTTGCTGGCCGCCGGGAGCGAGCACCGGAATATTGCCGATTTCTTCGGGATTGTCGCGAAATTGCCGATCCAGCCGCACCACCAGATCGAATTCCTCCTCGCCCTGGACCACCTGGGTGGCGACATCGCCGCCGATGGCGGTGGAAATGATCTTGTTGACGTCATCCACGTTCAGGCCAAGGCGCGCGATCTTGGTGCGGTCAATCTTGATGGTCAGGCTGGGCTGCCCCAGTTCCTGAACCAGGGTGACATCACTGACGCCCCGTACCCCCGCCAGCACCTGCTTGATGGCTTTGCCTTTTTGTTGAAGCACGTTCAGGTCGCTGCCGAAAATTTTCACCGCCAGTGCGCTTTTCAGGCCGGTCTCGGCTTCGTCGACCGCGTCTTCGGCAGGCTGGGTGTAATTGAAGATGATGCCGGGAAAGGCCGAAAGCTTATTGTTGATCGCCTCGATCAGCGTCGCCTTGGTGCGATATGTGCCGGTCCATTGCGAATAGGGCTTTAACCCCACATAGAATTCGACGTTGAAAAAGCCCGTGGCGTCGGTGCCGTCATCCGGCCGCCCGAGTTCGGAGGTCACGGTTGTGACTTCCGGGAAAGCGAGCAGAATGCTGCGTATTTTCGGCGCAACCTTGGCCGACTCGTCGTAGGAAATTGTGTAGGGCATGGTGGCGCGCACCCACAGCGCCCCTTCGTCCATCTTGGGCATGAACTCGGCGCCGATGCCGGGAATGAGAAGCAGCGACACACCAAGCAGGACAGCCGAAGCAATGGTCGTCTTCCAGGGACGGGCCAGGCAATAGTCCAGCCCCTTGATGTAGCGCTCCTTGATGTATTCGAAGACGGCATTGCGCCGTTCCCGCACGCCGTCGCGCATGAACCAGGCGCACAGGACCGGCAATAGCGTAAGCGTGATCACCAGCGAGCCGACCAGGGCAAATATCATGGTGTCGGCCATCGGCTTGAACAGCAGGCCGGAGGGGCCCGACAGGACATAGATCGGCAGGAAGCTGACCACGATCACCGCGACGGCATAGACCAGTGGGCGGTCCACTTCCGCCGCCGCATCGCGGATCACTTCAAACGCATTGAATTTCTTGCCTTCCCGCAAGGCAATCTGGCGGAAAATATTCTCCACCATGAATACCGCGCCATCCACCAGGATTCCGAAGTCGATTGCCCCGATGGACAGCAGATTGGCGGAGGCATGCTGGATATCCAGGCAGATGAAGGCAAACAGCAGCGCCAGGGGAATGGTGATGGCGACGATCAGCCCGGCGCGGAAATCGTAAAGAAAGAAAATCAGCACCACCAGGACGAGGAACATGCCGCGCAGCAGATTGCCTTCCACCACCTGGGTCGTCAGCGCGATCAGCTGGGCGCGGTCGTAAAAGGGGATGATCTTGATGTCCTTGGGCAGAATCTGGTCGTTGAGTTCCTTGGTTTTGGCCTCGACGCCCTTCAGTACATCCTGGGCCTTTTCGCCCGTCCGCATCAGGATGACGCCTTCCACGGCATCATTCTGTTTCTCGAAGCCGAATTCGCCCAGACGTGGAGCGATGCCGATTTCCACCCGGCCGACATCCTTCAGCAGCACGGGCGTGCCATTGTTGACCGCCACGACAACGTTGCCGATATCCTCGGTTGTTGTCATGCGGCCAATGCCGCGCACGTAATAGAACTGGCCACCCTGCGAATAAAATCCGCCGCCGGCGTTGGAATTGTTCGCGGACAGTGAGTTTTCCACCTGTGCCACCGACAGGCCGGCCCCGGCTATTTTTGCGGGATCGAGCAGCACCTGGTACTGCATTTCACCGCCGCCGAAGCCGGAATCGTCCGCTACGCCGGGCACCGCGCGGAAGGCAGGCTCGACTGTCCAGGCTTCAAAAGTTTTCAGCTCCATCGGCGAGCGGTCGGGGCTTTGCAGCACATAGCGATAGATAAGGCCCGATGGCGAAGACATGGGCGTGATGGACGGAGCCACACCACTGGGCAAGGTAATGGTGGGCAGGGCGTTGTAGACCTGCTGGCGGGCGAAATAATTGTCGGTGCCATTCTCGGAGGTGATGACCACGTCCGACAGGCCATAGAGTGAAATCGAGCGCAGGGCAGTGGCATGTGGAATGCTACTGAGCCCGCGTTCCACCGGAATGGTGATCTGCCGCTCCACTTCCTCGGCGGCATGGCCCGGCCATTGCGTGACGATGTCCACCAGCGGCGGCGACAGGTCCGGATAGGCGTCGACCGGCAGGCGGTTCAGCGAACGGATGCCGGCGCCCAGCAGGATCAGGGTCATCAGCACGACCAGCAGGGACTGGCGCAGCGATGCCGCCACCACCCGGTTTACCACGGACACGTGCCGCACGGACGGCTCCTGCGGATGATCTTCGCTCATTGTTGCTGCATGAATTGAACAAAGATGGCGCCATCCACCACGATCTGCTGGCCGGTCCTGAGGCCATCGGCGATGACATACTGGTCCCCGGTGCGCGAGCCGACCGTCACACGCTGGCGGGCGAAGCCGCCATCGCTCTGGGTGACATAGACAAAAGGCAGATTTTCATCGTCGCGCAGCACGGCGGACACCGGCACCAGCAGGCCCTGGCTTTCCTGGCGGTCGCGAATGCGCACTCCGACATACATCTGCTTTTTCAGGTAATCGCCGGGATTATTGACCACTACGCGCACCGCGATGGAGCGGGTGTTGGGGTCCACTTCGGCGGCGATATTGTCCACGGTGCCGGGCAGGGTTTTGGAGGTGCCAGTCACCTCGGCAAGATCGCCGGTATGAACCGAGGCGAGGTCGGTATCAAAAATATGCGCCATCACCCAGACCTTCGACAGGTCGGCCACGGTAAAGACCGGCGTTGTGCCTGCCTGCAGAAGTTGTCCCGGGGTGATGTTTTTTTCCACCACGGTGCCGCTGATCGGGGCGCGGATCACGCCCTCGGCGCTGGTGGTGGGTTTGCCGGCCTCGACATTCTTGATGATGGACGGGTCTACGCCCAGCGCGAGCAGCGCCTGCAGCGCCGCGTCGCGGTCGCCTTCGGCTCCGGCGGCATCGGACTGCGCCTGATCTGCCTCGCGGCGGGAAACGCCCTGATGTTCCAGCAGGTCCTTGTCAACATCGGCCAGGCGCCGGGCGTTGCTGGCGGCGGCCAGGGTCTTGCGGTACGTGCCCAGGGCGGCGGCGTAATCGGGCGATGAGACCATAGCCAGCGGATCGCCCTTCTTGACCTGATCGCCGGGGGACACCAGCAGCCGCGACACCGGGCCGGAAAAAGGGGCCAGCATGATGGTGGCCTGGTCATTGTCGAAATCCACCACGCCGGTGGTATCGAATGTCTTGCGGAATTTCGACTGCGCCACCGTATAGAGCTTGATGTTGCGCCGCTGTTCCGGCGTCAGCTTGACGTTGTTCGCGGCGGCGGCCTGATTGTTGTCGCTTTTGGGAGAGCAGCCGGCGATCAGCAGCACGGCCGCCAATGCCGCCGCCAGGCCCGCATGGACGTTTCTATTTGTCATTCTTGTCCCCGTTCAAATCGGTGCGATGCCACCATCCCCCGCCAAGCGCCTGAAATAGCGCCGCCGTGTCGGCATAGCGGCTCGCCTGCGCCTGCAGCAGCCCGATATGGGCTTGGCTGTAGGCTTGTTCGGAAGTCACCAGTGCCAGCGTGGCGGCATAGCCTGCCTGCAGTTGATACTGGGTGATGTCCAGCGACGCCTTGGCGGCATCGTCCGCCGCCGCCGCCGATTTCAATCCGTCGCCATCCTGTTGCAGCGCGGTCAGCGTGTCGGCGACATTCTGGAAGGCGGTGAGCACGGTGCCGCGATATTGCGCGGCGGCCTGGTCGTAGGTGCCCCGGGCGGCGCGCTCCTGGTAGAGCAGGGTGCCGCCCTGGAAGATCGGCGCCGCCAGTCCCGCGCCGATGCTCCAGAAATCGGTGCCCGGCGTGAACAGGCTGCCGAAGGCCAGTGCGGAATTCCCGGCCGCGCCGCTGAGGGTGATATTGGGCAGCCGGTTGGCAATGGCGATGCCGATAGCGGCGCTGGCGGCGTGCAAATTGGCCTGCGCCTGCAGGATATCGGGACGCTGCGCCACCAGATCGGCAGGCAGACTGACCGGCAAGTCGGCGGGCAAGGTGAGATCGGCCAGACGCAAGGTGCTGGGCGGCATCTGGGCCGGGAAGCGGCCGGTCAGCACGGCGAGTTGATCGTGCAACTGGACCTGTTGCTTGATCAGCGGCGGCAGCGATGCGGTGGCGGCCGCCAGGGCCGATTTCTGCGCGGCGAAATCGGCGCCGCTGGCATAACCCTTGTCCAGTTGATACTGTAGAATATTCAGCGCCTTGGTTTCGGCGTCGATCATCTGCCGCGTCGCATCGACCTGCTCGCGGACCGCCGCCTCCTGAATGGCGGTCGACACCACATTGTTGACTAGGGTGGTGTAGGTGGCGAGCATCGCATAATGCGTCGCCTGGGCCTGGGCATTGGCCGCTTCCACCGTGCGCCGCGTCAGGCCGAACACGTCGGGTACGAAGGATACGCTGAGCTGAGGCGTGAAAAGATTATACAGGCTTGAATTGTCGGCGGGAGTCGGCGCCAGTGCGCCGGCGGGCGTCAATTGGCGGGTCGCATTGAAGCCGGCGGAAATCTGCGGAAAGAAACCACCGCGCGCGGCCAGGGCGCTGTTGTGCGACGAACGCAAGGCCGCGTTGGCGGCTTCCAGGTCGGCATTGTTCTTGAGCGCCAGCGCCACCAGCTCGTTGAGCGCCGGAGCGTGGAACGCGGTCCACCATTCGCCCGAGATATCGGCCGCCTGGATAAAGCGTTGGGCATCGCCGCCCGTGACATTGGCGGTGGCGGTGGGAGCGCTCAAGGGCTGGGCGGTATAGCTGCTGACGTCTGGTGCCGCCGGTTTCTTGAAATCGGGGCCCACCGCGCAGCCGGCGAGCAGCGTCAGCGCAACAGATGCCCTGAACGACTGCAAACGCATTGATGACGTAATGGCCATGGTATTTCACGGAACTAAGGATGGAGCCCCCACGAACGGGGAACGGATCACGGGTCAAAAGACCTTGGGATCAGCGGCGCGGCGGAGCGCGGCTTTGCCAGTTCAGGCTGCGGTGAATCGTAACCGGATCGGGCAGAACCATTGCAGCAAGGAAGACGATCCAGTCGAGCTGGAGCGGCAGGCTGGCGATGACGGGTGTGACGAACACGCCGGCATGCAGAATTTCCTGGCAGAGGGGGCAGTAGGCGGGGTCGTAGGGATCCACCGGACCGGGCCCCGCGGGCGTGGACAGATGCACCGTGCGCTGCTCCGTAATGGGCAAGCCATGGATATGTGTCTGAACTAGGTAGCCCTGAAGCGCAAAGACCAGCAGCGCAAACAGGGTCACGAGCCGCGATGCAACCGGCCTTCCTGTAATCGCGATTGGTTTGTCTGCGTGCGCCATTGTTCTGCTGGTATGTGGACGCCGGGGATTTATGGCGCTTTAGCCCCCTTGGCGCAACCAGCCGGGGTATTACAAGACCCCCAGTCTGGGGAAGTCCTTTACCAATCGGCGCGATATCATGCGAATGAAACTTATTAGCATATATAGGGTGCTCTGAGTTCTGAGGGGGGCAAGCGGCCTGGGCGCCCGACAGCCCCCAAATAAGTGCTTGAAACATTGTTGCAACCTGGCGCTTGACCCTGATGACCCCCGTGGATATATAGCGCCACCTTCCAGGGCAGGCTGTCTGCGGAAAAACCGCAAAAACGCTGTTGGGAAGTCAGTTTAAGAGTTTTGGAACGCGCGACTCAGGAGCAAACGCCCCTCAGTCCTCCGCAAGTTCGGACCGGGCGATGGCGCTCGCGTCCGGTTTTTGGTTTCGCTCAGCCGTGCGGCCGCACGGATGACCAAGAGGAATAAGAATGCCGACAGTCAATCAGCTTATTCGCAAGCCGCGCGGCGCCAAGCCGAAGCGCAACAAGGTTCCGGCCCTGCAGAACTGCCCGCAAAAGCGCGCCGTCTGCACACGCGTCTATACGACGACGCCGAAGAAGCCGAACTCCGCGCTGCGCAAGGTCGCCAAGGTGCGCCTGACCAACGGCTTCGAGGCGCTGACTTATATTCCGGGCGAAGGCCATAATTTGCAGGAGCACAGCGTGGTCCTGATCCGCGGCGGCCGCGTCAAGGACCTTCCGGGCGTGCGCTACCACATCATCCGCGGCGTGCTCGACACCCAGGGCGTCAAGGACCGCAAGAAGCGCCGTTCGCTCTACGGCGCCAAGCGTCCGAAGTAAGGAGATATAGATGTCACGCCGCCACCGCGCCGAACGCCGCGAAATCATCCCGGACGCCAAATTTGGCGATCTGGTTCTCGCCAAATTCATGAACAGCCTGATGTATGACGGCAAGAAGTCCGCCGC
>CAIOFO010000052.1 GCA_903857685.1 uncultured Alphaproteobacteria bacterium
AGGCCACCGCCTTGGCGGCGATGACATGCATCAGGGGACCGCCCTGCAGGCCGGGGAAAATCGCGCTGTTGATCTTCTTGGCCATCGCCTCGTCATTGGTGAGGATCAGGCCGCCGCGCGGGCCGCGCAGCGATTTGTGGGTGGTGGAGGTGACGACATGGGCGTGCGGCACCGGATTGGGATGCACGCCGCCCGCCACCAGGCCGGAGAAATGCGCCATGTCCACCATCAGGATGGCGCCGACTTCGTCGGCGATTTCGCGGAAGCGGGCAAAATCCCAGAAACGCGAATAGGCGGTGCCGCCCGCGATGATGAGTTTCGGCTTGTGGGTGCGCGCCAGGTTGGCGACCTCGTCCATGTCGAGGCGCTGGTCGTCGCGGCGCACGCCATAGGGCACCGGCTTGAACCACTTGCCCGACATGTTGACCGGCGAGCCATGGGTGAGATGACCGCCCGCCGCAAGATCGAGACCCATGAAGGTGTCGCCGGGATTGAGCAGGGCGAGAAACACCGCCTGGTTCATCTGGCTGCCGGAATTGGGCTGGACGTTGGCGAAGCCGGCGCCGAACAGTTTCTTGGCCCGCTCGATCGCCAGCGTCTCGATCACGTCCATATATTCGCAGCCGCCGTAATAGCGCTTGCCGGGATAGCCTTCGGCATACTTGTTGGTCAGGATCGAGCCTTGCGCTTCGAGCACGGCCTTGGAGACGATGTTCTCCGAGGCGATCAGTTCGATATTGTGCTGCTGGCGGCCCAGCTCGTCGGCGATGCTGTGGGCGATTTCCGGGTCGGCCTCGGCCAAGGTCTTGGTGAAAAATCCAGAATTCTCCCGACCGGGAGTGCTCGCCGCCGCCGACATTAACCCACCTCTTTTGAAGAGCCGTGACATCTTGATAGCCACGGCAGGAATGGCGATTTACCTCTTCCCCCGCACCAAATCTAGCGCATGGACGGCAGCGGGACCAAAAGGCCAGAAAGCCCGCGGAAAGGCTGGGTTTTTCCCGAAATTTCAAGCAGAACGGCGCCAATATTGGCATTTTCCAAGAAATCGGCAGAATAGCCAAGCATAGAATCAATAAAAGCGCGCCATGGACCAGAAATCAGACGACCCAATCTTGAAACAGGTGACGGAGATCGTTGCCGCCTATCTCAGCAAGAATGAAGTCGCCGCCGCCGATCTGCCGGCACTGATCAAGAGCGTGCATGACACGCTGGGCGGCTTTGGCGGTCATGATGCGGGCAGTCCCGGCAAGGCGCCGGCGGTGCCGGTGAAAAAATCGGTGACGCCGGATTTCCTCATCTGCCTGGAAGACGGCAAGAAGCTGAAAATGCTCAAGCGCTATCTGCGCGCGCGTTACGGCCTGACGCCGGACGCCTATCGCGCCAAATGGAGCCTGCCCGCCGATTATCCCATGACGGCGCCCAACTATGCCGCCAGGCGCAGTGAATTCGCCAAGCAGATCGGGCTGGGCAAGCCGGTACGCAAGAAGAAGGCCTGATCCTGCCCGCTTCCCGCCCCGTCTTTCACAAGAGTGTCTGGCTTGCGGCGCTGGCCGTTGTGCTGCTGCTGCCCTTCACGCTAGCGGATGTGCCGCTGGTGCTGGATTATCCCAATCACCTGGCGCGATTTTTTGTCCTGGCGCATCCCGGCGATCCCATCCTGTCGCGCTTTTACGTCGCCCACTGGGACATCCTGCCCAATTTGGGTTTTGATGTGATCGGCATGCTGCTGCTGAAAATCCTGCCGGTGCATGCCGGCGGGCGGGTATTGCTTGGCCTGAGCCTGCTGGCGCCAGTTCTGGGCGTGCTCGCCTATAGCCGCGCCGCCTTTGGACGCGCGACCGGTTGGGCGCTGGCCTCCAGCCTGGCGGCCTTCAACGGCGTGTTCTTCCTGGGCTTCATGAATTTCCTGCTGGCGCTGGGCCTGGCCTTCGCGGCGGCCGGGCTTTGGCTGACGCTGCGGCGGCGCGGCTGGGCCAGGGCTGTTGCCGCCGGCGCGCTGGCATCGGTGGTGCTGTTTTTCTGCCATATCTTCGGCGTGCTGCTGTTTGCGCTGCTGATCGGCTGCGCGGAACTGGAAACACTCTGGCAGGCGCGAAAGACGCTGGGCGGGTTCGAGCTTGTGCGAACAGGCGCCTTGCTGGCGCTGACGCTGGCGCCGGCAATCATTCTGTACGGCCTCAGCCCCCTGTCCAGCAGCCAGGCCGGGGCCCAGGAATGGGCAGACTTTTCCCACAAGGTCTGGGAAATCTTCACGCCCTTCATGACGCCCAGCAAAGCCGTCACCCTGCTGACCGGATTGTGCGCCTTCGGCTTTCTGATCCTGAACCTGCGCGGCGCGCATTTCGCCCCCGGCGCCCGGCCGGCACTGCTGCTGCTGGCGCTGATTTTCGTGGCGGCGCCGGACACCATCAAGGGCGGCACGTTCCTGGATGTTCGCCTCGCCCTGATGTTCGGCCTGCTGCTGTTTGCCGGCATCGCGCCGGCGCCCCCGCGCAGCCTGCGGCCCTGGGCAATGCTGCTGGGGCTCTTGCTGGTGCTGCGCAGCGGCGTGGTCGGGTTGGCCTGGTACGATCACCGCCAGGACCTGGCCGATCTGCGTGCCGCCATCGCCTCCGTGCCGCCCAGCGCCAAGGTGCTGGCGGCGGAAGGCGAAGCGCCGGACCGGCTGGTGATGCCGGGGCTTTACCGGCTCGACAGCCATTTGCCCGCTTTGCTGCTGATCGAGCGCCGCGCTTTCTGGCCGCTGCTGTTTGCCGATCCCGCCCAGCAGCCGTTGATGGTGCGGCCGCCCTATGACGAGATCGCCGAGCCTTCCTTGAGCGAGACAGTGGACTGGACCCTGCTGGACAAGCCGCCGACCGCCGAAACGCTTGCCCTTGCGGCCTATCTGCAAGACTGGCGCGGCAATTTCGATTACGTGCTGCTGATTGATCCGCCCGCCGCCGGGCCGCTTCCGGCCGGATTGACCCTGGTTCATGGCCGCGGGATCGCGGCGCTCTACCGCATCACGCGCTAGATTTTCTTTTTTTCCAGAACATATTTGAGCTTGCGCACCGCCGCCTGGGAAAGCGCTTCGCGCGGGGCGTTGGCAGGGCCGACAATGCTGGCTTCAACGCCGCTGGCCGCGTCAATCGCGGTCGCCTTGACGACATTCCCCTGCACGATGAATTCGATCAGTATCTCGGACTTATTCATAGTCGCGCGGCCAGCCGGGAAACCGCGAGGCCGCACTTTCCCTGGCCGTCGCTCCGGCCGATCAAGCCGCCACGCTGTTCCGCTTGGCGTTGCAATGCGCCCAGAGCTTGTCCATGGCCGCGACCAGATGGTCGTACATCTTATCGTCATGGAACGGCGTCGGCGTGAAGCGCAGCCGCTCGGTGCCCCTGGGGACTGTGGGATAGTTGATCGGCTGCACATAGACGCCATGCTCGCCCAGCAGCATGTCGGAAATCAGCTTGCAATGGACAGGATTGCCGACCAGCACCGGCACGATATGGGTGACCGACGGCATCACCGGCAACCCGACCTCGGCGAAACGCCGTTTCAGGGTGGCGGCGCGTTCCTGATGCTTCTGGCGCACCTCGTCATGCGCCTTGAGCCAGCGCACGCTGGCCAATGCGCCGGCCACCAGCACAGGCGGCAGCGATGTGGTGAAGATGAAACCGTGGGCATAGGAGCGGATGGCGTCTATCAGCACGGCGTCGGCGGCGATGTACCCGCCCATCACGCCATAGGCCTTGCCCAGCGTGCCTTCAATGATGTCGATCTGATCCATCACGCCATCGCGCTCGGCCACGCCGCCGCCGCGCTTGCCGTAAAGACCCACGGCATGGACCTCATCCAGATAGGTCATGCAATTGTAGCGCTTGGCCAAAGCCGCCAAACCCTTCAGGTCGGCGATGTCGCCGTCCATGGAATAGACGCTTTCGAACGCGATCAGCTTGGGAGCCTCGGGATCTGCCGCCACAAGCAGCTCTTCCAGATGCGCCAGGTCGTTGTGGCGGAAAATGTGCCTGGGACCGCCGCCATGGCGAATGCCCGCGATCATCGAGGCATGGTTCATGGCGTCGGAGAAGATGATCAGGCCCGGCAGGATCTTCTGCAGAGTTTCCAATGTCGCCTCGTTGGAGACATAGCCGGAGGTGAAGAGCAGCGCCGCTTCCTTGCCATGCAGGTCGGCCAGCTCAGCCTCAAGCTCCACATGATAATGCGTGGTGCCGGAAATGTTGCGCGTACCGCCCGACCCGGCGCCGGACTTGTCGATGGCCTGGACCATGGCTTCCAGCACCACCGGGTTCTGGCCCTGGCCGACATAATCGTTGGAACACCAGACCGTGACTTCGCGCTCGCCCTTGGGGCCGGTCCAGATGGCCTGGGGAAAGCGGCCCTGAATGCGCTTGAGATCGGCGAAGACGCGGTAGCGGCCTTCTTGCTTCAGAGCCTCCACGGCGGTCTGAAAATGGGACGTGTAGGAAAACGACATGGTGCTGATGCCTGCTACTGCGCCTGAGAAATTCGGAGAGACCTTATCGCATACCAACCCGTTGATCCCATGCAATTTGTCACAGATTGATATGCGTCCGGGTCATTTTGGGGCGCAGGGCTTGCGTCTTTTTGCAAGTCATTCGCATGTGGACCCGTCAGCCCGCCAGCGAAACCGCGGCGTTGACCGCCATGGCGATGAAAACGGTGTTGAAGAAGAAAGCCGCCACCCCATGGGCCAGCACCGCCTTGCGCATCGCCGTGGTCTTCACCTGGACGTCGGAAACCTGGCAGGTCATGCCTACGACAAAGGAGAAATAGAGAAAATCCCACGGCCCGGCCAGCACGCAACCGGGAAAATCCAGGTCGCGGGCATCGTCGGCATGGGTCTCAGGATCGTCGAAATAATGCAGGTCGGCGTAATGGAACGACATCACGGTATGCAGGACGAACCAGCCCAGCAGCGCGCCGCCGCCCGCCAGCGCCAGAGCCGTAACATCAATCCCGTGCTTGCGGGACAGCGCCTCGAATACCGCCGCGCAGAAAAACGCCATGGTCCCGATGGTGATCAGAAAGACGATGATAATGCCTTCATCCTCGCCCTGGGCGCGTTTTTGCAGGTCCTGGGGCGTTTCACCCGCGATCATCACCATGGCCAGAACGAGGAAGACGACATAAAAGGCGTCGCCGCCCGCCAGCGCCGGCGTGGAAAAGCCGGCGGCCCATGCCCCGGCAAAGGCCAGCGCGCCGCAAAGCGCAGCGGAATAGAAGCGCAGATGATGGCCGATGCCGGCAGCGAGGTTCTTGAACATCCCGCGCAAGACTAGCTGAGTCGGGCGGAACGCCGAAGCAACGCAAACGCGCCCTAGAGGCGGAAGCGGACCTGATCAATCCAGAAGCGTTCCATGCGCCGGAGGACCACATTCATGGCGTCCATGTCGGCGGCGCCGACATTGCCCACCGCTTCCAGCGAGCCGAGATGGCGATCGAACAATTCGCGCAGCATGTCGCGCACCGTTTCGCCCTTGCCGGTCAGGCGAACCAGCACCGAGCGGCGATCGGCTTCCGAGCGTTCGTGATGGATGTAACCGCTTTCGACCAGCTTCTTGAGATTGTAGGAAACATTGGAGCCGAGATAATGACCGCGGCTGCGCAATTCGCCGGCCGTCAATTCCTGGTCGCCGACATTGAAAAGCAGCAGCGCCTGCACCGAATTGATTTCCCGTACGTCGCGGCGATCCAATTCGTCCTTGATGACATCGAGAAGTTGTCGATGAAGCCGCTCAACCAGATTGAGGGTTTCGAGATAATGCTTGCGTACGGAAGATGCGCCTTCTAGCGCCTCCGCAGCTTGCGGTTTGGCCATCGCCGTCATTTTGACACCCACGCCCCCGCTTTTTGCGGGGCCCACATTGTTTTGTTGCCGCCAGACTAGGGGGCGAGGCGTTAAGGGCGTGTAAAATGCGGGCGCATTGCGGCATGCGGCCGGGTGACGGCGCGGTAACGCGCGGGCATGGAAAATAAAAGGTAAAGCAGCGCAGCGGATCAGGCGGAGAAAGTCGGCTCGCTCGCGCCCAGAGGCGCAAAATAGCCCGTAATTGCTGCATCATTGACAGCGGCCAGCGCGGCAGGCTGCCAGCGCGGCGTGGCGCCCTTTTCGACAAGCGTGGCGCGCACGCCCTCGCGGAAGTCATGCGCCATGACCGCGCGCGATGCGATGCGGTATTCCATTTTGAGACACTCGTTCAGATTTTTGCTTCCGGCTTCACGCAGGGCGCGAAAAATCAGCTTGAGAGATGTGGGCGATCGGCTGCGCATGATCGCGGCGGTTTCCTGCGCGAATGCACCGCCATCGCGGTCCAGCCGCTCCAGGATCGCCTCGACCGAGGCGGCGGCGAAGATCGTATCCAGGCGGCTCGCCGCCAGCTGGGCCGCGCCGGGCCGGAATGCAAAAGACGCAATCGCCGCATCCGGCGCGGCGCCGTCCGCCAGCCGCGCCAGCAGCGCCGCGTGATCCGCGGCCTTCACCGCATGGGTGACAAGGCCCAGCACCATCGCATCGGCCAGGCCGATGCGGGCGCCGGTCAGGCCTAGATACAGTCCCGCCTCGCCGGGACAGCGCGACAGGAAATACGTCGCCCCCACATCGGTGACAAAGCCGATGCCGCTTTCCGGCATGGCGAAAACCAGCGTCTCGTCGGCCAGCCGGTGCGAACCATGCACCGACACCCCTGCCCCGCCGCCCATGACGATGCCCTCCGTCAGGGCGATATAGGGTTTGGGGAAAGCGCCGATCATGGCGTTGACGCGATACTCGTCGGCAAGGAATTTCGCCGCCGCTCGGGTGCCGGCGAGATTGGACTCGTACATGGCGCGGATGTCGCCGCCGGCGCAAAAGGCCTTGGCCCCCGCGCCCCGGATCGCCACCGCCTTGACGCCATCGTCCTGCGCCCATTCCGTCAATATTTTGGCCAGGCCAAGGCACATGCCGTGGGTCAGGGCGTTCAGCGCCCGGGGCCGGTTGAGGGTTATCAGCCCCAATGCACCCCGTTTCTCGAACAGGATATGCGGCTCTTGCTCCATGGCCCGGGAATACCATAAGTAGCGGCGGAGCGCGGCCAGGAAAAGTACGGCCTCGTGGTTTTCCGTCCGGCCGCGCGACAAGGACTAATATGAGTATGTATCCGCACCTGCGTATGAGACGCCTGCGCCGGCATGACTGGACGCGCCGCCTGGTGGCGGAAACCACGCTGTCGGCCTCCGACCTGATCTGGCCGCTATTCGTCATCGAGGGCGAGAAAAAGCGCCAGGCCATCGCCTCGATGCCCGGCGTCGAACGGCTGTCCCTGGACCTGGCGGTGGCGGCGGCGCAAGACGCGGCCAGCCTGGGCATTCCGGTGATCGCGCTGTTTCCTAATACCGAGCCATCGCTCAAGACCGAGGATGGGCGCGAAGCGGTCAACGGCGACAATCTGGTCTGCCGCACGGTGCGGGCGATCAAGAAAGCGGTGCCGCAGATCGGCGTGCTGTGCGATGTGGCGCTCGATCCCTATACCAGCCACGGCCATGACGGGCTGATCCGGGACGGCGATGTGCACAACGACTCCACCCTCAAGGTGCTGGTGCAGCAGGCGCTGGTGCAGGCCGAGGCCGGCTGCGACATCATCGCGCCATCGGACATGATGGATGGCCGCGTCGGCGCCATCCGCGCCGCGCTGGAGGAAAAGCACCATCACAATGTGCTGATCATGGCCTATGCCGCCAAATATGCCTCGGCCTTTTACGGCCCCTTCCGCGATGCGGTGGGCAGCGCCAAGGCGCCAAGCACTTCTGACCTAAAGACCGGCGACAAGCGCAGCTACCAGATGGACCCGGCCAACAGCGACGAAGCCCTGCGCGAAGTGGCGCTGGACCTGGACGAAGGCGCCGACATGGTGATGGTCAAGCCGGGCATGCCCTATCTCGACCTGGTGCGCCGGGTGAAGGACGAATTCGGCGTGCCGACCTTCGCCTATCAGGTGTCGGGCGAGTATTCGATGCTGTGCGCGGCGTTTGAAAAAGGCTGGCTGGAACGTGACCGCACCGTGCTGGAAACTCTCACCGGCTTCAAGCGGGCGGGCGCCAGCGGCATCCTGACCTATTTCGCCCTGGAAGCGGCGAAGCTGCTATCGCGTTAAGCGCGCGCAGGTCCGCCTCACCCCGCATGCGCGAAGCGCGTTGGCGGGGGAGGTGCCCGTAGCACCGCCTAGGCGCGAAGGGCGGAGGGGAATAAATCAGTCGCGCTTGGTGGCGAACAGGCTGCGCAAGAGAATCTCTGAGCGACTGGGCAGGACATGCAGGCCGGAGCGGCGCTGGCCCAGGTCAATCACATTCTCCAGCACCAGCATGGCCAGGCCATGCACCGCCGCCCACACCGCCAGGCCCAGATTGGGATCGGACAGCGCGGCGCCGATCTCGGTGCCGATGGCGTCGGCCGCCACCGTCAGGGCAGGGAATTTCTCGCGGTGCGGCAGCTGCGGCCCGAACATCAGCCGCGCCACCGCCGGCCGCTTGGCGACAAAGCGCATATAGGCGGCGCCGATATTTGCGATGCGGTCGGATTCGGGCCCGCCCACCTTGCCGGCGTCAACGATGAAATGGCGCAGTTCCGCGAAGCCTTCCAGCCCCAGTTCGACCAGCAGGGCCTCGTGATTGGGAAAATGCCGGTAGGGCGCGGCATGGCTAACGCCGGCGCGGCGCGCCACGGCCCGAAGGGTCAGGGCGCTGAGATCCTGTTCCTCCAGGATGGCGCGCGCCGCTTCGAGAAGGCCGTTGCGCAGGTCGCCGTGATGGTAGGCCCGGTCGCTGTCGCCGCGGCCGGGGCGAGCCTGCGTCTGGGGGCCCGAATCGTTTGAAGTATTTCCCATGCCGAGCCTTCTACATTAACTTTGTGCCGAACTATGTCGAATGCTTATGATTTCTTGCGCTGCTGCCGCACCGCCTCCTGGCGCGCGAACAGGCTGGAGGTGTCCCAGCGCTTGCCACCCATGATTTCGACCTCGGCGTAGAATTGGTCCACCAGCGCCGTGACCGGCAGGCTGGCGCCGTTGTTGCGCGCCTCGTCCAGAACGATGCCGAGGTCCTTGCGCATCCATTCGACGGCGAAGCCGTGATTATATTCGGCCGCCGCCATGGTCTTGTAGCGATTCTCCATCTGCCAGCTTTGCGCCGCGCCCTTGGAGATCACTTCCACCACCGCTTCCATGTCCAGGCCGGCGGCCCGGGCGAAACTGAAACCTTCGGCCATGGCCTGCACCAGGCCGGCGATGCAGACCTGGTTGACCATCTTGGTGATTTGTCCGGCACCGGACGCACCCAGCAGGCGCGACTGTTTGGCATAGACCGCCATCACCGGCTCGGCCCTGGCATAGGCTTCCTGCGTACCGCCGCACATGATGGTGAGCTTGCCGTTCACCGCGCCCGCCTCGCCCCCCGATACCGGGGCGTCGAGAAAATCAAAACCTCCCTGCCCGGCCGCCGCGAAAAGTTCGCGGGCGATGGTGGCCGAGGCGGTGGTGTGATCCACGAACAGGGCGCCTTTCTTCATCCCGGCGAAGGCGCCGTCCTTGCCGAGCGTGACCTGGCGCAGATCGGAATCGCGCCCGACGCAGCTAAAGACAATATCCTGGTCCTTTGCCGCCGCCGCGGGCGTCGGTGCGGTGGCGCCGCCATATTCGGCCGCCCATTTGGCGGCGCGTGCCGGAGAGCGGTTGAACACGGTGACGTCGTGGCCGGCTTTTTTCAGATGGCCCGCCATCGGATAGCCCATCACACCCAGGCCGATAAAAGCTGTTTTCATCTATTCCATCACTTCCACTTCAGGTTTCGGGGCATTCACGGCAAAGGTCGGACGCTTCATCATCCAGATCACGGCAAAGACCGGCAACGCGATATAGAACATGAACAGAAAGGCGTTGGAGTAGGCCTGAACCTGGGCGCGATATTCGATCAGTCCGTTCAGGCTGCCCATGCCGAAGGGAATCAGCGGATTCATGATAATGGATTCGCCGTTGACGCCGAGCGCGCGGTTGAAGGGCGCGGCATATTGCGACAGCTGCGAATGGATGGTCTGGACGCTGTTGCTCAGCACCGTGGTGGTGAGCGAAACGCCGAAGGCGCTTCCGATATTGCGCATCAGGTTGGTCAGGCCGGCGCCGTCGGTGCGGAATTGCGGACCCAGGGTCGCGAAGGCCACCAGGTTCATCGGCACGAATACCAGGCCCATGCCCAGGCCCTGGATGAAGGTGACGGTGGTGAGGGTCGATACGCTGACACCCGGCGTCCAGCTGGTCATCGCCCAGATCGACCAGACCAGAAAAAAAGCCCCCAACGTCATCAGCAGGCGCGGGTCCATTTTCATGGTCAGGCGGCCGGCGAACATCATGGAGAACATGGTACCAAGTCCCCGCGGCACCATCAGGAGCCCGGTCTGGCTGACCGTGCGGCCGGAAAGATTCTGCAGATAGGGCGACAACAGGGCGGAACTGGCCAACAGCACCAGTCCCATCACGAACATCAGCACCAGTCCGCCGACAAAATTGCGGTCCCTGAAGATGGCCAGCGGGATGAACGGTTTTTTCGCCGTCACCATATGCACCAGGAACAGGTAGATCGCGGTGCCGGCGATGATCGCCTCAATGATGATTTCGGGCGAGGTGAACCAGCCCTTGTCGGTACCGCGGTCCAGCAGCAATTGCAGCGAGGCCAGCCCGACCGACAGGAAGGAAAAGCCGTACCAGTCGAATTTCAGGGTGTGGTCGCGCACCGTATCCTTGAAGAAGATCGAGAGCGCCGCCACCGCGGCGATGCCGAAAGGCACATTGATGTAGAACACCCAGCGCCAGTTGAAGGCATCGGTGAGATAGCCGCCCAAGGTCGGGCCCAGGATCGGACCCAGCATCACGCCCATGCCCCAGATCGCCATCACCGAGCCGCGCTTGGCCGGCGGGTACATGTCCAGCAGCACCGCCTGGCTGAGGGGCCCCAGGGCGGCGCCGAAACAGCCCTGGATCAGGCGGAACAGCACCATCTGCTCCAGCGACTGGGCGGCGCCGCAGGCCATGGAGGCGATGGTGAAACCCGCCAGCGCGGTGATGAGGAAGTTTTTCTTGCCGAAGCGGGCCGCCATCCAGCCCACCGGCGCCGTCATGATGGCGGCGGCGATGATGTAGGAAGTGAGAACCCAGGTGATCTGGTCGCGCGATGCCGCCAGGCTGCCTTCCATGTAGGGCAGCGCGACATTGGCGATGGTGGTGTCCAGCGCCTGCATCAGCACGCCCGCCATCGAACCGATCAAGACCGCCCATTCAGCGACCTTGCTGTCATAGGCATGAGCGGCATGCGGTTGATGCGGCGCGGCGTTCATCCCCCTTGGCGTCCTATTTATTCAGCAGCCGTTGCCAGCGATACTTGCCGGTGTCTATCGAGATCACCGCGCTCATGCCGGCGCGCAGCGGCGGATCGCCCGCCTTCTGTTCGACGTTGACGCGCACCGGAAAGCGCTGGCCGACCTTGACCCAGTTGCCGCTGGCATTTTCGGCCGGCAGGGCCGAGAAGGCGCTGTCGGAACCGGCGCTGACATTTTCGATATGGCCGGTCCAGTGAAGGCCAGGATAGGTGTCCACCGTGATGTCCACCGGATTGCCAGGATGGACATTGGTGAGATCGGTTTCCTTCATGTCGGATTCGATCCAGATGTCGCTGCCGATCAGACCCACCGCGCTGGTGGTGGTGAAGGCCGACATGGCCGAGATCACCAGCGTGCCGGGCTGCAGCGAATCCACCTCGCCGACCACGCCGTCAAACGGCGCGCGCACCACGGCGTGGCCGAGCTGGCGCTGCGCTTCATCCGCCGCCGCCCTGGCCTTGAGATATTCCGGCGTCTTCTCGGCCGGCAGGTTGATGTCGCCATTCAGCTTGGTGAGGTCGGTGGCGGCGGTCTGCTGCAGCGACACCAGCGTTGCCTGGGCGCTCAGCATGGCGCCGCGCGCCTGGTCCACATTGGTGGCGGCGATGGCATTCTGCTTTTCCAGCGCGGCATAGCGGTCATAGGTCTGTCTGGCCAGATTCACCTGCGCCTGCTGGGCGGCGATCTGGCCGACGGCGGCGCGATAGGTGGCGCGGGCGGATTGGGCATCTTGAACGGCCTGGGCCAGCGCGGCATCGGCGTTGTCGAGGGCGATCTGGAAGGGCTGCGGATCAAGGCTGAACAGGACATCGCCCTTCTTGACCGACTGGCCTTCCTTCACATTCACGCTCCGGATCAGGCCGGAGACATCGGTCGAGACCATCAGCTTGTTGGCGTGGATATAGGAATCGTCCGAGCTGATATAGCGCCCGCCGCTCAGGTAGAAGAAAGCACTGGCGGCCAGCACCACCAGCACGCCGCCGATCATCAGCACGCGGCGCAGCCGCGTCCTGTCAAACGGCTTTGAAACCTTGCCGTCAAAGGCCGATGCTCTTGTCGAGGATTCTATTGTCGCCATTTTATTCTCCACCCACAGCGAGCGCATCGCCCGCCGTCTCCATGGTCAGCTTGTGTTTCATGTGCAAAAGGACGTTCACCACGGTTTCGCGCGCTTCGGCGCTGACCCCGCTGAGCAGATAGTCGTTCACATCGGAGCGGTAACCCTCGATCCGCGCCAGGATCGGCTCGGAGGCGGCCAGCAGATGCAGCCGCTTGATGCGGCGGTCTGCGGGGTCGGGACGGCGCTCGATCAGCCCGCGTGCCTCCAGCCGGTCCACCAGGCGGCCCACCGTGATGGGCTCGACCTCGCAGATGGCGGCCATTTCGATCTGGGAAATGCCGGGTTGGCGATGGAGGCGGGCCAGGATCACGCCCTGGGCCCGCGTCAGGCCGTAGGAACGCGCCCAGCGGTCAAAACGGGTGCGCTGCATCCGTGCCACGTCGTGGAGCAGGATCATCAGATCACGGTCGAAGTTGGTCATGGCCGAGAACATAAGCAGCGTTATAATAACGTGCAAGGTTATAGCCAATGATAACTTACCACTGTAATCATGTGGTTTTTCAAAAAATAACCAGCAATACCGCCAAAAAACACGAGACCAGCGGATGGATCGCACCGGCTGCCAACATTGCATGCCTGATATGTAATTTCTTGCCGGGCCTGCCTGCCGACGCCTAGGACGTCCACTGAAGGGCGAGATAGTAGGAAAACTGGTTGGTCAGGGCCGGGTTCTGCAGGCCGCGGCCGCCGGAAAACAGCAGGTGATAATTCTCGCTGAAGTCATAGACGCCGCCGGCATTGAAGCTGGTGGTGGCTTTGCCGCCGATCATGTCCGCGGTCTGGTGGAAAATCTCGCCGCCCAGCATCAGCTGCTTGGTGACCTGGTTCTGCAATTCCCAGCCGGCGAACCAGTAATTGCGGTTGCCGGCGCCCTGATTGAACCAGTAGCCGCCGCCGCCATAGCTGGTCCAGTCGCCCCAATCCTTCTGCAGCCAGACCGGCAGATATTCGCGCATCTTGCCCGCGCCAAGGCCGCGCGCGGCGTTACCCGCCGGCAGTTCGACCAGCGGAAAAATCCCCACTTGCGGATACCAGTCATCCTCGCCCGGCGTGATGAAGCGATATTTGGCGCCCAGTTCGATATCGCCGATGCCCGCCACCGTCGGGCCGCCGTCGGGATGGTCGAAGGCCAGCGGCACGATGACATGCAGCTGCAGGTTCGGCGCGGCGCCGTAATTGACTTCGGTGCCCACCAGGGTCCCGCCAATGTCTCCCTTGACCTGGGTCCCGGCGCCAAAGCCATAGACTTCCCAATGGCCCAGCTCGACGGGCTCCGGATCGTCGGTGATGAATGGCGGCCCCGCCTGGCTGGCGGAGAAAGACGCGGCAAGAAAGATCAGCGCGGCGGCGGGGACGCGGATATCGCCAGCAACATGCTTCACGGTTTTTCCCCGCAATGACCGGCGATCAGGTCATGCGCCGCCCGCCGCAAGAACGCGAACAGCCGGCGGAAGGTTCCGCCGGCTGTTCACATATCACAAGGGATCCGCTCCCGGGATTACATGCCCGAGCCGGAAATGCCCTTCCAGCTGGTTTCGATGGTGCTGACCGCATTGGGCGGCAGCGGCACATAATCCAGTCCCAGCGCCAGGTCGCCGCCCTTTTCCATGCCCCACTTGAAGAATTTCAGGGCCGAGGCGGAAGCCGCCGGGTCGCCCGGCTGCTTGTACATCAGGGCGAAGGTGGTGGCGGTGATCGGCCAGCTGGTGGCGCCGGGCTCGTCAAGGAACAGAATGATGAAATCACTCTTCGACGCGGCAGCCCAGTCGGCACTGGCGGCGGCGGCCTTGAAGTTGTCGGGCGTGGGATCAACCGTCTTGCCGTCCTTGTTGATCATCTTGGTATAGGCCAGGTGGTTCTGCTTGGCGTAGGTGTATTCGACATAGCCGATGGCGCCGCTGATCTGCGCGACATTGCCGGCGACGCCTTCGCTGCCCTTGGCGCCGATGCCGGTGGGCCAGTCAATCGCCGTGTCGGCGCCGACATTGGCCGACCAGTCCTTGTTGATGCGGCTGAGATAGGAGGCGAACTGGTAGGTGGTGCCCGAACCGTCGGCACGGTGCACCACGGCGATGGCCTGGCCCGGCAGATTAACGCCCGGATTGAGCTTCTTGATCGCCGGATCGTCCCAGCGCGCAATCTTGCCCATGAAAATCAGCGCCAGGGTATTGCCGTCCAGCACCAGCTGGCCGGGAGCGACGCCGCGGACATTGACGATCGGCACGATGCCGCCGATCACGACGGGGAACTGGGCAAGGCCGGCGGCCGCCAGTTCCTTGCTGCTGAGCGGCTTGTCGGTGGCGCCGAAGGTCACGGTCTTGGCCTTGATCTGGGCGATGCCGCCGCCCGAACCGATGGACTGGTAATTGAGGCTGTCGCCCGAGACGCCCTTGTAGACCGCCGACCATTTTGCGACGACGGGGAACACGAAGGTCGAGCCGGCGCCGGTGATTTCCGCCGCCATTGTTGCGCTGCTGGCCAGGGCGAGGCCGATGATCGCGCCGGTCAGGGCCTTGAAGTGCTTATTCATTGAATGCTCCTTTTCACGCTGGGGTCGCCCCCGCTTGTTGAACTAGTTGGCGAACTGCAGGCGAACGCCGAGGACATTGAGATTCTGGCCGTCACGATTGGGAATTGCCGCGGTGCCTTTCTTGACCCTGACGATATTATCGTCAATCATCAGGCGGATATTGCGGTTGAGATACCAGTTGACGCCCAGGGCCAGGATCTTTTCGTCCCCGCCCAGCACGCCGGCCAGGTTCGAGGTGCCGAGGGCATTGGTCACAGCCGTCTGGAGGGGATTCCAGTTCAGGTTGGTGTCGCTGTAGCGCGCCACCAGTTCCCAGGCGCCCCAACTTCCGCCCATCAGCGAGAAAGGCCGCGACGGCACGGGTGCATTGAAGCCGCCGACCTCGTTGTTGATGGCGGAAGGCGAATAGGCCTTGGTCTCGCCGGTGATGATCCAGGAGCCTTCGATATACCAGCCGCTGAAATGGGGATGGTCGATCACGGCGGTGGAGCTGGTGCAGCGGGCGTTATTGACCGCAACCAGAGAGCCGCACTGGCGATCGGCGGTGAACTGGGCGTACTCGCCGCCCAGGAAGAAGTTGTCGATATTGCCGCCCAGATCCGCCGCCCACATGTTGCCGGTCTTGGCCGCGATGCCGCCGGTCGAAATCAGGCGGGTGCCGTCCACGCGGACTTCCGGACGATCCTGGAAGTTGAGAGCCTGGCTGCCGCCGCCGGCGCTGTTGCCGGTGTAGAGCGCCTTGGCGGCGCTGAAGCCGACCTGGATGTTGGACAGGCCGTTGGTCCAGAGCCGGTCGCTGGCGCGGCCGAGCAGCTGGGTGTTCTCGTCGCCGCCATTGCTGTGGGTGGCGAGGGTGCCGGTCTTGCCGCCGGTGAAGGCGCCGGTGAAGGCGAGATTGTCGCCCGCCCACAAGGTGTCGGGCTTGGACCAGCCCAATTCGATGCCGCGGCGCGAGTCGCCGGCGCCGAAGCTGTCGGCGGCCATATTGTCGATCTCCGGCCGCTCCAGGAACATCAGCGAGGCCGATGAGGTGGTGCCTTCGAACATCAGCGCCGGTTCGAGAACGCCGACATTGAAGTGCCAGAAGGGAATGCCGGAATAGGTGACAACCGCCTTGTTGACCAGGGGATCGCCTTCACCGCCGGAGGGGATGCCGCCGATGGCGCAGCCTGCCGCCGTGGAGGTGGTGGCGGCGGTGGCGCCGGGTACGCCGGTCACGACGGTGGTGGAGGTGACGGTGGGATTGGTGCAAGTGGCGTTCAGGCCGCCATTGGTGCCGCCGCCATTGAGGCGCAGTTCATAGTTGAAGTCGTTATAGACCTTGCCCTCGACGCCGAAATAGGCGCGGCGGATGACGGCGCCGGAGCTGAGATCGGCGGGGCCGGCGAAACCGGTGCCATGCGTGGTGGACTGCATGAAGCCGGCATAATCGCTCTGGAAGCGCAGGCGGACG
>CAIOFO010000053.1 GCA_903857685.1 uncultured Alphaproteobacteria bacterium
ACAAGCACTCGTAATCCTTCACCGGCCCGAAGATGCGCGCGCAGAACAACCCGTCGCGCTCGGGCTTGAAGGTGCGGTAGTTGATCGTCTCGGGCTTCTTAACCTCGCCGTGCGACCAGCGCAGGATCTGGTCCGGGCTTGCGAGAGAGATCTTGATCCGGTCGAAGGCGGGGACGTCCTTCGCCTGGAAGACATTCATCAGCTCTTGATTCATTTACGAGCCTTTCTCAGATAACAAATTGCGGGCGAACGGGAACGGGACGACGCATTATTGCGTCGGCCCATTGACCAGTTCGACATTGAGCGAGAGCGAGCGCATTTCCTTGACGAGGACGTTGAAGCTTTCGGGAATACCGGCTTCGAATGTGTCTTCGCCGCGGACGATGGCTTCGTAGACTTTGGTGCGGCCGGCCACGTCGTCCGACTTCACGGTCAGGATTTCCTGCAACGTGTAGGCGGCGCCGTAGGCCTCGAGAGCCCAGACTTCCATTTCGCCGAAGCGCTGTCCGCCGAACTGCGCCTTGCCGCCCAGGGGCTGCTGGGTGACCAGCGAGTAAGGCCCGATGGAGCGCGCGTGGATCTTGTCGTCCACCAGATGGTTCAGCTTCAGCATATAGATGTAGCCGACGGTGACCGGACGGGTGAAGGATTCGCCAGTGCGGCCGTCATACAGCGTGACCTGGCCCGAATGGGTCAGGCCGGCCTGGTCGAGCATGTCGACAATGTCGGCTTCCTTGGCGCCGTCGAACACCGGGGTGGCGATCGGTACGCCCGCGCGCAGATTCTCGGCAAGTTCGGCAAGGCCGCCTTCCTCGATCTGACCCAGGCGCTCGTCATTGGCATAGATGTGCTTGAGGTGGCGGCGCAGCGGCTCGTATTTGCCGTCGCGTTTCACCTTGTCCAGCATCTCGCCGATCTGCTTGCCGAGTCCGGCGCAAGCCCAGCCCAGATGGGTTTCCAGGATCTGGCCGACATTCATGCGGGACGGCACGCCCAGCGGATTGAGCACCACGTCCACCGCTGTGCCGTCGTCCAGATGCGGCATGTCCTCGATCGGCACGATGCGGCTGATCACGCCCTTGTTGCCGTGACGGCCGGCCATCTTGTCGCCCGGCTGCAGCTTGCGCTTCACCGCCACGAACACGCGGACCATCTTCATCACGCCCGGAGCTAGCTCGTCGCCGCGGCGCAGCTTTTCCACCTTGTCGGCGAAACGCTTGTCGAGACGCTGCTTGCTGTCGTCATATTGCTGGCGCAAGCCTTCGATCTCGGCCATCGCCTTTTCGTTGCGCAGACCCACCTGCCACCATTGGTGGCGCGGGATGGCGTCCAGCACGGCCTGGGTGATCTTGGTGTCCGCCGCCATGCCCTTTGGGCCGGAAGCAGCGGTCTTGTTGAGCAGGATTTCCGACAGGCGCGCGAAAATGTTGCGCTCCAGGATCGAAAGCTCGTCGTCCCGGTCCTCGGCAAGGCGTTCTTCCTCGGCCTTCTCGATGGACATGGCGCGCTGGTCCTTGTCGACGCCATGCCGGTTGAAGACCCGCACTTCGACGATGGTGCCGGTAACGCCCGGCGGCACGCGCAGGGAGGTGTCACGCACATCGGCGGCCTTTTCGCCGAAAATGGCGCGCAGCAGCTTTTCTTCCGGCGTCATCGGGGTTTCGCCCTTGGGCGTTACCTTGCCGACCAGAATATCGCCCGCGTTCACTTCGGCGCCGATATAGACGATGCCGGCTTCATCGAGGTTCTTGAGGT
>CAIOFO010000054.1 GCA_903857685.1 uncultured Alphaproteobacteria bacterium
ACGCGTTCCGCGCCGCCATTATGCAAGACAGGCGTAACGAACACGACGTTTCTGCCAAGGCCGACGCTGGAAGGACCCTTTATCATCTGAGATTGTCTCATCCCGGCAGACTGGGAGAAAAAAGACCAATTGCCTTGCGCTTAATGTTTCGCAGGAAAAAGAAAGTGTTCTGCCCGACAGACGCACGGATCAGCCCTTCCATCAGCCGCCAGCGCAGGATTTGGTGCAGGCTTGCCGGCCGGCGGCGGCAGGCCTGCGAAAAGAGTGAAAATGCCCGGCCCACATGCCCGTCCCGCAGGTGCCGCCAGCCCAATTCCACAAGCATGTCAGTCAGCCAGGCTTCATGGCCTGGCGTTTCAATGCCGCCGCAAGCCACTAGCCAAAGCCGCTCGATGCGGCCGACAAGGATTGGCCCCGCGGCAGCGGCGGCGGCATCGGGACGTGCCTCAGCTAGGAAGCGCCCCAACCGTTCCCAATCTTGCTCTGTCAGGGCTTCCGGCCCGACAATCGCGGATAGGCGCGCCATTACCGCCGGCACTGCGGCTTCGTCGGTGGCCGCATTCAGTAACTGCACCAGCGGCATGCGGAAAATATCGCCGCTGATAGGCTCAAGCCACCGCGGCTGTGGCCGCTGCGCCACCAGCTTGCGGCGAACGTCAATGGCGTCGAACAGAGCAGGGAGCACGTCGCGCACGCTTTGCGACTGTTCGTGGCCACGATAGCAAGCCAAGGTTTCCGGCAAATAGGCAATGTTTTTCTGAAGCGAAACTCCGGCGCGCAACCACAAATCATAGTCCAGCGCATAGGGGAATTTAATGTCGAAAGAGCCGATCCTCTCCAGCATGTCGCGGCGGAAAAAAACCGACATCTGCATCATGTAGCAGCGATAGGACAATTTCGCCGGATCAAAGGGACCGGGCTTCACATGCTCAATCACCCGGTCATGCTCATTTATCCAAAGGCAGTCGCCATAGACCAGCATCACATCCGGATGCTCGGTGAAATAGCGTCCCACCTTTTTCAGCGCACCCGGAAGGTAAAGGTCATCCGAGTTGACCCAGCCGATTACATCACCGGTCGCGCGCGCCAAGCCCAAGTTCAGGGCATTGGCTTGGCCGCCGTCCCGCTCGCTCTGCCAATAGGCCAGCCTGTCCGCGCGGGCGAGGATGATGTCGGCGCTGCCGTCCTTCGAGCCGCCATCCATCACGATATATTCGAGATTGGGATAGTTCTGCGATAGCACCGAATCCATCGCGGCCGCAAGAAACGCCGCGTGATTGAAGGATGGCGTGATGACGCTGATGCGCGGCAGGGCCGCCTCGCCGGCAGAGGTTCCGGCACGGGTCTGGTTCGTCATTTCCATATCAAAAGGCGCCAAGCTGCTTCATGTCCGCTTATAGGCTCAATCATTCCGAATGTCGCGCGGCGCCTAAGGGCCTGGCCGCTCCGGCGCGCAGCCGGAAGACGGCACTGGCTGGCCGGTGCCTTTTCGCCGCCACAAGGACCAATAATGGGACTGTCCGGCGAGATCAAATTCCTTCATGACGCCCGCGGCATCCGCAGTGCCGACAAAAGCGGCCGGCATGGCGCCATTGCGGGGCGACATGATCAAGGTGGCATCCGCCAAAGCCCCACGGGCTGCGGAAGAAACGCTGCTTGTATCGAAATCGTCTCCGACGGTCGGGCCACCGAAGCTCAAGCTGCCGCCCCGCGGCGGCGGCTGGCGACGGATAAGGGCAAAGATATTATAAAACCGTCCATCAGTGTAAATCCGGTCCTCGCGCGTGGCGTTTTGATCGAGAAGACACCGCCCTTCTGACGCTACTTGAGAAATCTCATACATCGAAAGATCACCATCAAACACTGAATCTGTCTCTCGGAGTTCGGCCAGCATGGTCCACCACTCTGCCGGCGGCGGTGCCAACATGTTCAACGGGCCCTCGTCGGCTGGAATGATCAAGTCCGCAAGTCCGGTCCCCGCCAGCCAGCGATTGGCATTTCTTCCGCTGTGCAATTCAACAGCTGCGGCGCGCAGGGTGCTAACGACAGCCACTGCCTGATGCTGTAGCACAAACACGCCCAGAACGGTTAGAATGGCCGTCACGCTGAGCTTTGTGGGCGAAAAAGAAAGGCGCCACGATACCTCGACCCATATAAATGCCAGCAGCAGGAGCAAAAATTGGTCGGCAGACTGAAGGCTGTTGCCCATCATCATGCCCACGCTCAACAGGAATAGGAATACACCTACGACAGCGAGCACTATCTCGTGCCGCCCCGGCAACCTTCCGAAAACAAGGCGAAGCAGGACCGGGAAGCCGAATAGAATGAGGCCATATTGGCGAAGGGCATCGAAGATGATTTTTGGCAACCGCCCCCACCTCGACGCACCGCCCATTTTCGCTGCCTGCGCATTCACAAGGCCCATGACATCGCCGACAATGCGGAAGGGCGAAATTCCGAACATGACCAAAATAAGCGCCGTGAGAATGACACTTGTGACGCACAACCGTACGATCGCCGGAATTGGCAAGCCAAGGTTTCGTCCCATGG
>CAIOFO010000055.1 GCA_903857685.1 uncultured Alphaproteobacteria bacterium
ACGACAATGGATATTCAGCCCGCCGAAATTTCCGCGATCCTGAAGCGCGAAATCCAGAACTTCGGCGCCGATGCGCAAGTCTCCGAGGTCGGCCAGGTGCTCAGCGTCGGCGACGGCATCGCCCGCATCTATGGCCTGGACAATGTCCAGGCCGGCGAGATGGTCGAGTTTCCCGGCGGCATCAAGGGCATGGCGCTCAACCTGGAAAGCGACAATGTCGGCTGCGTGATCTTCGGCAATGACAGCACCATCAAGGAAGGCGACACGGTCAAGCGCACCGGCGCCATCGTGGAAGTGCCGGTGGGCAAGGCGCTGCTGGGCCGCGTCGTCGATCCGCTGGGCAATCCCATCGACGGCAAGGGTGAAATCAAGGGCGCTGCCGAGCGCCGCCGCGTCGACGTCAAGGCGCCGGGCATCATTCCGCGCAAATCGGTGCATGAGCCGGTGCAGACCGGCCTGAAGGCGATCGACACGCTGATCCCGATCGGCCGCGGCCAGCGCGAACTGATCATCGGCGACCGGCAGACCGGCAAGACCGCCGTCGCCATCGACGCCATCATCAACCAGAAGGCGATCAACGCCGGCACCGATGAGAAGATCAAGCTCTATTGCATCTATGTTGCCATCGGGCAGAAGCGCTCGACCGTGGCGCAGATCGTCAAGACCCTGGCCGATGCCGGGGCGCTGGAATACACCATCATCGTCGCCGCCACCGCCTCCGAACCGGCGCCGCTGCAATTCCTGGCGCCCTTTTCGGGCTGCGCCATGGGCGAATGGTTCCGCGACAACGGCATGCATGCCCTGATCATCTATGACGATCTGTCCAAGCAGGCCGTCGCCTATCGCCAGATGTCGCTGCTGCTGCGCCGCCCGCCGGGCCGCGAAGCCTATCCCGGCGACGTCTTCTATCTGCATTCCCGCCTGCTGGAACGCGCCGCCAAGCTGAACGAAGACAATGGCGCCGGCTCGCTCACCGCCCTGCCGGTGATCGAAACCCAGGCCAATGACGTCTCGGCCTATATTCCCACCCACGTGATCTCGATCACCGATGGCCAGATATTCCTGGAGACCGACCTGTTCTACCAGGGCATCCGGCCTGCGGTGAATGTCGGCATCTCGGTGTCGCGTGTCGGCTCCTCGGCCCAGATCAAGGCGATGAAGACCGTGGCCGGACCGATCAAGGGCGAACTGGCGCAGTATCGCGAAATGGCGGCCTTCGCGAAGTTCGGCTCCGATCTCGACGCCTCGACCCAGAAGATGCTGGCGCGCGGCGAACGCCTCACCGAGCTTCTCAAGCAGCCGCAATACAAGCCCTTCGCGGTGGAGGAACAGGTGGCGGTCATTTATGCCGGCACCCGCGGCTATCTCGATCCCTTCCCCACCGCCAAGGTGGGCCCGTTCCAGGATGCATTGCTGGCCAAGCTCAAGGGCAGCTATCCGCAGTTCCTGGAAGGCATCCGCAAGGAAAAGGCGCTGACGCCGGACCTGGAAGCGATGCTGAAAAAGGCGCTGGACGAAGTCTCCAAGACTTTCGCCGCTTAAAGGACACGACACGCCCATGGCGACCGTCAAGGAAATGCGCACACGGATCGGAAGCGTGAAGTCCACGCAGAAGATCACTAAGGCGCTGCAGATGGTGGCGGCGGCAAAGCTGCGCCGCGCCCAGGCCGCCACCGAGGCCGCCCGCCCCTATGCCCAGCGCATGTCGGCAATCATCTCCAACCTGGCGGCCGGGGTTTCAGGCCCCAGCGCGCCGCCGCTGCTGGCGGGCACCGGCAAGGACCAGCGTCACCTGGTGGTGGTGACAACCTCCGACCGCGGTTTGGCGGGCGCCTTCAATTCCAGCATCGTGCGCGCCGCCCGCGTGAAGATCGCCGCCCTGCTCGAAGAGGGCAAGGATGTCCGGATCATCACCGTGGGCCGCAAGGCGCGCGACCAGCTGCGCCGCCAATATGGCGAGCGGTTCGTCGAAAGCTATGAACTGGGTCTCAAGGGGCCCGGCCTGCGCATGGTGCAGCCCATCGCGGGGCGCATCCTGGAGATGTACCAGAGCGGCGAGCTGGATGTGGTGACGCTGATCTACAACCGCTTCCGGTCGGTGGTGACCCAGGTTCCCACCCTGAAGCAATTGATCCCGGCGCAAGTCGAAGCCGGCGACAAGGCCGCCTTCTATGAATACGAGCCGGACGAGGAATCCATCCTCACCGAGCTGCTGCCGCAGAATATCTCGGTGCAGATCCTGTCCGCGCTGCTGGAAAACCAGGCCGGCTTCTTCGCCTCGCAGATGGCGGCGATGGACAACGCCACCCGCAATGCCGGCGACCTCATCAAGGCTCTCACTATCCAGATGAACCGCACCCGTCAGGCCAAGATCACGACGGAACTGATTGAAATCATCGCCGGCGCCGCCGCCGTCTAGTTTTTTAATTGTCGCGCGGCTTGATGGCCGCGCTTGGTAGGAAAGAGAATGTCATGAATGCACATGCCAAGATCGAATCAAAAGGCCGCCTGCTCCAGGTGATCGGCGCCGTCGTCGACGTGGAGTTTGAGGGCCCCCTGCCCGCGATCCTGAACGCGCTCGAAACCACCAACACCGATCCGCGCACCGGCGAGAAATTCCGCCTGGTGTTCGAGGTGGCGCAGCATCTGGGCCAGAACGCGGTGCGCGCCATCGCCATGGACGCCACCGAAGGCCTGGTCCGCGGCCAGGACGTTCGCGATACCGGCGCCCCGATCCGCGTCCCGGTGGGCCCCGCCACATTGGGCCGCATCATGAATGTGATCGGCGAGCCGATTGATGAAGCCGGCCCCATCAGCCATGAGCATACCGCCTCGATCCACCGCGATGCGCCCAGCTTCGCCGACCAGGCCGGTTCGGCCGAAATCCTGGTCACCGGCATCAAGGTGATCGACCTGCTCTGCCCCTACACCAAGGGCGGCAAGATCGGACTGTTCGGCGGCGCCGGCGTCGGCAAGACCGTGACCATGCAGGAACTGATCAACAATATCGCCAAGGCCTATGGCGGCTATTCGGTGCTGGCGGGCGTGGGCGAACGCACCCGCGAGGGCAACGACCTTTATCACGAGATGATCGAGTCCAACGTCAATATCGATCCCAAGAAAAACGGCTCGGCCGAGGGCAGCAAATGCGCCCTGGTCTATGGCCAGATGAACGAGCCGCCGGGCGCCCGCGCCCGCGTCGCGCTCACCGGCCTGTCGGTGGCGGAATATTTCCGCGACGTCGAAGGCAAGGACGTGCTGCTGTTCATCGACAATATTTTCCGCTTCACCCAGGCCGGTTCGGAAGTCTCGGCGCTCCT
>CAIOFO010000056.1 GCA_903857685.1 uncultured Alphaproteobacteria bacterium
GGAACGGCCAAAACCAACCGGCTCTTCATTGCCGGAAAGCAGCTCCTGGCCCCGACTCCGGGACTCAATATGTATCTCGGCGATGTGATCTTCCAGCCCGATCTCTCGAAACTGCTCAACAAAACCAATGTTGCGCCAGGCGCGTTCAGCGCCAGCGTGGAAGCGGGCGTCGGCGTTGGGCTTCCAGCGACCGGCAATAGTCAGATCGCGTGGGAGGGGGGTGGCGGCGTCAAGTATCAGGTGACCTCCGCGCTGACCTGGCAGAGCCTGAACGCATTCTGCGGGCGATTCGGGAGCACGCCGTTCTGTGGCGCGAGCACCGGGTTGGCGTACTTCTTCACAAAGTAAGCCATGAGCCGAGACGGGAAACTCATCGGTTATGGGCTGCTGCTCTGCGCGGCGGCCCTGACCGGCTTTCTGTGCTGGGGCATCGCCGGGATCCGCGCCGACTTTGCCTCTGCCGCCGGGAGCATCGCGGCCATTCCGCCCAGCGTCCGGACAGCAGTCGCGGGCGTCACGGACGCAACCTCCGCGGTCCGGAGCATCGTTCCCGAAATCACCCGGCCATGCAAGGGGCTAGGACTCACTCCAGAGCAGGCCGCCGACGCCTGCGGGTTCCTCGCCGAGACGAAGCTCGCCGAGGTTCACGTCCGCGATGCGGTCACCACCACGCAACTGCAGGTCGCCGGCAGCCAAAAGCTGATGAACGCGGCAGCCAGCGCCATCACTGGCGCCGCCGGCGATCTACAGGCGGCGACCGGTCATCTTGACGATGCGATTGACCAGGGAAAAACGACCATCGCGAGCCTGCAGCCCGCGATCGACAACTTGCCGGACATCGAGACGAACGCCCAACTCGCCATCGCCCACATTGATGCGCTGGCCAGCAGCGATGAGGTGAAGAACATCATTCTCAACGGCGCGAAAACCTCAGCCAGCGTCGCCTCGATCGCGAATGAAGCCGACAAAGTCGCAGCCAAAGAGGGGAATTCTATCCTTCACCCCAACCCATGGAAGGCGAGTTATCCATGGATGATGCTGGGAGCTAAAACGGGCGCCTGCATCTGGGCTGGAGCCTGCTAAATTCGAAGGGAGTTACTCGCATGACTGACCTTGACCGCGTTGTACTTGCTCTCACCGCTTACCGCGAGAACCGCGGCGGCGGCCAGAATGGAATGCAGTCGGTGATGAACGTGATCATCAACCGCTCCAAAGCCCGCGGGACCAGCCCGTATGAGGAATGCGTCCGCCCGCTGCAATTCTCCTCGATCACAGAGGGCGGTGACTCGCAACTGGTAGTGTGGCCGGCGCTGGGAGATCCACAGTTCGAATCGGCGTTGAGTCTCGCGAGTCTGGCCAGCCTCGGGTGCCTCGCCGACATCACCGAAGGGGCGACTCTCTACTACGCGCCGCGCGGGATCCCGGCCGACTCGCCGCCGTACACGCTGCCGGATGGGAGCAAGGTGCCCTTCCCGAAGGGCTGGAATCCGGATGCCGTCAAGTTTGTGAATAAGATCGCCGGGCAGTTGTTCTTTCTGCAGGCGTAGCTGGCGCCCAGAACAGCGGGCAGGAATTCTGAGAGAAATGGTGGTCGCGGATAATCGCCAGAGCCACTGTCCGCCCCGGGCTATTCCGGGGCGGTGGTGTTTCTGGCCTGTGTTACTCTTTCGGCGCGTTGAGGGGCGCGTGATGCCGCTGATCCCGGGTAAGGGCCACGTCGGAGAAAACATCAGGGAGTTCAGGACCGGCCCCACTTATCACCACACCGAGGAAAAGTTCGGGGAGAAGCGGGCGGACGCCCAGGCGATCGCTGTAGCTCTGAGCGAGGAACCCTCAGGCAGAAAAATGTCGATCAGCAGGATATCGCTTTGCGAGTTGGGAAAATACTGGCGCTCCACCACCGTGGCCAGAAGAAATATGGCCAAGCCCAGTGCCGCGGCGGATGCCGCAATCACCCGCCAGCGGTAATCCACACACCACACCACGACCCGCCGGAAGAGGCGATAGAAATTCGTGTCATAGACAGCGGTGCCCTGATGGAAGCGCTTTGCCAGCTTGGCCGGGTCGAGCAGGCGGTAACCCAGGAAGGGCGTAAACAACACCGCCACCAGCCAGGACGATCCGAGCGCAATGGAAACCACGGCGAACATCGAGAAACAGTATTCGCCTGCGGAGATTTTTGCCAGGCCGATGGGGAGGAAACCGACGGCCGTGATCAAGGTGCCAAACAGCATGGGCATCGCGGTCGAGGTGTAGGCAAAGGTGGCGGCGCGGAAGCGATCCCAGCCCCCTTCGATCTTCACCACCATCATCTCCACCGCAATGATGGCATCGTCGACCAGGAGGCCGAGCGCGATGACCAGCGAACCGAGCGAGATGCGCTGCAGGTCGATGCCGAAATAGCGCATCAGGATGAAGCTCATCGCCAGCACCAGTGGAATCGAGAACGTCACCACCAGCCCGGTACGCCAACCGAGGCTGAGAAAGGTCACCGCCAGCACGATCAATACGGCCTCAGCCAGCGTCTCGACGAAAATGCCGATGGACCCCTTGACCAGCTCCGGCTGGTTGGACACGACCTTGATGTCGATGCCCGCCGGCAATTGCGCTTGTATCTCCTGCATGCGCTTTCCTATGGCATCGCCGACGCCGATCATGTTGCCGCCCTTGGCCATGACCACCGCGACACCGATGGCTGGCTTGCCGCCGACGCGCATCATTGGATCGGGCGGATCTGAAAACCCGCGCACCACCCTGGCAAAGTCGCCGATGCGCAGGCTGCGGCCATTGACATTGAGCGGAGTATCGCGAATCGCTGCCACGGTTTGATAATTTCCCATGACCTCTATGCGCACCCGATGGGTCGGCGTTTCGAC
>CAIOFO010000057.1 GCA_903857685.1 uncultured Alphaproteobacteria bacterium
AATAAACGGGCTTCGAAGACCTGGACCTGGCGGGGTTCCAGCACCACCTCTTCCCCCTCCCGGGCCAGGTCATAGGCCCGTTCCCCGGCCACCTTGATGGCGGAATAGGCGGGCGGCACCTGGGTGAGGCTGCCGGTAAAGCGGGGCAGCATGGCGGTGATCTGCTGCGCCGTGGGGCGCACCGGGGATGTGCCGGTGACCTTGCCTTCGGCATCGTCGCTGTCGCGGGCCTCGCCCCAGCTGGCGGTGAAGCGGTAAATCTTGGCGGCGTCCTGGACGAAGGGCACGGTCTTGGTCGCCTCGCCCAGGGCAATTGCCAGGATGCCGGTGGCCAGCGGGTCGAGGGTGCCGGCATGGCCGGCCTTCTGGGCGTCGAAAATCCGGCGGACGGCGGCGACGGCCTGGGTGGAGGTCATGCCCACCGACTTGTCGAGGATCACCCAGCCATGAACCGGATTGCCTTTTTTCTTTTTAGACATCGTCCGGTTCGCCATCCTCATCGGGAGCGGCGAGGTCGCGCTGCACTTCCGGCGATTTGAGGATGGTCTCGATCTTCTGCGCTTCGGCAAAGGAATCGTCTTCGACAAAGCGCAGCTCGGGCGTGAATTTTGTCGCGATCATGTGCCCCATCTCGCCGCGCAGAAATCCCTTGTGGCGGTTGAGGGCGGCGACGATCACCTTGCCGTTCCGGCCGCCCAGGGGTTCGCAATAGACCGTGGCATAGCGCATGTCGGGCGACGGCTTGACCTGGGTGATGGTCACCGAGACGCCCTGAAGATCGGAATCCTGGATGTCATTGCGGCGCAGGATTTCCGCCAGCGCATGGCGCAGCGCCTCGCCCACCCGCAGCTGGCGCTGGGACGGCCCAAGATCGCCGCGCGGGGTGCGGCCGCGGGATTGACTGGAACGGTCGCCGCCGCGCGGGGAACGATGTCGGGACATGGGAGAACTCACTTGTCATTCCCGCCGGGCGGGAATTCAGGAATCGGACCTGACGAAAATTACAGCGCGCGCTGGATGGTTTCGACGTCGAAACATTCGATGACGTCACCCTTTTGCATGTCCTGGTAATTGGCGAAGGCCATGCCGCATTCCTGGCCGCCCTGGACCTCTTTCACTTCGTCCTTGAAGCGCTTGAGGGTGGAGAGTTCGCCTTCATGGATCACGACATTGTCGCGGATCAGGCGCACCTTGGCGCCGCGCCGCACCACGCCTTCGGTGACGCGGCAGCCCGCGACCTTGCCCACCTTGGAGATCGTGAAGACCTCCAGGATTTCGGCATTGCCGAGGAATTTCTCGCGCGTCTCCGGCGTGAGCAGGCCCGACAGCGCCGCCTTCACGTCATCCACCACATTGTAGATGATATTGTAGTAGCGCAGGTCCACGCCATCGCGCTTGGCGCGCTCGCGCGCCTGGTTGTTGGCGCGGACATTGAAGCCGATCACCGCCGCGCCGCTGGCATGCGCCAGGATGACGTCGCTTTCGGTAATGCCGCCGACGCCCGATTGCAGAATCTGCGCGCCGACTTCATCGGTGCCCAGCTTGGCGAGCGCGCCCTGGATGGCTTCCGCCGAACCCTGGACGTCGGTCTTGAGCACCAGCGGCAGCAGGCGCTTTTCGCCCGATGCGCGGGTCTGGAGCAATTGATCCAGCGTCTGGCGGCTGGAGGAAGCCTGGCGCGCCTCGCGGCGCTTGCGGCCGCGATATTCCGCCACTTCGCGGGCGCGGGCTTCGGATTCCACCACCACCATTTCATCGCCGGCTTCCGGCGCGGCGGAAAGGCCGAGCACTTCGATCGGCGTCGAGGGACCGGCTTCCTTGACGGTTTCGCCGCGATCATTCTGGAGCAGGCGCACCCGGCCCCATTCCGAACCGGCGACCACGATATCGCCCACCTTGAGGGTGCCGCGCTGGACCAGGACGGTGGCGACGGGGCCGCGGCCCTTGTCGAGCTTGGCCTCGATCACCGCGCCTTCGGCGGGGCGGCCGGGATTGGCCTTGAGGTCGAGAATTTCAGCCTGCAGCAGGATGGCTTCTTCCAGCTTGTCCAGGCCGATGCCCTTGGTGGCGGAGACTTCGACGGCCTGGGTCTGGCCGCCCATGTCCTCGGTCTGGATTTCATATTGCAGCAATTCGGTCTTGACGCGAGTGGGGTTGGCGTCGCCCTTGTCCACCTTATTGATCGCCACGATCATCGGCACGCCCGCCGCCTTGGCATGGGCGATGGCTTCCACCGTCTGGGGCATGACGCCGTCATCGGCGGCGACCACCAAAATAACGAGGTCAGTGACCTTGGCGCCGCGCGAACGCATGGCGGTAAAGGCGGCATGGCCCGGCGTGTCGAGGAAGGTGATCTTCTGGCCGGATTTGAGCTTCACCTGGTAGGCGCCGATATGCTGGGTGATGCCGCCGGCTTCGCCGGCCACCACATCGGTCTTGCGCAGGGCGTCGAGCAGCGAGGTCTTGCCGTGGTCGACATGGCCCATCACGGTGACGACGGGAGCGCGCGACACCATGGCGCCCGCTTCATCGGCGGCGCCGGTGAGGCCTTCGAGCACATCGGATTCGGCGACCCGCTTGACGGTATGGCCGTAATGCGCAGCCACCAGTTCGGCGGTGTCGGCGTCTATAATGTCGTTGGGCGTCGGCGTCATGCCGTTTTCCATCAGCACCTTGATGACATCCACCACCCGGCGGGCCATGCGGTTGGCAAGTTCGGAGACGGTGATGGTCTCGGGGATGGTGATGTCGCGCGGACCGGCGGGGCCGGCCGGCTGCTGCTGGTGGGATTTGTTGACGCGCTGGAGATGGCGGCGATAGGCGGCCACCGAGCGCATGCGCTCGTCATCGCCTTCCAGGGCGCGGGTGACGGTGAGCTTGCCCTTGCGGCGTTCGCCCTCGCCGACTTTCTTGGGCGTGGGCGCCTTGACCGGCACCATCTTGCCGCCGATTTTCTTGGCGACGGTTTCTTCTTCTTCGTCCTGGGCCGGGCGGCGGCGGCTGACTTCACCGGCCAGCGGTGCGGAGGGCTTGGGTTCGACGCGGCGCGCGACTTCTTCGGCAATGCGGCGGGCTTCGATGTCGGCGGCCTTGCGCGCCTCTTCCTCGACTTTGCGCTTTTCCGCGGCGGCGTGTTCGGTCTTGAGCTTTTCTTCCTCGGCGGCCCGGCGGCGGGCATCGCTTTCGGCGTTGCGGCGGGCCTCAACGTCGGAAACCTTGGCATCGGCCAAGGCGGCGGCCCGGCGGGCCTTTTCCTCGTCCGACAGCTGGCGCAGCACCACGCCGCGCACGGCAGGCTTGGCGGCCGGCTTGGCTTCCGGGGCAACGGGCTTTTCGGCCACCACGGGCTTTTCCGCCGGCGCCTTGGCGGGCGCGGGCGTGCCCAGAGTGCGTTTCTTCTCGACCACCACCGCCTTGGTGCGGCCATGGCTGAAGCTTTGCTTGACGGTGGATGTTTCCGTCTTCTTCAACGACAGCGTTTTGGGGCGCTTGGTCTCGTCAGTATCGCTCATCGTTTACTTTCGTTCCGCAGGGCTTTGAGGCGCTGCATATCCAGGGTCAGACGTTCGGCCAGACCGCCCGGATGGACGGCGGCATGTATCACATTCTCGCGCCCCAGCGCCAAGCCCAATTCGGCGCTGGTCAGGCACTCGGCCACCATGGGTTTGAGCTCGCGCGCATGCGCGGCGTTGTAAAGTTTGCGCTTGCCGTCCTTGGCGCCATCCGATGCCTCGATCAGCAGGCTGGGCGGCGCCTTGGGGCCGTCCAGGGCGCGCAGCACATTGTCGAAACCCAGCACCAGGGTGCCCGAGCGCCGGGCGATGCCGAGGTCGCCCACAATGCGCGCGACCAGGGCTTTTTCGGCGCGGTCGGCCAGATCGGCAGTGGCGCTCACCTGCGCCTTGGCGGCGCGGGCGAACAATTTTTTCTCGACCGCCATTGCAATGGCCTTGCGCGTGGCTTCGACCCACAGCCCCCGTCCCGGCAGCTTGGCCGCCGCGTCGGGCACGATGACGCCGTCCGGCGCGGCGACAAAGCGGATAAGGCGATGCTCGGGCATGATTTCGCCCGACACGATGTCCCGCCGCTGGCGGTCATCATGTTCCTCGTCTTCCATCTTGTGCGCCACTGCCGTCATCAGGCCTGCTCACCCTCTTCCGGCGCGTCTTCCAGCACGGCTTCTTCTTCGGGCGGCAGTTCTTCGATCCAGCCGATCTTGACCCGCGACTTCATGATGATGGCGTTGGCGTCATCGGAGGAAAGGTTGAAGCCTTCCAGCGCGCCGGGAATCCGCACCCGTTCCTTTTCCTTGTTGGTCTCGTAATAGCCCAGCAGGTCGTCGGTGGCGGCGCCGGCAAGATCTTCCAGCGTCTTGATATCATGCTCGCCCAGCGCCACGGCCATGGCCGGGGTGACGCCTTCGACTTCCAGCACCTGATCCTCGACGCCGAGGCCCTTGCGCTTTTCATCCAGAGCGGCATTGCGCGCATCAATGAATTCGATGGCGCGGTTCTGCAGCTCGTTGGCGGTTTCCTCGTCGAAGGCTTCGATCTGCGCCAGCTCGCCGGCATCGACATAGGCGACGTCTTCGATGGAGGCGAAGCCTTCGGAGGCCAGGAGCTGGGCCACCGTCTCGTCCACATCCAGCGATTCCATGAAGAGCGCCGTGCGGGTGGTGAATTCCTTCTGGCGGCGTTCGGATTCCTCGGCCTCGGTGAGGATGTCGATCTGCCAGCCGGTGAGCTGGGAGGCGAGGCGCACATTCTGGCCGCGGCGGCCGATGCCCAGCGACAATTGTTCATCGGGCACCACCACTTCGACGCGGTGGGTGTCTTCGTCCAGCACCACCTTGGTGACTTCGGCGGGGGCCAGGGCGTTGACGATGAAGGTCGCGGCCTCGTTCGACCACGGGATAATGTCGATGCGCTCGCCCTGCAGTTCCTGCACCACCGCCTGCACGCGCACGCCGCGCATGCCGACGCAGGCGCCGACCGGATCAATCGAGCTGTCCTTGGAAATCACCGCGATCTTGGCGCGGCTGCCCGGGTCGCGCGCCACGGCGCGGATTTCGATCACGCCGTCATAGATTTCCGGCACTTCCTGGGCGAACAGGCGCACCATGAATTGCGGATGGCTGCGGGACAGGAATATCTGCGGCCCGCGGGCTTCGCGGCGCACATCATAGATGTAGGCGCGGATGCGGTCGCCGGCGCGGAAGCTTTCGCGCGGAATCATTTCGTCGCGGCGGACGACGCCTTCGGCCTTGCCGAGGTCCACCACCACCGAACCGAACTCGGAACGCTTGACCACGCCGTGCACCACTTCGCCGATGCGGTCCTTGTATTCGTCATACTGGCGCTCGCGTTCGGCATCGCGCACCTTCTGCACGATCACCTGCTTGGCGTTCTGGGCATTGATGCGGTTGAAATCCACCGGCGGCAGTGTTTCGGCGATGATGTCGTCAATCTGCGCATCGGGATTGCGGCGGCGGGCATCGACCAGAGAAATCTCGGTCTTGTCGTTCTCGACCAGTTCCACGACATGCAGGTAGCGCGAGACATGGGTCTCGCCGGTCTTGGGGTCGATGTCGACCTTGATGTCGTTTTCGGTGCCGTAATGGGCCTTGGCGGCGCGCTGCATCGCCTCTTCCATGGCGGCGAGCACCACCTGCTTGTCGATGGACTTGTCGCGCGCGACGGCGTCGGCGATCTGCAACAATTCGAGCCGGTTTGCGGCAATTGCGGTGGCCATTACACTCTCTCCTGGTTTTGGGCTTTGCGGCCCTTCAAGTCTTCCTGAATCAATTTGTCGGTAAGAACGAGTTTGGCTTCCACGATGTCGTGGAAGGGAAACTGGATTTTATTTTCGCCGGCGGCGATGACCACGTCATTGCCGTCCAGGCCCTCAAGCCGGCCGCGAAAGCGCTTGCGCTCGCCATTGGCGGTGGGCAGCGGCGCATTGAGCTCGATCTTGGCTTCGTGGCCTTTCCAGCGATTGAAATCACCCAGGCGCGTGAGCGGCCGGTCAATGCCCGGCGAAGAGACTTCGATTTCGTAGTCGCCTTCCATGGGATCCTGCGTCTCGATGAAATCGAGCAGGGCATGGCTGAGGGTGGTGCAGCCTTCCACATCCATACTGCCATCAGGCCGTTCGGCCATGATCTGCAGCGTCTTGGAAGCGCCGCCCATGACGCGCAGGCGCACCAGCTTGAAACCCGCCTGTTCAATGACGGGTTCGAAGATCGGTTCGAGATGCGAGGCGGTGGTGAAGATGGGCGGCTCCGGTCAAATGCAAAGGCCCCGCCTGACGCGAAGCGGCAGGCAAGGCGAAAAGGACTTCTCCCGCGGCGGCCCTTCCGGACTGCCACACAACCTATTCTTGTTGTTTGGGATGGCGGCTATGTACGCCCGCAAGGGCTTTAATTCAAGCCGCTAATGCCTGGCCGGGGCGATACCCACGGTGACCACGCCGGAGGCCACGGCGTCGTCGATTGCCTTTTGGCGCCTGGCTTTTTCGGCCTTGGCGAGGGTGGCGGCGCTGTCTTTGGCGGCGGCGGTGTCGAATTTATCAAGCCCCTTCAATGGGGCCGGGCTGAGCATCAGCCACAGGAAGCCGAACAGAAAAAACAGCGCAATGGCGATGACGCCCAGATCGCCATAATGCAGGCCGAATTCAGAGGCCGGTCTAACTTTGGGCGCATCTGTCATGGCGTCACCTTAGCGGTGCGGCGGAAGCGAAAAAAGGCCGGAGGACCCTTGATAGCCTTGGTTTCATAACGCGTTGGCGGCCAATCGGCGGGCCGGGCCAGCCAATCCTGGGGTCCTGTTGCCAGCCACTCGAACTTGGGATGGGCCAGGAGCCTTTCAAGGGCATAGGGCAGATAGGATTTGTCGTCGGTGGCGAATCTGAGTTCCGCGCCTGGAACCAGCACCCTGGCCAGTTCGTCCAGCATGGAGGCCTGAAGGAAGCGGCGCTTGTGGTGGCGGGTCTTGGGCCAGGGATCGGGAAAGAGCAGGAAAAAACGGCCCAGGCTGGCGTCCGGCAGGGCGGCGATGATCTCCCGGCCATCCCCCTCGAAGATCCGAACATTGTTCAGGGTCTTGTCCTGAAGCTTGGTGAGGAGCTTGGCCACGCCCATTTCATAGGGTTCGGCCCCAATCAGGCCTATTTCCGAACGCTGTTCGGCCTGCCAGACCAGATGCTCGCCAGCCCCGAAACCAACCTCCAGCCAGAGTTCCTTTACACTGTTCGGAAACTGGCTGAACGGGTCTTTTGCCGGGTCATAGGCAAGTTCCGGTAACAGCGTTCGGCGCAAGCCCGACTGCCGTTCGGACAGTTTGGGCCCCTTGCGCCGGCCATACAGAAGGCCGCGTTGACGCGAACGCTGTTCGGCTTCAGACGGCAGCTTTGAGCTTGTCGGCAAGGTCGGTCTTCTCCCAGGAGAAGCCACCCTCGCTGTCGGGCTCGCGGCCGAAATGGCCATAGGCGGAGGTGCGGGCAAAGATCGGCTTATTGAGGTCCAGATGCTCGCGGATGCCGCGGGGCTTCAGGTTCATCAACTGGGGCAGGATCTTCTCCAACTTGGCCTCGTCCACCTTGCCGGTGCCGTGGGTATCAACATAGAGGGACAGCGGCTCGGCCACGCCGATGGCATAGGCAAGCTGGAGGGTGCAGCGGTCGGCCAGGCCGGACGCCACCACATTCTTGGCCAGGTAGCGCGCCGCATAGGCGGCCGAGCGGTCCACCTTGGTGGAATCCTTGCCGCTGAAGGCGCCGCCGCCATGAGGCGCCGCACCGCCGTAGGTGTCGACGATGATCTTGCGGCCGGTGAGACCGCAATCGCCATCGGGGCCGCCGATCACAAAGGAACCGGTGGGATTGATGTGCCAGATGGTCTTGTCGTTGATCCAGGCGGCGGGCAGCGCCTGGCGGATGTAGGGCTCGACGATCTTGCGGATGTCGGCCGAGGTCTGGGATTCCAGCGCATGCTGGGTGGAGAGCACGATCTGGGTGGCTTCCACCGGAACACCATTCGCATAGCGCAGGGTCACCTGCGACTTGGCGTCGGGCAGCAGGGTCTTTTCCTTGCCGGCATGGCGCGCATCGGCCAGCAATTTCAGGATTTTATGGCTGTAGAACAACGGCGCCGGCATCAGCGCCGGGGTTTCGCGACAGGCATAGCCGAACATGATGCCCTGGTCGCCCGCGCCTTCATCCTTGTTGCCGGAGGCGTCAACGCCCTGGGCAATATGGGCTGACTGGGCATGCAGCAGGATTTCGACCTGGGCATGCTGCCAATGAAAGCCGTCCTGCTCGTAACCGATGTCCTTGATGGCGGCGCGGCACACCGCTTCAATTTCCGCAGGGCCGACCGATTTGGGGCCGCGGGTTTCGCCGGCGATCACTACCCGGTTGGTGGTGCAGAGGGTCTCGCAGGCGGCGCGGATGTCCCAGGGGCTCATGCCGTCCTTGGGGCCTTCGCGGAAGAACAGGTCCACCACTTCGTCCGAAATGCGGTCGCTTACCTTGTCGGGGTGACCTTCGGAAACGCTCTCGGAGGTGAACAGATAATCGGACCGCGCCATGCCTCTAATCCTTTGATCTCGCAAATTGGGTGGCTTCCTTTACAGGGAATCGGGCGGGGGTCAAAGGGGGATATGCCGATTTTGACATATCCGGTATGCCAGGAGGGATTCACGGGGCGGGAGGGCCCTGCTATACACGCTGCGAATCCGAGGAATTCCCATGCGAACCGCCACTGTCGAGCGCAAAACCCGCGAAACCGAGATTGCCGTCTCGCTCGACCTGGACGGCACCGGGGTGTGCGACATCGACACCGGCATCGGCTTTCTGGACCATATGCTGGAGAGCTTCGGCCGCCATTCCATGATGGACCTGAAGGTGCGGGCCACCGGCGACCTGCATGTGGACTTCCACCACACCACCGAGGACACCGCCATTGTCATCGGCCAGGCGGTGAAAAAGGCGCTGGGCGATTTTTCCGGCATCATCCGTTTCGGCAGCGCCCTGATCCCGATGGACGAGGCGCTGACGCGGGTGGCGATCGATGTCTCCAACCGGCCTTACCTGGTGTGGCGCGTCACCATCCCCAAGCCCAAGCTGGGAGAGATGGACACCGAATTGTTCAAGGAATGGTTCCAGGCCTTCGCCCAGAATGCCGGGGTGTGCCTGCACATTGAAAATCTCTATGCCGACAACAGCCATCACATCGTCGAGACCTGCTTCAAGGGCCTGGCGCGAGCCTTGCGGCAGGCGGTGGCGCCGGACGAGCGGCTTGAGGGCGGAGTCGCATCCACCAAGGGTTCGCTCTAACCTATAGGGCGCATGATCAGTTCATCAACCGCAGCGGAAGTGGCGCGCGGCGTATCGCGGCTACTCATTCAGGAAGGCTATTCGCCGATCCTGGAATTCACCTTGCCCAATGGACGGCGGCTGGACGTGGCGGCACTGGGCCCCGGCGGCGAGATGCTGGGCGTGGAGATCAAGGTGGCGCTGGCGGATCTGCGCGGCGACAACAAATGGCCGGAGTATCTGGATTATTGCGACCTGTTCTATTTCGCCATCCCGCCGGATTTTCCGCCCGAGCATGTTCCCGCCCAGACCGGGCTGATGATCGCCGACCGTTATGGCGGCGCCATCGTCAAACCGGCCGAGGTGCAATCGCTTCACGCCAGCCGCCGGAAGGCGGTGACGCTGAGTTTCGCCAAAGTGGCGGCGGAAAGCCTGGCGGCGATGATGGAAGCGTTGGCGCAAGCGGCAGTCCCCAATCTGGTGATGCAGCAACCGCCAGGAAAAGTGCGGCCTCGCGGTTTTCCGTCCGGCGGTGCGACCAAGGAAGAAGCTGATGGCACTGACGAAAGCTGAAGCCCGCAAGATCGCGCTCTCCATCGCGGGCACGTCCGAGGGACCCTATTTCGGCAAGCCGGCGATTTTCCTGGGCGAGGAATATCTCTGCCGCGTGCACGACAAGGAAGCGGCTATGGTGCTGCGCAGCGGCTCGATGGAAATGCGCGAGGTCATGCTGGAAGCAGAGCCGAAGCTTTTCTACATCACCGATCATTATAAGAGTTTTCCAGTGATCCTGGCGCGGCTTTCGGCGCTGGACAAAGAGACCCTGAAGGATTTGCTCGCCGCCCGCATGCTGCGGATCGCGCAAAAGGGCGCGAAAAAGCAAAGGCGCGCCGTAAAGAAGGCCGTGAAGAAAAAGAAGAAGGGCTAGCGCGGCGAGCGCTTGGCCAGGATGCGCTGAAGCGTGCGGCGATGCATGTTCAGGCGGCGCGCGGTTTCCGAAACATTATGGCCGCACAATTCATAGACGCGCTGGATATGTTCCCAGCGCACCCGGTCGGCAGACATGGGATTTTCCGGCGGCTTGGGCTTGGAGCCCGGTATCGCCATCAGGGCGGCGAGAATATCGTCGGCGTCGGCCGGCTTGGGCAGATAGTCAATCGCGCCATATTTCACGGCCGCCACCGCGGTGGCGATATTGCCGAAACCGGTCAGCACCACGACCCGGCTCTCGGGCCGGATGGTGTGCAGCGTCTCGACCACATCCAGGCCGTTGCCGTCATCCAGCTTGAGGTCCACCACGGCATAGGCGGGCGGGGCTTCCTTGGCCTTGGCCTTGCCCTCGGCCACCGATTCCGCGATCGCCACTGTAAAACCGCGTGTTTCCATGGCACGAGCAAGCCGCTCACGCAGGGGCCGGTCATCTTCGACGATCAGGAGGGTCTTTTCTTCAGACATGACGGGGGGGGACATAGTACCCATGGCGGGGCCGCGTCAATCAGTCTCTATATGCCTCTCTAATCGGGCGTCGTGGCGGGGGGCTGGGCGCCGTCTATCACGCCCCGCGGCCACACAATCGAGACGCGCGCTCCCCCTCCAGGGGGGTTGACCGCCTTAACCACGCCGCCGGTCTGTTCCAGCAGGACCTTGGCGATAAAGAAGCCAAGGCCCATGCCCTCATGTTCGTCCAGCGAGCCGCGCGGGCCCATCTCGGTTTCGCCCAGGGCGTGATGCCCCGGCCGCGAGGTGACATAGGGCTCGCCGATGCGCTCATAGATTTCCGGCGCAAAGCCGGGGCCGTCATCCTCGATCACCACCGACAGGCGGGCTGCTTCCCATTGTGCGGCGATGTTGACCTTGCTGCTGGCGAAATCGGCGGCATTTTCAATGATGTTGCCGAGCCCGTGCAGAAGCTCGGGGGCGCGCCAGACTTGCGGTTCGGGAAGGCCGGGCGACTCGCCGGCATCGGCGGCGGAGACCGCAATCTCAATGCCATCGCCGCGATAGGCGCTGGCGATATCGTCGAGCAGCGCGCCCAGCGGCAGGCGCTGGGTGGCGCCCAGCATGCCTTCTTCCGGATTGGCGAGCCGCGCGATGATGGCGCGGCAGCGTTCGGCCTGGGCGCGCAGCAGGCGGACATCCTCGATCTCGGGGGAATTTTCCTTCATGCCGCGTTCCAGTTCGCGCGCCACCACCGCGATGGTGCCCAGCGGCGTGCCCAGCTCATGCGCCGCGGCGGTCGCCAGCGCGCCGATGGAGGCCAGGCGATGTTCGCGCGACAGCGCCAGCTGGGTGGCGGCAAGACCCGCCGACATGCGGGTGCTTTCCGAAGCAATGCGCCAGGCATAGACGGAGGTAAAGCCGATGCCCAGGATCAGCGCCGCCCAGATGCCGGCCTGATAAAGCTGCGGCAGCAGCAGCGGTTCACCCGGCGGCCAGGGCAGCGGCCGATGCACCATGCCGATGATCGAAACCGAGATGAAGGCGATAAAGGCCAGGATCAGTGTGTTGCCTAGATTGAGCGTCGCCGCCGCGATCACCACCGGCGCCACGAACATCAGGGCGAAGGGATTGGCGATGCCGCCGGTGAAATAGAGCAGCGCCGCGAGCTGCACCACGTCGAAGGCGAGATAGAGCGTGGCTTCGCGGTTGGCGAGACGGTGGCTGGCCGGATAGCGCACCGCCAGCACCACATTCAGCACGATGCTGGCGGCGATGGCCGCCACGCAGTAGCTGAGCGGCAGGGGATAGCCGAGCGCGAAATAGACCAGGAACAGCGCCGCCGACTGGCCGGCGATCGCGAGCCAGCGCAGGTTCGACAGGGTGCGCAGCCGCACCCGCCCCCGCTCGACCCCGATGGGGGACGGAAAATACACCCGCGGTCTTGCCGATTTTGCGCGTTCCCTTGCCGCCGCCACCTGGGGCACTTCCTTCTTTGTGCGGCGGACATTAGAACATGGCTCCATGTTCAAGACCAAGGAAGCTTTGATCCCATATCTGCTGCTGGTCGCCGCGATGGCGGGCGGCCTGATCTGGCATGAGAGCGAAAACGTCCCCGGCCTGGGCCGCACCGTCACCAGCGGCAAGGTCGAAGTCGGCGGCCCGTTCACCCTCACCGACCAGGACGGCAAAACGCGTTCCAGCGGCGATTTCCGCGGCAAGTACCAGCTCATTTATTTCGGCTACAGCTACTGTCCCGATGTCTGCCCCACCACTTTGGGCGTGATTTCACAGGCCCTGGACCAGATGGGCGCGGATGGACGCCGCATCGTTCCCCTCTTCATCACCATTGATCCGGAGCGCGATACGCCGGCGATCCTGAAGCAATATATGTCCGCCTTCGGTCCGCGCTTTGTCGGCTTTACCGGCAGCGTCAGCCAGATCACGGCGGTGGAAAAGGAATACCGCGTCTATGCCAAGAAGCAGCCGCTGGACAAGAACAATCCCAAGGGCGGTTACGGCTTGGACCATTCCAGCGTTATCTATCTGATGGGGCCGGACGGGCGGCTGGTCACATTCTATGACGAGCTGATTGCGCCCGATGCGCTGGCGAAAGATTTAAAGGCAAAAATCTAGAACGCCGGGACCGGCAGGCCGTTCTGATGACTGGCGGCAATCAGGGTATTTTGCATCAGGCAGACAATCGTCATGGCGCCGACGCCGCCCGGCACTGGCGTGATGGCGCCCGCCACCTCTTTCGCCGCGCCAAAATCCACATCGCCGACCAGCCTGGTTTTGCCGTCACCAGCATCGACCCTATTGATGCCGACATCGATCACCACCGCGCCCGGCTTGATCCAGTCCGCCTTGACCATTTCCGGCTTGCCAATGGCCGCCACCAGGATATCGGCGCGACGCGCGATGGCGGGCAGATCGCGGGAACGCGAATGGGCCATGGTGACGGTGGCGTTGGCGGCCAGCAGCAATTGCGCCGCCGGCTTGCCGAACAGCAGCGAGCGGCCGATCACCAGCACATCCTTGCCGGCGATGTCGCCGACATATTCCTTGAGCAGCAGCATGACGCCCGCCGGCGTGCAGGACACCAGGTGCGCCCGCCCCGAGAGCAGCAGCCCGGCATTGGTGGGGGTGAGGGCGTCCACATCCTTGGCGGGATCGAGCGTGTCGAGCACCGAAGTCTCGTCCAGGCCTTTTGGCAAGGGCAGCTGGACAAGAATTCCGTGTACGGATTTATCGGCGTTGAGGTCGCGCACTTTCGCCAGCAAAGTCTGCTGGCTGGTGTCCGCCGGCAGCGCGATATGCACCGACTTGAAGCCCAGACCTTCGGCGGTCTTGCCCTTGTTGCGGACATAGACTTCGGAGGCCGGATCGTTTCCCACCAGCACGGTGGCAAGTCCCGGCACAAGTCCGTGCGCGGCTTTGAGGCGGGCGGCCTCGGCGGCAATCTTCTCGCGCAGCTTGGCGGCGCTGGCCTTGCCGTCAATGAGGATGGCGGTCATGGCTCAGAGGGTACCGCGGAACGAAGCCCAGGTGATGCAATATTGCAGGAACCAGATACCCACGAACACCACGATGGGCGAAAAATCGAGCCCGGAGATCGGCGGAATGACTTTGCGCACCTGGCGGAACACCGGCTCGGTCAGGGCGAACAGGATGCGCAGCAGCGTGCGGACGAAATTGTTATGCACATTGATGACGTTGAAGGCCGTCAGCCAGCTCACAATCACCGCCGCGATCACCACCCATTTGTAGATTTCCAGGATTTCGATGAGCAGGGCGGCGATGGGGTTCAGCATGGGAAACTTGTAGCCAGCCAGCCCCGCCCCCGGCAAGCGGCGGCTTGACCTGTGGGGGCGGTATTCCTAAAACCCACGCCCTGCCCGGGGTTTTGCCCGGCAGGATCGGTTCGGGGCTGTAGCTCAGTTGGGAGAGCGCCTCGTTCGCAATGAGGAGGCCAGCGGTTCGATTCCGCTCAGCTCCACCATCCTTCCCGGATGGGCACCCGAACCGAACTATTTCTGATACGAGCCCCGGCCTTCGCAGACCGTTCGGCCTGGAAAGGCCGCCGGATCGCTGCTTTTCGCCCAAATTAAAATTTGATTTACCAATCCGGGTCTTAGCTGTGCGGATGAGACCACTGCCCCGCTTATGCCTCGGCCTGGCCGCCCTGCTGATGGCGGCAGCGCCTGCCCTGGCGGATGACGCCGCAGGCGGCAAGAAGCCGGAACACAAGATCACCCAGTCCGAAAGCTACCTGTCGGTGGAACCCTTCTACACCACCATCGTCACCGACAATCATGCCGGCGGCATGCTGATGGTCGGAATCGGCCTGGATGTTCCCGGCGCCGCGTTGCGGGACGAAGTCACGCGATCCCTGCCGGTGCTCAGGGATGCCTATCTGCGCAGCCTGATGGCTTTTACCGCCAGCGCCGTTCGCACCGATGCCCAGCCCGATGTGGCGGCCATTGCCGACCGGCTGCAAGGCGTGACCGACCGCGCCCTGAAGAAAAAAGGCGCGCGGGTGCTGCTGGCACAGGTTGCGCTGAGGGTAACGCGCTAGTTTTTGTTGGTCGCACGGCCGACGGAAAACCACGAGGCCGCACTTTTCCCGGCCGATGCTCCTGGCGCAGGTTGCGCTGCGGGTAACCCGCTAAAGAAATCTGAGGCCCGGCGCGGACGTTTCTGCCCGGCGCCAAGCGATGTAGTCTCGCCCCCGGCACGAATCGCCGGATGGCCATGAGTTTCGTAAAACCGATCACCGGACTGATGCCGCCGCTGCTGCTGCTGGGCCTGTCAGCGGCAACCCTGTTGTTCGACCCGTTCGGCGCCGCCACATCGGTGCGCGGCACCCTGTTCGACTTTTATGAAAACCACACGCCGCATGCCGCGCCGGTGGATGCGCCCGGCCGTGTGGCGCTGATCACGCTGGATTCCGGCAGCCTGGCCCATTATGGCCGCTGGCCCTGGACCAATCAGGGTCTTTCGGATCTGACCCGCGCCGTCGCCCTGACCGGCGCGGGAGCGATTGTCTTTACCAGCCCGCTCGACCGGCCGGAGAACGGCAGCTTTCCAGCGCCGCTGCAATCGCTCCCGGCGGTGGTGCCGATCTTGCTGGGTGTGGGGGGCCTCACGCCGCAGCCCAGCACGCATTTTGAATATCGCGGCAGCAAGAATCCCTTCGCGGCTGCGCCCGGCTTCAGCAGCGGCGCCGGTCCCTTGCAGGCCGTTGCGGTCGCCGCCAAGGGCATGGGCGCGCCCAATCTGATTGCGGACCGGGACGGGGTGGTCAGGCGCATGCCGCTGCTGTTCCGGCTGAACACCGAACTGGTCCCCTCGCTGGCCGCGGAAGGCGCAAGGCTGGCGGCGGGCGAAAAGTTCCTGACCTTCACGACCGACCAGGGCGATCTGTTTGCCGTGCATTGGGGCGTCACCGGAATAGCAAGCCTGCAAAGCAATGGCCATGTCATTCCCACCGATAGCGATGGCGGTTTCTGGATCGATTATTCCGCGCCACCCGAACAGATTTCCGCAGCAGCCCTGCTGTCGCAGGAGTTGGGACCGGAAGCGCTGAAAAACAAGATCCTGGTGCTGGACACGCCCGGCGACATGGTCGCAACCCCGGGCGGGCCGGCAACGCGCGGCGCGGTGATCGCGCAAGGCATGGCCGATCTGATTGCCGGCACATCGCTGGCGCGGCCCAGCTTCGCCCTTGTCGCCGAATTGTGGGGCCTGATCCTGGCGGGCGGCGGCGCCATTCTGCTGATGGCAAGATTTCGCACCCACTGGGCGGCATTGTTCGTGGCCGTCACGGTGGCTGCGGCCTTTTATGCCTCATGGTTTGCCTATGCGCGCGCCCGCCTGCTGATGGATGCCGCCACACCCGATATCGCGCTGGTCATGATTTTCACGTCGGGCGCGCTGATGCGGCTGAACGAGATCCGGGCGGCGCGGACGGGCCTGCGTCTGGCCTTTTCGGATTCCCTGCCCAGCGCCAGCATCGAGAAAATCGCCCACACGCCGGCGCTGCTTTCCATCGAGGGCGAGACGCGCACCATCACCTATCTGGTCTGCGGCGTGCGCGGGCTGGCCGAGATGGCGGCGTCGCTACGCGACAATCCCAAGGCCTTCACCCAGATCATGCAGCAGATGATGACGCCGCTGATGGACCAGGCCCTGGCGCATGGCGGCACCATAGACCGGCTGACCGCCGACGGATTCGCCGCCTTCTGGAACGCGCCGCTGGATGATGCCGACCATGCTCTGCATGCCTGCGAGGCCGCCAGCGGCATGTCGATGATGGCATCGCGCATCAGCGAGCAGATCGCGCTGGAACGCGGGCTGACCGGCATGCCGCCACTGGAGATCGGCGTCGGCGTGGCGAGCGGCCCGGTGATCGCGGGCGGCTTCGGCGGCGCGGGACGAATGGGTTATAGCGTCAATGGCGGCGTGGTGCAGCTGGCGGGACAGATCCAGGCGCTGTCGCCGCAATACGGCCCGGCGGTGATTGTCGCCGAGAATACGCTGGCGGCCGCCAGCCGCGGCTTTGCCTTCCTGGAAGTGGATTATATCGCCACCGGCGCCGAGGATGCGCCGGTGCGGCTCTATGCGCTGCTGGGCAATCCGGTGATCCGCGCCTCGCCGAAATTCCGCGCCCTGATCGCCTTTCACGAACACATTTTCGCTTCCCTGCATCACCAGCAATGGGCCAAGGCGCGCGCCCTGATCGCGCAATGCCGCAAATTGTCGGGCGCCAGCCAGAAGCTTTACGACTTGCACCTGACGCGCATCGGCTATTTTGAATCGAACCCGCCCGGTCCTGACTGGGACGGCGCGTTCAGGCCGATTCTGAAATAGGCGCCGAGCCGTAAAAGGCATGCGGCGCGCCGGTCAGCGCCGCCCACATCTGGTCACCCCATGAAAAATGCCACCATTCATCGGGATGGCCGGCGAACCCTTCCTCCACCATCAGCCAGTGCAGCAGGCGGCGATTGGCGCAGGCTTCCTGGTCGGAGAAGGAAAAATTCTCCGGCCCGAGATTTTCAAAGCGCTCGCGGTTCGCCATGGCGGTGACGTCATCAAACAGCGAGCCCATCCACAGGGCTTCGCCGTCTTTCCAGCGCAGCGTCAGGTCCACCGCCCCGCCGGTGGCGTGGGGCGCGGGAGAATTTTCGTCGCTGGAAGGCGCCGACCAATAGCGTTCCACTTCCTCGGTCAGGGCCGCGCCGGAGAGGCTGGGATTGCGGCGCAGGAGCTCGCGCGGCACCCAGACATCGTGAAAGAAGGCCTGCACCGCGCGGGGGCGCCAGGCGTCGAACACAAACAGCTCCAGCCCGGCCTGCGCCAGCCGCGCATTCACGCGCGACAGCTTTTCGGCCAGGCTGGCACGCAGCAGCAGTTTTTCGGTGGCGCCTTCCACCCGCTGCCAGTAAGGCGGATTTTTTTCGCTGGCGTAGAAATTCTCGCCCTTCAGGCCGTGATCGCGCGCTTCGACCATGGCTTCGCCGAACAAGGCATTGTCGCGCCGGATCGGGATGCGGGTGCGGAAGCCCTGGCGCGCGGCGCGGGCGGTCTGTTGCTGCCCGATGGGGCGGCGGCGCAAATCCTCAAGATTTTTAAATGCGGTCATGGCGGCTTTCTGATTCCCCGCTAGAATAACGGTCATGGATGCCAACGCCAATTTCGCCGGGGGCTATCGCCAGGGGCGGCGGGACTTCATCGCCGCCTGCGAGAAAGCCGGCGCCGACGCCATCAGCCGCGTCCATCCCGCCATGGGGCCGGACGGCAAGCCGCTATTTTGCGACAGCGCCGCCTTCGGGCCGCGCGGCGCGGGCCGGGCGCTGCTGCTGATCGCCGGGCCGGACGGCGTGGTCACGGCGATGCTGGCGCGGGGAATTGTTCTGCCCAAGACGGTGGGGCTTGTGGTGGTGAACGCCCTTGATCCCCATGCCCGTGCCTGGGGCGGGCCCGGCAACCCCCCGGATTGGCCGCGCAAGACCCTGGCCGCCATCGCCGCCGAGGATCTGGCGCACTGCCGGGAACTGGTGGCGCTGGACATGGATGGCAGCGGCGACAAGGCGGTGCTGGCGGCGGCCCTGCCCAAGGCGGCCATCCTTTTTCGCAGCGTGGCGGCGGCGGATGCGCAAACGCTCATCCTGGCGGCGATTGCCGCGCTTTAGGTTTTTCCGGGCTTGGGCTATAGCTCCGCTCAGGCGCCCGTAGCTCAGCTGGATAGAGTGCTGCCCTCCGAAGGCAGAGGTCACAGGTTCGAATCCTGTCGGGTGCGCCATTAGAATCAATGACTTAGTGACTTTGCTGGGGCTCAGGATTTAGTCCAAGCAAACACATAGCAAACAGACGGACGAGCTAGAGCTGTCCCCTTAGAGGGGGGACGCATTGGTAGAAGTCATGACCAGGCCCGGGCCGCTGGCGATCCACCAGGAGGGGTATGTGTCCCCACGGGTCCAGATCAAGCTTTCGACGGGCAGCCCAGTGGCATAACGGCCCCTAATCGATAGGCTTTGCATTTGCCCAGCACTGAGTAGGCTTCTGTCTGCCTCCGGTCGGATCCATCCCCAACTCCTATCCCGCGCCACACAAAGGTCATGCCGTGCCCAGACCTATTGAATACACTCAGAATCGATTTTGCCAATCGCTGATTAGCTTCACAAAGCTGAATTGGCTAGGGCCGTGTGACACGTGTCCGTCAGAAGCCGAAGGCCTCAGCCATCTCCGCCGCAGCCTCGGTCGTAAGACCTGGATGACGGCTCATCGCCGAAGCAATGGGATCGAACGACTTGGGGGGAGGCGGCTCCATGGATGGCCCATTTTTCTTCTTTAGCGATGCCTCAAGCATTGCGACGTCGGCGATCTTGTCCGGCTTCGGTACCAGTAACGCCTGATCGTGCCGCGCCTGCGGGTCCATCCGGCTGATTGGCTTTCGCGTATTGGTGACCATATTACTTCTCCTCCGATTGCGGAGCCGTACGTGGTTTCTCGTCGTAGTCTGGATCCTTCGAAAAGCCGAAAGCTTCTGCCATCTCCTCGGCTTCGGCGCGCGTAAGCGCGGGATGGGCGCTCATGGCCTGGTCTATCGGCCCCACAAATTCGGGTTGTGGCAGAGCCTGGTTGGCTTCCTTGAGGAGAAAGCTTGAGACCGGCAGCATTTGACCGGGTGGCTGTCCCGGCCCGCTCAGATCCATGGGGAACATGTTAACCCGCGCCATTCCTTCGAAGAGCTTACGCCCGGTCTCCCAAGGCTCCGCTTCGGTCGGAGCGTTGCCGGGCGGTACTGATTTCTTGGGCATATTTGCCTCTTTCGTTGCCAGCATTGCTGGCCGCATCCCAAAATTGGGTGGCACCTTGCCGAGGATGGCAGGTTGCTGGAGCCGATATGGCTCGCTCTTGATGCGCAAATATCATTTCACACGCGTTGCAACGACACAAGCAACCTAAGTAGTGGTGCTGGTCGAAATAGGCCTCTCATATTTGAAAACCGGCCACATAACCCTTTCCAAGCCCCCACCCGCGACGGTCTGACCTAAGTCAATACGGCAAAACCTCGGGAAATCCGCCTAACTCACAAAGCTCGCGCGCCCATGAAAGCGCTGCTACGTTCGCTCTTGGAACGGCTCATGGGCCATTCTGGGGCTTGATAACCCTTCCATAGGCGGCGTTTGTGCCGCCGCCAAAAGGCACTCCTCCACCGTAAGGTCGAGGAGGCCTGCGCGCATGTTCAGGGCGAAAGCCCAAAGGCGCAGGCGGCTCTCCTATGGAAGCTTATCAACTCCCCGATCACCAGGTCGGAGGGAAAGATGAAATTCGGTATATCGATATTGGCGGTGGCGCTGCTTCTGAGCGGCTGTGCGCAAAGGGGGATGCCGGCGGAGGACGCAGATTATTTTAGTAAATTCTTTGGGCTCACTATTTACTCAGAGCCTAGCGGCGCCTTGATTTACGGCGAGGACGGAACAGCCTGGGGCGTGACGAAAGCAAATGTGCCCGGCGGGCCGGGATTACAAAAAGCCTTCACCTTTTCGAGTCACGAGGCTCAGAAGCAGGGAACAACCACATTTATCACGGCGGTATGGGCCAGTGGAGCCAAGTCCAAAGTTAAGTTGGCAATAGGGGGGGCGGGCAGGCCGCTAGTCGGGAGCTGGACTTTCTCGAGGCCAATGGATGCTCCTGGGCTTGATATTGATTTAAAGGCTGCCAGCCTATCGCAAGTTCAAACCCAAACACCGCCCCAAACCCAAAGCGAAAATTCTGCTGCAGCGGCCGCGCTCACTGCGTTCGGAATAGGTTTGGCACAGGCCCGAGCAGCGGAAGCCGCAAATAGACCCGCGATGTGCACCAGCACCCAAGCCAACGGCATCGTCAATACTTTGTGTCAATGAACATTGAGACTGGATTAGAAGGGATGGGCTAGCGCAAAAAACAGCAGCGCAATGTCATGCGCAAGGCGTGAGCCGTTTTCATCGTTCAAGCCAATCAGCCAGCCTCTTCACGGCGCGTGCTTCATAGCGCTCGCCATTCTCGCGGATACGATCATAGGTGCGCCAGTGCATCCTTGGCGGCTTGGCAGGGAACGGTTCGAACAGGCTCGGCGACCCGCCGAGGCCTCGCCGGATGCGCTGCGCGATCAGGCGCGGGCGCTCGGCGCTGGCCTGTAGCTGGCTTCTGTACGCCAGCCCAAGGCAAGATCGGCAAAGGACCCTGCCGTCATCGAAGTACAGTTTGGCGCACCGCTGGCTGCAGCCGGGACATGCAAACCATGAACGCCATCCCCCGTAGTTACAGAGTGTCCGTAACAGCGAAATGGACAGGGTCTTCGGCTGCACGTGATCGGTCACGTCCGTCAGCACGGCATGGTCGCGGTGGAAAACTATGTTGACGTAGCAAAGGGTCAGGCTGTTACGATTGAATTGCCAAGAGATCCGGCCCTCTGGTCGATCAATGAGCTCGCGGACGCGTGGGTGGCGGATGTCGATCGCTGGGGAATCGTTACAGCGGCGACGCCCGCCTCGCGCAGAGACGTAACTGGGGGGCAATTCCGAAATCATCAGGCAGCAGTGTTTTGTAACATTGCGCTCCCCTTTCGTAACGGCGTCTGGTTGGCCGTCAAATAGCGTCAAGCCGGGCATCGGGGAGCCCAACCTGACGACCAGTTTTGTAACTTAATCATCTTCGGCAGCCGACTGTGAGAATTCAAATTGGCCTACCCATGACAGCCATTGCAGTGTTTATAATACGTATGCGTAGTATACGTTAGTGCAAGCGTCACCCAGCTGGGGATTGCTGCGCGTGGTGGCTGCGCGATAACGCTGCGTCACGAGAGCTGCGCGGCGGCCATCGAAGACGACAAACCACCAAGTGAAAACCTAATTCGCTTATTTCGCTTATTTCGCACCACGGGGTTCGTGTATTTCTCCGCAGGAAATAATCCAAAAAGTACAAAAGAAGTACATATGAGTAATTTTGACTTCTACCGGATCGCGAAATAAGCGAATTAAGCGAAATAGGCCTCCACTGGCCCGACAAGTCTAGATGACGCGCCAGACCTCCTCGGATCGTCCACCTGTCGCCCGTGTTTCCATTCTGACTAGCTGCCGCGCCAGCAAGACGTTCAAAGCGCGCGCCAAGTCCTGACCCGACTTGTGGCGATCGAATAATGAGCTGATCTGGGTCCGCGTCATGCCCGCCGTACCCGCTGCCCGCAGCGCCTGCAGCACTGTGTCTACCGCGCTGTCGCCGAAAGCGTCACCCCAGATGTATGCTGCCGATTGCTCACAGTAGCGCCAAACCTCTAGCGCAGCGCGAAGGTGGACGACCTCCATGATATTCGAACCATCGAGAAGTGCGTAGATGAGTGCCAGTCTGCAAACTTGGGCCTCGGCGCGACCAGTGATTGAACCAAACATACCCGGGTGGCCTTCAGAGAGTTGCGGATATACGCTCTCCCAAAGTGCTCGAGCATCGCTACTCCAAGTCAATTCCGGATTGAACGTGCTGGATGTGTCCCCGAAGGTGTGCGCAAACGATCTCCGGCGTAGAGTGTCGACGAGTGTCGTCACCTTTTGTCCAACTTCGGCGATAACGTCAGAATCTTTCCCACCAAAGGGTAGAATCTTGCTGCGCTTAACGCAGGCGTAAAGGTAACGGTTGGCGAAACCATTTGCTGCGTCAGTCTGGGTAAGTTCTCTCCTCAGTTCGTCTTCTGTGATGTGGCCCACCATGGAGATATGTGCTCCTGTCGCACGTAGTTGGGAATTTTTCGTCATGCTCGCCAGATTTCCGCGATCCCATGCATCCCGGATTAGGCGCGACAGTGTGTTGCCCTCGCGTTTCTTAACATTTAGTACGCCAGAGAATTCAGTCTCTTGCACAAGGAGGCGTTTATCATTGACACCCGCATCTTCAATCTTCTCTTCGAGTTGTTTGGTCTTGCTGTCCCACATCATTTTCTTTACTGGATCGCGAACCGGATAAATCATCCCTTCGCCGCTAGATAATCCGCCATCGGTACGATGTTCGAGCCAATCACCGGCTCCTTGAAAGAGTGGGCGAATTCTTCCCCACGATGTTCCCTTTCGAGCCTTGGAGCTTTGCCCGACGATGACGGCGAAAAGATTGGGGTAATGGCGGTCGCCTTCCACCATGTAATAATAGATCCGCCCTACGCAGTTGCCGAAAGCGACCAAAAATTGAAGCAGAAGCGCGACGGGATCAGCCTCCGTTTGAGGTTCGATGGCACGAACAACCTCGCCAGCTAACCCGTGCAAAGCATGCTCACCTAGAGGCTCAGGCCATTTTCGCAGACCTGGTTTCGATTGCGGCGTCGCCTTTGGGTTCCAGCCCATTGTTTCAGGGCTGATCCCAAGCCAGCGTAGAAGCGCGAAGGCAGCTTCTTGCGGCGTTGATGCTCCGCCATATTCGATCACGACATCTGTGGGCGTCAGCCCTGTTTCTTCGCCGAAGTCACGTATGCCATCAGGGTGCAGCGAGAGATCTTCATCGAGATCGCGTCCAAGATCAGCGCTGGAGACTCGGTAAGCCTTCGTTCCCGGCTGAAACTTCGCCGTCGGGAAAATTTCCTGAACCCATGCGGGGAGATTGGCAAGTGCGGCGTTGTTGATGTTTTTGAAGAAGTTGTCGGTCTTTTCGCACGGGTGCTCGCGAGGATTTCGCGGCTGCTCACCGGCAAACTTTGGCCCATAGTCTTTGAGCAGCCAGTCAAACTGCCCTGTGTTGAAGTGGTTCAGCATGACCTGCCACCGTGCTTTTGGCCTGTGACAGCGAACCAACGCCCGGCTGAATAGAATTCAATCTGGGGTCCGTGCTGCGCCGACGGGTCACGGCTTGCCATCTTAAAAACCTTGCTTCTTCGAAGGTCACAGGCGCTCCCGTCGATCAAAAAGAACCCTTTGAATCCAGTCTGGCTCGGGCTGATTTCCCAGTAGCCCGGGTAGTGAGCCATGACCTCCTGCGCCCACGGCGCGATAGCGCGGCTCTGCCGATCGCGGCAACTGTCCAGATCTATGCCGCCGAGCCAGAAATTCCCGTGGTCGCCAAGGACTATGCCAATGCCACCGCCCTGCGGCTTATCGATCCTTCTATTACATGCTTGTGCCTCAGCGAGGGTGCCCCATTTTCTGGGATCGCTGACATCACCCGCCCCGTTGCTGTGAACGTCGAAGGGCAACTTACGGAGCCTGCCTGTCTTCTTGTCCAGCCTGTTGGCCCAAGGATGCCATATCGATATGTCCTTGTACGCACTCAGGTCGCCTACGCTGCATTCATCTGTGTACGTCTCTTCCTGATTTTCTTCGTGAGCCTGGTTATTCTTTGCGTTGTTGTTTGAGCATTCTTCTGAGCCGTCGGGGTCGCGCCCGGCGGCTTTTCTTTGGTTAGTCATCGCGAGCCTCCCCGCATATCCAAGTTTGAGCGGAGCCTTCTGGTTTTTCCGGTCCTTTGTCCTTCTGTTTCCCCTTGTGTGAACCGGCTCCCGCGCCATGAGCGGCAACCTCGGAAGAAGCGCGGTGGGGCGGCGACATTCGTGCTTCTGTCCACGCGATCACGTCGGCCCAACGATAGAGCACCGTCCGCCCGAATGTTCGAAACGGTGGCCCCCCGCCACGGCTAACCATCGACGCCAACGAAGCCGTTGCGATCGGATAGCCCGCGCTGGTGAGGACTTCTGCCACTTGCGACCGGCGCAGTAAGGCATCGGGGTTGATTTTATTCGTAAGCATTGTTGGCCCATCGCGTGAAATTGCGATTGGACGATGCCCTTAGAAGCCCGGTTGGAAAATTGGTGCATTGGGCTGGTACAGTTTGCACTAGGTGCAACGGCGACCAATGCCGCGCCAGCGCGACCGCGGCGGCCACGCATCCAGTAGGACTTGGAAGGGACCCTGGCAGCGCAGCAACAAATAGATTCTAAGAGCCCGTCGGTGTGCCGTCACCACATCGCGGGGCCGTATCTTGCCGCGCATGCCGCTGAGATGGATTGGCGCTAGGATAACTGCCGCGTTGCCAATGGCGACCAATACCGCGCCATCGTGACGGCGGCAGCGAAGCACCCTGTTAGCCGCCAGTGGAAAGGTTGTTGGCAGCGCCGCGCGGCCTAATCTTCCGCAGCCTCTGATTCGTCATCTTCCGCTTCTGGATTTTCCCCAAACTCCAGCGCATGGCGCTTCGGGATTACTCCTGCCTCAACGGCCTGCACTATTCCAACTTGGATGAAGTGGCGCATCACCCCGGCCTTTGCCTTGCCGTAGGCTCCGGTTTTGGCCAAATCCACTAAATAGGCATGAAGGATCGGCCGCAGCCGCGTTTTGGCTTCCTTGTTGGCCATTTGCGCCTCAAAAATGCAATTTTGCTCCGCAATTGGCTTGAAAAGCGAGTCAAAAGGCGTAGGATTCGACTCAGCCCGGCGCGTCGTGCTTGGCTAAAAACGTGGCGCTTAATGCGCCGAAGCCCGCGCCCTCTAGAAGGGTCACGGGCCTCGACTACTCTCCCCCGCTACAATTGGGGGCGTGCGCACCTCGTCCGATGGCCTTCGCGAAAAGGTAACTCCATCTGGACTTCGGCTCTTACCGAGTATGTCTCCCGGCAGACGGCGATTCGAAAGAATCGCCGATTTTGCTTATAGCCCTTTCGGGCCATGTTCGGCAGGGCGCTAACCTTGGTTACCCCTACTAGATGACAAATCAGAGCACCCAGCCGCGATATCTAGCGGAGCATTCTTGAGTTCCGTCAAGACGTTTTGGCATGTGGATAAGCCCCAAAACGCAAAAATATGGGCGTGGGTTGGGGACTCAGCCCATGTTTAAGCTGGCGCGGTCTTCGCGTTATTGGAAGTGTTAGGGGCGCGCGCAAAGCCATGAGCAGGCGTTGTCGCCGTCCTGTTTTCGTGTCCTGACCGATGCACTGGCGCTCCATTGTTTGACGCGGTGACCATTTCTCCCTTGCTGCGGGCGAGAACCTACGGGCGGGTCCGGTCCTTCCGAAACCATCGCGGATCAGGTTTTTTCCCCGCCGTGCTCGCCCCTTCGGTGCTTGCGCGCGGCTCCTCGCGCACGGGCTATTGCCCTCCAAAAAACCTGCCCGCTCCGGTCGTCCGCTGCGCTTCCGCCCTTTGGGTTCGGGTGCCCGTCCGCCGCCCGAAACGGTTCGCCATCGCAAGGGAGATGGTCTCCCTGCGAAACCAAAAATGGAGATACCAATGCCTGCAATCGGTCATGTCACAAAGCAGAAGGACGGCAACTTCAAGGGCCAGCTCAAGACACTTTCCTTCCGCGCCCCGGTCGATATTCTGCTCAATCCTGCCAAGAATGGCGACACGCAGCCCGACTATCGCGTCTACAGCCAAGCCGTCGAGGTTGGCGCGGGTTGGATCAAGAAGGGCAAAACGTCCGGCGAAGACTATATTTCGCTGAGCCTGGCCGACCCCGCTTTCGGTCCGAAAAAGCTCTATGCCAACCTGGGGCGTGCTGCCGGCCAGGACGATGACAGCGTGTTCGCCGTGATCTGGAATCCCGCAGACTGAGCGAGCCAAAGGCCCCTGCGCCGGTGGCGCGGGGGCCTTCTCTTTTTGATACGGCTTGATACGGCGAATTTCGCGAGTCGCGGTATTCGCCAGTATGCAACCACAGGATTAGCGCGACACACTCGATTCGGGGGGCACGATGCGGGCCTCCGTAATCGTGCCTCGACAAAAACAAAACAAAGGCGTTGGCATGATGGAAATGAAACAGGGCGTGCCCTCGGCGCGCGCTCTAAGTCCCTTCTTTACCCCTGTTCAGGCGGCGGATTTCGTCAAACTGTCCTGGCGCACACTCGAACGGATGCGTCAGAACGGCGAAGGTCCAGCCTATCGGAAGCATGGCCGATACATTCGCTATCACATTGATGATCTTGAAGCGTGGTCAAACACGCACGCGATGACCAAGACCGATGCGTTGCCGCGTTCTTAGCCTCGCGGCTGGCGCGCTCGTAGCAGGATGTTTGATCGAACTGGTGTCGATTCCGCGTCCACTTTTGGTGTGGAACGTCACGCATAGCGCCCCAATCGGGCTTTCCTCAGCAACCCGCCTTCAATGCGCGTGATCGCCGCAATTTCGTCACGATTGAGAAGAATGTGGCGCAAGCCCTAAGCGGCGCATAAGTGGTAGCTTGAGGTCAAATACTGACTATCAGGCGGCGATCTGGTTTTCGCCGGACCTAATTCGGGTTCCAGGCAGGGCGACGGTCACGGTCGTACCACTGCCCGGTACGCTGGCAATATCAATGGTGATGCCCAGTTGCCGGGCCGTCGCATAGCTAATCGCTAGCCCCAACCCCAGCCCGGAAAATTTGCGCTGTAAGTGACCCTCGACCTGGAAAAAGGGCTTTCCGAGCCAGCCGAGAACTTCCGCATTTATGCCAATGCCGTGGTCGCGAATGACCACTATAGCTTGTTCTTCGAATCGAGTTTGAATCTCAACTACGCTGTTTTCGGACGAAAATTTGATCGCATTGTCCAGAACACGCACAAGAATGTCGTGGAATGCCGCAACGTTAGTCACCGCGATAACCCCATCGTTGTAGGGGGTCCGAGCCAATTCTATCTTCGCAGCGCCAGCCTTGTCTTGGACGCGCAGCAGCGCATCGTCCACTACCATTTGGACATCCACAATTTCAGTTTCGAATGTTTTGTCGCCTCCTTCGATCCGCGACATCTCGATGACGTCGTTGATGGTTGTCAGGAGCGCCTCGCCGCTATGATGAATGTGTCCGGCATATTCTTCGTACTGCGCGGCTCCCAACGGTCCGAACAGTCTGCCCAGCAGAATGCCGGAAAAGCCGAGAATCGCATTCAGCGGAGTGCGCAGCTCATGACTTATTGTCCCGATGAAGACTGAGCGGGCACGGCATTCCTGGCGCAGCAGGGCAGCTTCCGAGTTCCGCCGCTCCAACTCCAGTATAGTTGCACCCCAGCGCTTCAATGTAAGGGACAGCAATATGCCGATCAGAATCGCCACTGATACTGCAAATGGCGCGATGGATAGCGCGAAGGCGCTGCCCGGAGTTCGCGGCTTCCACCAAAGGAATCCGATCGGTTCGCCAGCGGCATCCCGCAGATCTATGCGGGCGTAGCCTGGAGGTGGCGGCCGGAGAGTCAATGAGACTGACGCGAGGTTAAAATCGCGTTGTACCTTGGCAATGCGGGAGGCGCCGAAATTCTGCAGATAAACTTCCACATTGCTTCGCGGAAGCGACTTAAAAGCCCGCTCGTCGTTGGGAACGATACGCGAGGCGGCACCAAGGTAAATGCGGTCGCCAATCCTGCACCGCATCGATCATAATGCCGAGAAGATCTTTGGTGGCCCGCTCGGTTGACATGTACGCGGATGATGACATTGCAATACCGCTAAGTTAGTCCCCAAGTTTATAGGCACAACCGTGCAGAAACGTTAAAGTCCGGCGGCCATTGGGTTCCCGTTAAGCGCTTAGTAACCTTCATTTCAGCCGAATTAGCGGACTCAGAAATTGCCGTTTTCTTCGGAGAAATATTCCAGTGAAAAGCCGCTCGTTGCATTGCACTACATCGCGCATGGTTCACCGGAACGCTACGTCATTGTGCAAGGCGATTTGCGATTGCTCTAACCTGCAAGCCCAAGGTGGGATGCCGCGCTCAAAAAGAACCGGGAAAATAGTCACATTGAATGAATATTCCCTGTTCCGCTGACGGCGGCATTCAGCCATCTTCGCGCCCGTTTGGACTGTTTATACTTCCAAGTTGCGAACCTGCCAGGCGACACGGATTTCGGCCTCGCCCAAGAGATGCTTCTCCCCCATATAAATGGCAAACGCCTCCCCCTCGCGCCGTACGAAAAGATAATGGGCCCGCTCGATCGCATTTAGAAGCGTTTGACAGTCTTCGACGAGCTGGCGCGTTCCGTCCCGAAATCTCAGTTGAATGTCCACGGCAATATCCACCCATTAGACCGAAATACATGCTTCTCTAATGCCCGGCTGGATCTCGGCGTCTTCCTGACCAAAGCTTCTCACAAAGTCTTCAAAAATAGCGGTCAACTCATCTACGTCGGTCGATTTCGGTGACCCGGCTGGAAATCTATACTGCCAAAAGCTCGTTACATGGCCCAGGGTGCCCATCTTTTCGCCGATCTCCAAGAAGAGCGACGGAGCGCTTAACAGAAATTCTCGAAACATTTTGGGATCTTGCCGATCAATCAGGCTCGCATAGGCGTCATCATATATACCAATGATCTTGCGAATCGCATCATTGCTCGCCTTGGCTCCCCTCAGAATGTGATTTTTGCTTTCCGCAAAAAATGTCCTTTGAGCTGCATTGGTATTTCCAACAGGGGTAATGACTTTAATTTCGCGCAACGATTTGATCAAATTCGGCCAAAATTCCTGCAGGCTCCATTTGTAATATATGAAGCCGCGCCAACTGAAGACACCTTCACAAAACTCCTCGGGTCCAAGGTTAAGGGTCATCCTCATGGGTTCGAGCTTCTCGTTTACCTCGCTGGAAAGAAGCGCAGAGACCATGCGAGCAGTTGAGTTATCGACCCGACCCGAAGTGTTGCCATTCGCCAAAGCCGTGAGCCGGCCTATTTCGAGGGCAGCATAGTCGTGCATCCGCTGCTGGTCCGACGCGGAAATCGCGAAATACCAGGAATCGGCTTCAATGCCATTGCTGCGCAACTGCTCTCGCAGCAGAAAGGGGTCGAGCGATGGAATTCTGTCAATCAGACGAAGGACGTCAAGATCACATTTCAAGTCCGCCGCTTCCTTGTAATTGCCGACTTCGGCTATGAGCTGTTCGAAACTACGCTGATCAACAAACATGGACCGTCCGCCCGCACTCAAATTGTTTCTTTCGAAAGGGACGATTATTTTGGTCGCGAGCGCACGACGAGAAGGAAACAAATCTAGCTCGTCGGCCCTCAGTCGATGTTTCAGAACGATGGCATTGTTTAGGATATTCGACCGTAGCAACGGCTTATGGCCCGCGTCATCGCTCCCTAGCCGCGCCTGCCCGATAGCGGTCAGATTCAGAACCCGGCTTGAGGAAGCGCCGCTTAATGCACTCAGGCAGCGAACCGTTCTATCATTCGCCATCGGAGTGCCGCTGTGCTAGTTCCAAGAATTGTATGGCAATACCTTCGCTGTGATGTCGCACCACCCGTCCATACATTCGGCCGAGATTGATCAGATCGCCGATGGGCGGGCGCGAAACTGTTCTCAGCGATATTCCCTGAAGGGAAATGTCCAGCACATCACAACGAACCTGTTCGCCATTTGGCCGACCAAAGTATCCGGACGAAAGCGAAGGCGTCCTCAGATGGCGCCGTAACCTCGTTTTCGAGGAGCCACCCTCTCTCACAAAGGTTTCAATATCTTGTAACAGGCGCTGCCGCTTGAGTTCCCGACAAACGAACCGCAAACCCAATTCGCCCTGGCGGTGTCGGGTGGTTATCGCTTCAAATCTACCAAATCCGTCAATAAACAAGACGACGAAGGTTTGGAGGGTTGGCGGTTCCTCGCACTGAACGCCGGCATCCCCGCCCGAGATATTCAATATGTGGCAATCCAGCGTGGTCTGTTCTGCAGGCACAAATATCTTGCCTTCAAGCGCAATGGAGTGCCGCGTGAATTCACGCTGCTCCTGGCTCAGTGCTTGGTCGGAGACGCTGGTTAGAATGCCCACGTGAACCTGTTCGCTTTTGATGGCGGCTTGGGCGGACTGTATGTGACAATAATTAAGGGCCGATTTCTGTTAGAGTTGATGCTGCATTAGAGTTAACGGTTGGTAATCGTTCAACGGGCCCACGGGACAACCATGTGATCCTGCGATAAGCGATCAAAATATGTGCACCTGACACTGCTAAGGCATCGGCGCGGATGGCGCAGCGCAGTTGGCGGTGTCGCTGCGTTCTATTGAGATAGTCTGTGATTTCCGCGCAGTTTAAATAACTACTTAACGTCCGCCGGCCATAGTCTAGCTCCTATTGTCACGTAGTCGTTTCATTATTACGATCTAATCGATTGAGCTGGCGATGACAGAAAGTCCGTCAAGTTTTGCATTGTTGGCAAGCATGTCTGACGACATGCCCAGCGAACAGCGCCGCAATCTCTTGCGTCAAGTGACGGCGAAATTTGGGCAGAGCGCAGAGCCAGGAGACGATGCCGGTCTTGCCCCCCTCGATGAAATTCTTTCAGCGCTTTCCGCGGACTTTGCGTTGCACGTCCGGGCCGAATTGGCCCATCTTGTTGCGGCCACGTCGCGGTTCGAGCGCACGGCCGCGAAGTTTGCCATAGACGATATCGAAGTCGCAGGCCCCATTCTGAAACATAGCCGTGCGTTGAGTGAGGCGACACTTTTGAAAGTTGTCGCCCAAAGGTCCCAACCCCATTTGATGGCGGTCACGAAACGGCAGGAGATTAGTCCCATCGTGTCGCACGCCTTGGTTGAGGCTGGCGACGACACCGTAGTCGTGTCCCTCCTCGCTAACGATGGGGCTCAAATAGCGCAAGATACCTTCGAAGTGGTTGCGACTCGGGCCCAAGGCAGCAGCACTTTGCAAGCCCCTTTCATCCGGCGCCAGGATGTTCCGTTGGAGCTGCTGAATGACCTTTACGCCAAGGTGGAAAACGGCCTGCGATTGGAGATCGTTTCCAAGTTCAATTCGGTTTCCAGCGAAGAAATCGAACGAGCATTTCAGCGCAGCCGGACGCGGCTGGCCAAGACAGCGAACGGGGTGCCCGAGGATTTTGACAAGGCGCAAGGCCGTATTGATGATCTAGACCGGCGCGGCTTTCTCAACCCGCCGGGTCTTGCCACGCTTATGCGCGAAGGCGCAAAGGGCCGTACGGCTTTCAATATTGCGTTTGCGCGGCTGGCGCACGTCGAATTTGATCTGGTCCAGCGCACGGTAGAGGCTCGTGACCTTGATACGGTGGGGCTCCTCTGTCGTGGCGCGGGTTTCGACCGCGCTCTTTATGTGTCGATCGCGATTGCCCTAAAAAATCCCGAAGACCGTGAGCCGACACCTGAGAAGCTAGGTAAGCTTTACGAAAGTGTGCCCATTCAGGCGGCGCAGCGCGCGTTGCGCTTCTGGAAGGCCCGGGTTGCGGCTTAGCCCGCAAGTCATGCTACTTGTCTAAATTAGGTCAGGAAAAACCTACTAAGGGCTTCCGGTATCACGACACCTACTTAGAATTTGTAAACTAGACCAAGGCAGCATCGATGGTGCCAAAAGTTATACATGGGCGTTTTCGCGGTCTTACGACAGCCGGCGCACCTTGGTTTCCCCGCTTGCCGAACTCTTCGTCATTGCGAGAGCTTCAACGGCGAGCGTGTGAGGGAGAGTTGTTTCTCTAATTGGCGCTGGCTAAAGCGGCTAACTCTCCCAAGCCTTGTTCAACGTTTTTGCTACCAGAGCAGCCTTGTCATTGGGTAAAAAACGGGCATAGTGTTTCTGGACCATGTTCGATGAATCTTGTATGGCAAAACCGGCCTGCTCATAGGACCCGGTCGTCTTGAGAACGTGGGTAGCTAGAACGTCGCGAATACAATGCGGGCCGTGGGGTAACAGCCCCTCGACGGCACCCTTACCCGTGTAAGGGTTGAATATCCCATAGCGTTGAATAATACAGCGCCAGGCCTCGTAAAAAGCGCGACGGGTATGCTCGCCGACCTGTCCGGCAAGAAGGCCGCAGACAAGCTGGTAAGTGCAAAATTGAAAGACCAGAAGGCCGCTCTTGTCACTGCCGCCGCCGGAAATGCAGCGTGGTTGCCCGGCTGGATGGCGTTCCCCGCGTCCTAAATTCGGATGATACCGCCGCGCCCCCAACCGGGCGCGGCGGCTCCTTTCCGCTCGCGCCGGGTAGCCGTTCCGATACGTAGCCGTCCTTGGTCCGTTCGCGCCGCTGGCATCGTCCGGCCCTTGCGTGGGCCAGGCTCGTGAAATGTCGCCGAAAGCCCTGCCGATCCACCGCTACCCACCGCGCATGTCTGCCGCATTCGGTCTGCCCGCCATTGTCTTGCAGTTGATCGAATAGCGTCGGTGTTATTTCGTGCTGTTAGCGCACGATTTCCCAAAGCAACTGCTGCCCGATGCCCGGCATGGACCGGATAAGGCCGCGCTTACTCTGCCAGGGCTTTAGGTTCGCCGTGGTGCGCTTCATCATCAACCGGCACAGTGCCTTGTCATTGGTGTCTAAGTTGCGGGCCTTCATCACGGGATCGCAGACTTGGGCCGTGGTGAGTGGGCGCATCGCCGATGTGCTGGACCTGAGCGTGGTCGACCAGGCTGAGTTAGCAAGGGCGCCGCGTTCGTCCTGACCTGTCAGTTTTGGGTGGGCTTATTGTCGGAGTAAGGCGTTCTGGTGTTGGGGGATAGTATAAAAGGGTTGACCGCCTATGCATGAAATGGCTCCTAACTGCCTTCTCGCTCGGCGTTTCCCCTGTAATTAATGGCGCAATTGCCATGATGAATCGGTATGCCCCTTCTTTGCGCGCTTCGGGAATGGCGCTGAGAAATATCTGTTGTAACGCTTCTGCGAAATACTTCCATTCTCTGGCGTACATGGTCTCGGAAAATAGCCTGTTATTGCTTGGAAAATAGGCCTCTCTAAATGCATCCACAGCGGCAATAAGGGCATCGAATTTGACTAAGTCATTATTAATGCAGCGCTGCAGTTGCTTCTCCGTCCACCCTCTTGATTTCCTGGGTTCTGATTCTTTTTTTTCTGCGGCGAGGTAATCGGCTCGGTATTTCGGCAGTTCTGTTTCCAATACGTTTAACGACTTTTGGATTGTATCCACGCGTTTTTGCTCTTCTCTCCCGGGGCCATTATGTGCTCGCGCTTCCCTCCTAATGTCTTCCGAGATTAGCGCGAGAGTTTTGACCGATGGATCGGTCGCCTTGGGCGGGACAACGAAACCTTTCAGTACCTTTTCGCGCAGCAGGTCATGCACCACTTTGGGCGTGATGGCTTTGTCAGGGACAGCCGTCGTCTTCTTTTCAGAACTTCGGCCCATCACCCCACCCCACGCAGTGACACCACATCAGCGCCGGGCACGGTGTCGCCCATCAATTCCGATGTTCGCCGCGCCACGGCATCGGCGGCGGCAAGCAGCACTGCATCGGCGGAATGGACATAGCGGCTAGTAATTGAGTGCCCCTTGTGTCCAACAAGGACGGCGATCGTTAGCTCGGAATAACCGAGGTCCCCTGCCAGAGAAGCAAACGAATGGCGCAGTGTGTGTGGAGTTACGTCTTTCGGCAATTTGCCTAACTTAGCGATACGCGCCCAGAGCTTCGGAAACCCAGTCATTCTGACGTCGCTACGCGTCGCGGGGAACACCAGATCGGTATCGTTTAAGCGCGTGACTTTACGCAGAGCGGCACATGCTGCTCGCGATAGCGGTCGGATAGACAGGCCAGTCTTTGTGTCTGGTAATGTCGCCGTGCGCCTTGGGAAATCAATCTCATTCCAGCGTAGGCCCAGCGCCTCCCCGCTACGCCAGCCTGTTAGAGCCAGAAATCGAGCGGCGGCTATCGCTGGTGGCCAAATGTCCGCCTCCTCAGCCTTCCGCAACGAGTTGCCAAGGACCTTGTATTCGCCATCACTAAGTCGCCGTTTGCGCTGGCCGTCGGCAAAGCGCATTACACCATGGACGGGATTGTCTGCCCGCATGCGGTGACGAACCGCATAGGAAAAGATCCCGCCTAGTAACCCGGTGGTGCGGCTTGCGGTGCCCTTGCCCCCGCGCACATGCGACAACCCTCGCTTTTTCTCTGTCTTGACCCTTTTTGCTGTTTTGCCCTCCGCCACGTCATGCATGAAGGCTTCAATGTCCTCTCGCGTAACCGCAGCGACCGCCCGCCTGCCCAATAGGGGCTTAATGTGGCTTTCGATGCGCCCGCGATCTGTTTCAATCGTACTGCGCCTCTTTGCAGTCTTGCGCCGGGTAAGCAGCCGCCCAGCATTGGCGTCGACGAGGTAAAGGTCACAAAGCTCTGCTACCGTCTTGGCGTTGCGCTTCGAGCTTTTCTCTGCGGCGGGGTCAGCGCCTTCAGCTACATGACCTAAGATGCGTTTCGCCGCCGCGCGTGCCGTGTCAGGGGTCCAAGGTGAGCCGTGCCGACCAATCGTCTGCCAACGTTGGCGACCCTCAGCAGTTCGATAAACGACGATGTAAGAGACTGTCTTGCTCTGCTGGCGCCTCGCATGGAAGCCACCAACGGCGTCATCCCAAACGATCTCACCAGGCTTGAGCGCCCGAATTTCTTTAAGTCCGATCCGCTTCTTGCGAACCACCATGGGTGGGCCTTTAGCAAACAGTTAGCAAACAACTTCGCGCAAACTGTAGCAAACCAAAGGCAATGGTTGCAAGGTCAAAAGCCCCAAAATATAGGTATTTTACGAGCGGACGCAGTTTCTAGCAAACAGTTACAAATCCAGGGAATTGCCCTCCGAAGGCAGAGGTCACAGGTTCGAATCCTGTCGGGCGCGCCATTAAATTCCGCTCGCCGTGCGAGCGAAATCTAATGCCAAGCCGCAGCCAACGTCAGCGTCGTGCGGCGGCGCGGCAGTGGTGAAGCAGTCAAAACTTGATCGCTGCCGAATACCCCGCCGCCGCGGCGACCGCGCTGGCGAAAGTGCCCCAGGAAATATCGATGATGGAGACTTTCACCGACCACAGCTTCAGGATCGCCAGGCTGGTGAGGTCGAAGGTCATATAGGCGAGGAAGCCGAGGAACGCGCCACTCCCCAGCGCGGTGGCGAGGCTGGCGGCGCGCAGGCCCGGCAGCACGGCAAAGAACACCAGGCCGGCAGCGAAGAAGACATAGAACAGTCCCGCCGCCACGAAATTGGGTTTGTCGGTCAGCATCTCGCCCACGGCAGGACGGAAAAAGGCATCGCTGGCATAGCGCAGCCAGACAAGGTCGAGCACCAGCAGCACGACAAGACATGCGCCATAGGCCAGAAGCGCGCGCGGAAGCTCGCTTGCCGTCATGCCAGCAGCCGCATCAAGAGGCCGGGCAATCCCAGCGGCACGCCCCGGGAGGCGATGACGCAGACACATTCCTCGTTGGCGCCGACCATCAGGGCATGTTCGTCATCGCTGCCGGCTTCCAGGAAATCGCCGGGGCCGTAGCGCGTGCCGCCATCGTAAAATTCGCCGGTCAGCACCTGGGTCATTTCCACGCCGCTATGGCCGTGGCGGGGAAGCGCTTTGCCGGGCGCGGCGCCCAGCAGATAGACCCGCGTGCCTTCGGCGGGGTCTTTCAATACCGGGCGAATCCAGATGCCGGGCGCCAGCCAGCGCCGAGCGCCGATGCGCTGATGCTGCAAGTTGGCGGGCAGCGCCATGGCAATGCCGGCCTGGGGCGGCGCCGCCGCTTCGGCAATGGGCGCGCCCAGCCGGGACAGCACACTGGAGAAAGCACCCACATCCAGTTCGGCGGGCGCTTCGGTTTCCAGCAAGGCGCCGCCCACGGCTTCGGCCAGAAAAAGCGTGCGGCAGCATTGGGCGCAGCCATCCAGATGCGCGCCGAGCGCGAGCGCCAGGGTGCGGCCGAGCGAGCCATTGGCATAGTCCAAAATGCTTTCGTCGGAGGGGTGGTGATGGATCATTTTGTTTCTTCCAGCGCCGCCCGCAGGCGGTTCATCGCCAGTCTGAGGCGCGACTTCACGGTGCCCAGCGGGATTCCCAGCTGGGCGGCAATGACGGGGTGGGGTTTTTCCTCGAAAAAGGAGAGCTTGATGACTTCGGCCTGGTCAGCCGGCAGCACCGTCAGCGCCCGCGTAACCTGGCCATCGCGTTCCGCGGACAGATAATCGTCGCCGGCGGAGGGACAAAATTCCTCCTCCGAATAATAATCGCGGGAAAGTTTCGCGCGCCGAAGATGATCGATGCGCAAATTGCGGGCGATGGTGAAAATCCAGGTGGCCGCAGCGGCGCGGGCCGGATCGAAACGGTCGGCCTTGCGCCAGACCATCAGCAGGGTTTCCTGCGCCAGTTCGTCGGCCAATTGTCCGGCCAGCCCCAGGCGCAGGAGATAGCTTTTCACCCGCGGGGCGAAATGCAGGAACAACAGGCGGAAGCTTTCGCGATCGCGCTGCCGCGCCACGGCGACGACCAGCCGGGAATATTCTTCGGGCTGCGGCGTCATTGCGCCCGGCGGGCGGGGATTGCGCCAGACCAGGGTTGGAGCGGCGCAGCGGGGAACGAGGCCCTGCAAGTTCCCGTCATGAGCAAGCGCATCCATGGCCCTTATACGGCAGGCGTGGCGATCCGGATCACGGCAGCCATCGCCCCTGACAGAATGCTTATAACAGACGCGCCGTTAATGGGCGCGAATGAAATTCGCCATGTCATCGCGCAGGCTGGTGCGGCCGCGGAAGGGGCGCGCCAGGGACAATATCAGGCCGATATGGCCCACGCCCGGATAGAGCTTGACCTGGACGGGGCTGGCGAAACTTTGCAGCTTTGCCGCCATGCGGTTGGCGTTGCCGGGATCCACGGTCTCATCCGCCGTGCCGGCCGCCAGCAGCATGGGCGGGCGCTTGCCGTCAATATGGCTGATGGGCTGGGTTTCCTTGCGCGCCCGGCCGCCGAACATGGCGATCAGGCCGGGATCGGTGAGCGGCAGGAAATCATAGGGCCCTGCCAGCCCGATGGCGCCGCGCAGCTGGGAAATGTCGGCGCCCGCGTCCTTCAGATAATGCGGGTCGGAGGCCAGCATGATGGCGTTGTAGGCGCCGGCCGAATGACCGGCCAGAAAGATGCGGTTTGGGTCGCCGCCAAATCGAGCGGCATTGCCGTGGACAAAGCGGAAGGCTGCCGCGCCGTCCTGTAGAAAGACGGGGTATTTGACCGCCGGATAAAGCCGGTAATCGGCGATGGCGACGACAAAGCCTTCGCTGGCGAAGGCCTGGCCGAACGCCAGATAGAGATCCTTGGAGCCGCTGTCCCAGTTGCCGCCGTAAAAGAACAGGAGGACCGGCGCGGGCGCGATCAGGCCGTCCGGCACATAAATATCCAGGTTTTCGCGGGGCGCGGGGCCATAGACCAGGTCGCGGTGCACGCTGTAGCCGGCGCGCGGCACGGTGATGTTCAGGAGGGCGGGCGAGCAGGCGCCCACCGCCAGCGTCAGCAGGGTGGCCAGTATTTTGCCAAAAGAGCGGATCGCGGCCTGCTGACTGGAATTCATGCCTTGTTATACGCATGATCCGCCGGATGGATTTCCGCGTATAAGGCTTCATGGCGAAGATCGCGGTGATCGGCACGGGAATTTCAGGGCTGGCCAGCGCCTATTTGCTGAGCGCCAGCCATGACGTCACCGTCTATGAGAAAGACAAAAGAGTCGGGGGCCATACCCGCACCCTGAACGTGCGGCATGGCGACCGGAATATTCCCGTTGATACCGGCTTTATCGTCTTCAACCAGCCCAACTACCCCCATCTGAGCGCCATGTTCCGGCATCTGGGCGTTGCGACCCACAAGAGCGACATGACCTTTGCCGCCAGCATCCGGGACGGCTGGTTCGAATGGAGTGCGGAAAATCTCAACACCGTGTTCGGCCAGCGCCGCAACATGCTGCGGCCGGCATTTTACGGCGTCTGCCGCGATGTCATGCGCTTCAACGCGGAGGCGGTGGAAACCGTCGAGCGGCATCCCGGCCTGACCCTGGAAGGGCTGATCACCAAATTGAAATTGGGCGAATGGTTCCGGCGCTATTACCTGTTGCCGATGGGCGGAGCGATCTGGAGCTGCCCCCTGTCGCAGATGCTGGAGTTTCCGGCGCGCACCTTTGTGCGGTTTTTCCAGAATCACGGGCTTTTGGCGTTCAATGGCCAGCCGCAATGGTACACCGTCACCGGCGGGGCGCAGAATTATGTCACCCGTCTTACCGCTTCCATGGCGGGACGCATCCGCACCGGCTGCGGTGCAGCCCATGTCACGCGCTTCGATGGCGGGGTGCGCATTGGCGACGATAGCGGAGACGCCGAGAATTTCGATCATGTTGTGTTCGCCTGCCACGGCGACGAGGCGCTGGCGGCGCTGGGCGATGCCGATGACGCGGAGCGGCAGACGCTGGGCGCCTTCCGCTATCAGCGCAATGAAGCGGTCCTGCACAAGGATAGCAGCGTCATGCCCCGGCGCCGGCGCTGCTGGGCGAGCTGGAATTATCGTTCGGACGGCGAAGGCGAGGCCGCCGCGGTTTCGGTGTCCTACTGGATGAACCGGCTGCAGGGCATCGATCCGGCCTATCCGGTTTTCGTCACGCTCAATCCCACCCAGGCGATTGCCGAGGAACATGTCTTTGACCGGCACGTCTTCGATCATCCGGTGTTCGACAATCAGGCCATCGCCGCCCAGGGCCGGGTGCAGTTGATGCAGGGCGCGCGCAACACCTGGTTCTGCGGTGCGCATCTGCGGCACGGATTCCACGAAGACGGCTTGTGGAGCGCGGTGACGGTCGCCAGGCGGCTGGGTGCCGCGATCCCTTGGGCGGTGGCCGAGACCGCGCCGGTACGCGAGCCCGCCGCCGCATTGGCCGGGGCGCAAGCCCGCCCGGCCTATGATAGCGTCTCTTTCTGAAGGGACTGAATTTCGATGGCGAAGATCGTCACCGCGCAGGTATTCCATGCGCGCACCCGGCCCAAGCGCAATGCCTTCCGCTATGGCGTTTATTATCTGCGGCTGACGCTGGACGAGCTGGCGGCGCCGGCAAAGTGCGCCCTGTTTTCATTGGACCGTTTCAATCTTTTTTCCATCCATGGCGGCGATTACCGCACCGGGCCCCTGGCGGCGCGGCAGGCGGTGGCGGCGGCGCTGGAAGAATTCGGCGTGACCGAGGCGGACGGGCAAATCGAATTGATCACCATGCCGCGCGTGCTGGGCTTTGCCTTCAATCCCGTGAGCTTCTGGCTGTGCCATGACCGGCAGCAAAATCTCCGCGCCGTGATCGCCACCGTCAACAACACTTTCGGCGAGCAGCATCGCTATCTGTGCTGCCACAACGATCACCGTCCGATCCTTGCCGAGGACTGGCTGGAGGCAAAGAAGATTTTCCATGTTTCGCCGTTCCTGGCGGTGGACGGCAGCTATCGTTTCCGCTTCGCCTGCCCGCCGGACAAGGTGGCGATCTGGATCAATCACCATGATGGCGAAGGGCTGCTGCTTTCCACGTCGCTGATCGGAAAGACCGAGCCCCTGACATCGGCGCGGCTTTTGTATTATTTTTTCCGCTATCCGCTGGTGACGCTGAAAGTGGTGGCGCTGATCCACTATCAGGCGGTTAAGCTTTTCCTGAAGGGCATGCGGCATTACCGCAAGCCCGCGCCGCCGCTGTCGGAGATTTCGCGCTAGCGGTTACTGGCAGGCGGGCGCTTCGTGCTGCCTGGCGGCGTAGACATCGCCCTTGCGCTGATAATCCACATGCAGCTTCCAGGTGCCGGCATATTCCAGGGCGAAGCTTTTGCCGCGCTCGCCCGGCAGCAGTTTCGCCCTGGCATGATAGGGCGGTGAATGATCCGGGTCCGGGCCGGGATCATAATGCACCGCCATCAGCAGGTTGGCCCGCACCACCGGCTTGTCGGGCGTCAGTGCGATGATCTGGCTGTAGGTCTGCTGGCAATCCGGTCCGCCCTCGTCATGGCTGGCCAGGATGGCAGGGCCGCCTTCCAGATCGGGGCGCAATGTCCAGGACACGGACTGGCCGGTGGCGCCGCCGATGGCAGGCCAGGCCTTGATCAGGGAATAATCCTTGCCGCTGCGCCTCAGGTAATGGATCGCCAGGGTGCCGGAACAGGTGTCGCAAGCGCCCTTGCCCTTGGAGATCAGCGCCACCACGCCGGGGGCGACATCAACCAGCCCGGACGGCGTGTAGGTCACCGGATTCTTGGAAGCAGCGATGAAGGGGGCGGCATGTCCGAAAGCGACGGAAAATGCCTTGTCCATCTCGGCCGGAGCGGCGGCGGCCGGCGCGGCGAGCAACAATGCAGACAGGCACAAATTTGCGAACTTCATGGCGCCTCCTTTGACGCGAGGGATCAAAGCTTACCCAGGTCGCCCGGACCTTCAACGGTTACATTCTGATCGTTCACCAGCCCGGTGGAAAGGGAATAGACCCAGCCATGGACGCTGAGGCTTTGGCCACGGGCCCAGGCATCGTTGACAAAAACGTCGGATGCGACATTGCGGACCTGACGCTTGACGTTGAGTTCGCAAAGCCGCTCAAGGCGTTTTTTCTCGTCGGGGATGGCCGCCAGTTCGGCGTGATGGTCTTCATAGACTTCGCGGATCGGATGCAGCCAATGGTCCACCAGGCCAAGCCGCTTGCCGCTCACGGCCGCCGCCACGCCGCCGCAGCCATAATGGCCGACCACGATGATGTGGCGGACCTTGATGACGTCCACGGCGAATTGCAGCACCGAAAGATAATTGGCGTCCTGCGGCGGGGCGAGGTTGGCGACGTTGCGATGGACGAACAGTTCGCCCGGCGCCAAGTCCACGATCTCGTTGGCGGGGACGCGGCTGTCGGAACAGCCGATCCAGAGATATTGCGGGCCCTGCTGGCGTTCCAGCCGCTTGAAAAATTCCGGGTCGAGCGAAACCATGCGTGTCGCCCAGGCGCGGTTGTTGGCTTTAAGGTCGTCGAGCATTCGGGCCTCAAGTGGCGAAGCGGCAGGCCATTAACAAGGCGCTCTTTAAAGGGGTTTGCGCCGCCAGACCAGAAGCTTGGAGGTCTGCAGCTGCAGAACCTCGTCCTTCTGGTTTTTGGTCTCGCTTTTCAGGGTGATGAAGCCCCGGTCGGAACGGGAACGGGAGGGCGTCACCTCCAGTATTTCACTTTCGACATGCAGCGTGTCGCCGGGCCGCGTCGGCCGGGGCCAGGACATCTCCACGCTGGCGCCGATCATGCCGCCGGCCAGAGGCGGGCCGGAGTCCACCTGCAGCCGCATGGTGATTGCGGCGGTGTGCCAGCCGGAGGCGGCAAGGCTGCCGAAGAAACTGTGCCGGGCGGCCTCGGGGTCAATATGAAAGGGCTGCGGGTCGTATTCGCGGGCAAAGGCCAGGATCTCATCCTCGGTCAGGGGATGGCCGTGGGTCCTGAAACGCTGGCCAGGCTTGAGGTCTTCCAGATAAAGCATTTCGCGCATCGCGGCGGCCTTTTGAACCGCCGCGAATATAGCAGGCCGAATGCCTGCCTGTGCGCTGCCCTGTTATGCAAAAAGTTTCTTGGCGACCTGCGTGACGCGGCGGCCCTGGAAACGGGCGACGTCCAGTTCTTCCGGGGTGGGTCCCGACGGCGGATTTCCCGACACCACCGAGGCGCCATAGGGCGTGCCGGCGCCCTTGAACATGGCGGCGTCGGCAAAGCCGGTGGGCACGATGATCAGGCCCAGATGCGCCATGGGATTGTAGAGCGAGATGATGGTGGACTCATTGCCGCCATGCGGCGTGGCGGAGCCGCCAAAGGCCGAACCCAGCTTGCCGTTGAGCGCGCCTTTCGCCCACAGCCCGCCGAGGCTGTCGATATAGGCCTTCAATTCCGCCGCCACCGCGCCGAAGCGGGTGGGCGAGCCGAAGATGATGGCGTCCGCCCAGACCGCGTCGTCGGCGGTGGGGGCTTCATGGCGGGCGTTCATGGCGTCGGCCTGCTCTTTCCAGCCGGGTGCCTGGGCCATGACGTCGGGGGGGACGAATTCGCGGGCGCGGCGCAGGCGCACCTCGCCGCCCTCGGCGCTCGCACCTTCGGCGATGGCCTTGGCCAGCCCCTCAATGGTGCCGGTGCGGGAATAGAAGGGGATGAGAATTTTGGGTTTGGACATGGGGGCTCCAGCAGGGATCGCCGCAAGAGATAGGACGCTTGGATTGTTCTGATAATTGGTATAATTTCGATAAAAGTGTTCGAAAAAGTGGAAAATGGAGACTTCCCGGCCAACCCTGGATCAGATTGGGGTGTTCCTGGCCATCGTGGAGGCGGGCAGCTTTACCGCCGCCGCCAGGAAACTGAACCGCGCCACCTCGGTGATTTCCTACGCCGTCGCCAACCTGGAAGCGCAGCTCGGCGTCAGCCTGTTTGAACGCGCCGGGGCGCGGCGGCCGCGCCTGACCGAAGCGGGCCGCGCCATCCTTTCGGACAGCCGGGGCATCGCCCTGGCGCTCAGCGGGCTGGTCGCCAAGGCGCGCGGACTGACACAGGGTCTGGAAGCGGAAGTTTCGCTGGTGGTGGACGTGATGCTTCCCGCCAAGCGGCTGGTGCGGGCACTGGACGAGTTCCGTAACAAATTTCCCACCGTGGCGCTGCGCCTGCGCGTGGAGGCACTGGGGGCGGTGACCCAGGCGGTGACGGAGGGCCTCGCAGCGTTCGGAATTTCGGGACCGCTGCCGATCGAAAGCGATGCCATCACCCGCGGACCCGCCGGTTCGATCAAGCTGATCCCGGTGGCGGCGCCGGAGCATCCCCTGGCCGGGCAAGGCAAGATCAGCGCCGCCCTGTTGCGCGACCATGTGCAACTGGTGCTGACCGACCGCTCGGCGCTGACGCAAGGCCGCGACTTCGGCGTCCTGGCGGTCAGGAGCTGGCGGCTGGCGGACCTGGGCGCCAAACATGCGCTGCTGCTGGCCGGACTGGGCTGGGGCAACATGCCCAAATGGGTGGTTTCGGACGACATCAAGCGCGGGCGGCTGGTGCGGCTTGCAATCGAAAGCGATGGCGAGCTGGTCTATCACTTTCATTCGCTCTATCGCAGTGACGCGCCGCCCGGCCCCGCCGCCTATTGGCTGATGGAACGACTGTCGCAGTCGTGACTTACCGTGGCTTAGCCGTGTAGGCTACAGCCCCTTTCCAACGGAGATCCTATGGCTAAAGCGAAGAAAAAATCCAAGGCGAAAAAGTCCAAGGCTAAACCGGCGAAAAAGAAAGCCAAGAAGTCCGTAAAGCGCGCCGCCGCACGGGCCCCGGCCAAGGCGAAAAAGAGCAAGAAGGTTGCCGCCAAGGCCAAGAAGCCGGCCCCGAAAAAAGCTGCGAAGAAGAAGATTGTCGGCGAAGGCGATTACGCCGCCAGCAGAAAATTCGACAAGGATCAGGCCAGCTTCGTCAAGCGCAACAAGGCGAAAATTCCCGCCTTGGGTAAGGAAGCGGAAGCGGCCCTGGACGGATCGGAAGGCGCCAATCTGCGAGCCGCCGAACAGGAAGCGATAAACCGCTCCGTTATCGAGTGAGCCAGTGGCGCGCATAGCGCGTGAGCTGGTCCTGTGCACCTGCGTTAACTGGCGAACGCCGCGAGTTTAGGCGAGCGGCCATGAACACGCCGCGGCTGCCCACTGCCGATCCAATTGGATCGGCAGTGTTTGTCTGATTGGCGGCATCCGCCGCCGGGCCGCGGCGTGTTCATGGCCGCTCGCCTAAACTCGCGGCGTTGGCC
>CAIOFO010000058.1 GCA_903857685.1 uncultured Alphaproteobacteria bacterium
ATCTAGAGAAAATTCCTGACCAGCTTGCGAGCAGCCGCGCGCCGGTGTCAGCCGCCCGCCGGCGCCGCATGGGTATCTGCCCGCGCGGCGCAAGGGAAGCGCAGTCTTACTTGGCAATGGTGGGATTCACCCAGCCATTCTTCATCACGCCATGCGACGGACGGAAGCTGAGATAGTCCACATGGTCGGGAATATCGGCCCAGCCATGGATCACGCCCGGCGGAACGATCAGCACGTCACCGACCTTCAGCTCGACCTTGCGTGAGCCGACCGCGAGACCGCCGCAGCCCGGACCATTCGGTCCGCCATCGGGGTTGGACGTGCTGTGCCGGCCATTGACGACATGGCCGTCAATGAACGCTGTGCCGCCGCCGGAGACGATGTAATAACCTTCGGTCTGGTTATCATGCGTAATGGCGCCCTTGATGGCATTGGCGGGCGGGGTCGCCATTATCTGGCCGCACGGAATGGGCGCGGCGGTATTGGCATTGGCCGGACGGGCAGGCGCGGGCGGCGGGTTGCGGGTCGAGCCGCGATGAATGACGCCCAGCTCCATGCTCCAGCCGTCGCCGATATCGACAACCTTGGAATTCTCGTCCCGCACAGCCTGGGGCTGTTCGGTGGCGCTGATCTTGGCGATCTGTTCCTTGGTGATGACGGTCGCGGTCGTCGGGTTGCCCGGACGGGGCTGGGCGTAGACGGCCACCGGAGTCAGAACCGTTGCAATAAGCAGAACCTTCAATGTCGAACGCTTCATGGAGTCCCTCCCAGAACTTGTGTTGCCTTAAGGCGTTGTTGGCCGGCGTTACAAACCGCCAGAGCCTGACGGATATTCAAACCAGCGGAATACAAAGACTATTGTATCAAGGCCGCCCGAACCAGAGGCGGCGGGCGCGTGCCGGACGCGGGCGCAAGACTGGCCAATATCCCAGCGATAAGCAGGACTTGGCGGTGTTTATCGCAGTTGCGTCATGGCGCTGACGGCGCGTCAGTGCGGCGGCGGAATTGGCCCAGTCCGAAAATTCAGCGCCGCCTGCGCGGCTCGCAGCTGTGCCGCACGCCGCTTGCCCGCGCGTTGAACTGCGTCAGGCCGGTGACCGCCCCATCCAGGTTGGTCGGCGCCGCGATGTCGGGATCCGCCTGGCCGCCGGTGGGCGCGCAGGGGTCATTGTCCAATTCCTCGGGCCATTTCGCCTGTCGCGCCGCCGAATAGTCCCGTCCGTCGCGCGAGAGGCGGCGGTCACGTGGTCCGGCTGCGTAAAGGCGCATGTCACGCTCATAGCGCTGCTGCGCCGCGCGGTATTCGCGCAGCTCCTGCTGATATTGGAGCTGGGCATGGAAATCGCCATGACTGGCGGCGTAATCGCCGTGAATGGCTGCGTAATTGCCGTGAATGGCGGCGAATTGTTCGGGCGTGACGGTTGCCGCCAGCTCTTCATGGTTCAGGGCGCGCGTCTCGGCCCGTTCGCGCGGCGTCGAAGGCCGGTGCAGATACCAGTCGCGCTGCCGCGCGGTGCGATGCACGGTCCGGCAACCCTGCGCATCATGGCGGCAATCATTCTTGGCGTTCGCCGGAGCGGCGAAAACGAACAGACCTGCGGCGAGCGCCATGACAGTCGCAATTCTCGGAACGGAAAACATGGCTTGTCCTTTCGGGCCGAAGGCATGCCGATCCTAGCATGCCGGGGCGTGACGCAGCGTAATTTGAAAGAAAGCATTAACCAGCGGAATCGCGGTTTCCCGCGGTTCGAATTGACCATACGATTGAATCACATCGGTCCGTTGCCCGGCAGCTTGCCCGGAGCCATGCACATGAAGCTGGCGGCGTCGTTGGTGTCGCCCTTGCCCATATACCTGGCTTCCTGCGGATAGGGACAGAGCGGACGGGTGCGGTCCACTTTCTTGGCGTCGTTCAGGTGGGAGCCGATCAGCACATCGGGCGCCTGTTTCTTTGTCACCCAGGCGTCAATCGCTTCGACCAGGTCATGCTTGGGATCGTGCTGCACCGCCGGCGAAGAATCGCCGATGTTGCCCACGCCCGGTCCGCCCGAACAGTGATAGATCCCCGGCAGCAGGAACATGCGATAGAAGGTGTCGGCTTTTTCCTTGCCGATCTTCGCCACCACCTGGTTGTAGAAATCCACGCTGGCATAGGGACTGATCTGCTGGTCGGCCCAGCCATGGAACATGATCAGCTTGCCGCCGCGCTTTTCAAACGCCGAGAGGTCGGGTTTGACATTGTAGGTGTCGGAGAAAGTGGAATTCAACAACTTGGCATGGAGCACCTTGTCGGTGTCCTTGTCGAAGTCGAACTGGGTGTTGACGAAGCTTTTGTCCTGCAGCACCGAATAGCGCCAGAAATCCCAGCTCGATCCGCCCGGCTGCTTGCCGGCCCAGATGCGCGGCCAGTTGAGTTCACTGCCGGCCGCATAGCCCTGGAATATGCGGGTGCCGTCCGACTTGTGGGCGCCGCCGTAGATGCGCTGCGCGGCATTCACCTGCGCCGGCGTCAGGCATTCGCCGCCGGTTGCGCCCGCCTTGCATTCAATCGTCTTGGGATCGAAGTCGCAGCGGCGCGGATCGGAGATCACGCCGTCTTCCACGCCGTCCAGCTTGTCGCATTGCCCCAGCACCGCCTTGTTGAGGATGGCGACGCTTTCCGGCGTGATGGCGCTGGGGTCCGCAAGCGCCGCTTCGCTGTTCCAGGTGGCGTTGACCATCTGGTTTGTCCAGTGCCAGGCGGGGGCGCCCGCGACAATGCCGTCGAAATCGGCGGGGAAGCGGGTGGCTTCCATCAGCGCCTGGCGGCCGCCGGTGGAACAGCCCACGAAATAGGATTCGCTGGCCTTCCTGCCGTAGAATTTTTCCACGATGGATTTGGCCGCGACATTGGAGACATGCAGGGCGCGCCAGGCGAAATCCACCATCTTCTCGGGATGGCCCACGGCCCAGAGCTGTTCGTTGGTGCCATTGGGCGCCTGGGGATCGGTGACATGACCGTTGTCGGTGGCCAGGGTGGCGTAACCGGCGGAGAGCGCCACTTCCATGGCTTCAGTGCCGATGGTGCCGGCCGAGCCGCCGGAGCCTTCCTGCTGGTATTTGCCGTTCCAGGTCGCGGCGGCGGGCAGCCAGACTTCAAAGCCGATATGGGAATCCGATGTCGGCGCCGCCACGCCGACAATGCGGCAGAAGGGGACAGCGACCTTTGTCTTTTCGACGGTGGCGCCGGCGGCATTATATTCGGCTGTGACGACCTTGGTGCCCGGGGCAATGGTCTTGCCCGCCAGGCTTGCGCAACTGGCGGCATCATTGTGCGCCGCCGTATCGGCGGCGATCGCCTGCTGGCTGGCGCTCATCATGCCGAGCGCGGGCAAAAGCCCCAGCACCGAGGCAAAGGTTAAAAACCGCGAATGTGACTTGGCCGTCATGAGAATTCCTCCAGCCTGCCATCTTGGGACGCGGCGCGGCGGCGGCGATCCTCTATCGGGGGCACGCACCCGTCAAGGCGCGGCCATTTCCGACTTCACCAGCCGATAATAGTTGACCAGGAAGCGGGTCGAAGCGCCGTTGCCCTTGACCAGCCAGATCTTGTCGAGCGCGGAGAGCGGCTGGGCGGCAACCACCTGTTCTTCGGTCATGCCTTTGGCGATGTCCTTGCGCAGGATTGCGCGCGCCGTCACCAGCATGTCGCGGAAGGATCTTGCGCCGGCCTTGTCCATCACCTGGCCGTGACCCGGCACGATTTTGGTCCTGGCGTCGGAATGATCCACCGTGAAAGCGGCCGCCGCGATCATGCCGTCGGTGCTGTTGCCGCTGCCGGGCGCATCCACGCTGGGATAGCCGGGGCGGTGCATGGTGTCACCGGTGGCGATCACATCGGCATCGGGAAAGAACACGATGGTGTCGCCGTCGGTATGGGCATGCTCGACATGCACCAGCTCGGCGCGCTGGCCGGCGACTTTCACTTCTGTGCCCTGGCCGGAATAGGTTTGCCCCGGCCAGTTTTCCTTCGGCACCGGGGCGCCGGCAGCCGGATGGCTCATCGCCTTCAGCACATTTTCATGCGCCACGATGATGGCGCCGTCATGGGCGAAATTGGTGTTGGCGCCGGTATGGTCGCCATGGGCATGGGTGTTGATGACGAACTTGACCGGCAGCGGCGAAATCTCGCGGATCCTGGCGCGGATCTTGTCGTAGAGGGCGGGGAACTGGGTATCCACCACGATAATGCCGTCGGTGCCGACCGCGATGGTGGTGCAGCCGATCGCCATGGCGGGATCATCGCTGGTGGGAATGATGCCGAACACGCCATGACCGAGGTCAACGGCTTTTTCCTCCACCTTGGAATAGTCGAAGGCCCGCTGCGCCGAGGCCGGACCAAGCGCAACACAACTGCCCAGCAGCAGCGCCGCCGCGAAAGTGATTTTCGTCATGACCGGTTCCCCACAAGGCCGGGCATCCTGACCTGAAAGAGCCGCAGCGAACAAGCCGGATTGCGCCCGATTTCGCGGCGGCGATGGATTTTCCGGCGGCGCCGGGCTAGAGATTGCCACCGAGATGAGCAACCCGATGCGATGGATACTGCCTTTGGCCTGCGCCCTGCTGCTTTGCGGCTGCACGCCATCGTTTCAGCAGAAACTGAAACAGGAGCAGGCGGATCAAACCGCCTATGGCGTGGAATCGCACGAGCGCGCGAGCGCCGATCAATGCAACCGGGTTGCCGTGCCCGGCACCACGGAACACATGGCCTGCCGGCTTGGAATTGCCACCAGCCCGCCGCCAAAGCAGCCTTAGGCCAACCGGGCTAGGACGATGATTTGTTCAGCGCCGCAGCCGCGCGTATCAGCGTCTTGAAGGCAGCCTCGTTCAGTTCGTCCTCTTCATGGATATCAATGGCGCGCCTGGTGCCTCCTTCCAGGCTGGCATTGAACAGCCCGGACGGGTCTTTCAGCGAAGCGCCCTTGGCAAACGTCAGCTTGACGACGCTCTTGTAGGTCTCGCCGGTGCAGAGCATGCCATCGTGATACCAGACTGGCACGCCCAGCCACTTCCATTCTTCAACAACCTTGGGCAGGGCCTGCTTGATGAGGGCGCGGACGCGGGCGAGCGTCTTGCCACGCCAGTCGCCCAGTTCCTTGATCCTTGCGTCGATCAGCGCGGAAGGGGAAGCGCTTTTGGCGCTGGCGCTCTTTTTCACTTTGATGGCTCCGCTATGTGCACTTCGCCAATGGTGTTTTCCGCGATCCAGTCGAAATAACCGGCAAATCCGGCGGCGAAAGGCGTCGCCACGATCTCGGGTGTTTCATAAGGATGTTCGGCGGCAATGCGCGCGATCACCGCGTCGAACAGGACGCTGCGGGTCTTGATCAGCAGCAGGAGTTCGGGCTCGTGGTTGGTCTCGCCCTGCCAGACATAGCGGCTGTTGATGCCCATAATCTGCACACAGGCGGCCAGCTTTTCCGCCAGCAGCATGGCGGCGATGCGTTCGGCGTCATCCTGCTGCGCCACGGTGGTGGAGATTACACCGAAGTCCGCCGCCTTCATTTGAGAGACGCCATGTCCACGACGAAACGGTATTTGACGTCGTTCTTCAACATCCGGTCATAGGCGTTGTCGATGTCCTGCATCTTGATCATCTCGATATCGGAAACGATGCCGTGCTTGGCACAGAAATCCAGCATCTCCTGGGTTTCGGCAATGCCGCCGATCAGCGAGCCCGTCAGGGAGCGGCGCTTGAAGATCAGGTTGAAGGCGGCGGGCGAGGGATGCGGCGTCGGCGGCGCCCCCACCAGCACCTGGGCGCCTTCACGCTTGAGCAGCACCATATAGGCATCCAGATTGTGCGGCGCCGCCACCGTGTTGATGATGAGGTCGAAACTGCCCTGATGCGCCTTCATCTGGGCTTCGTCTTTCGAGATCACGATCTCGTCGGCGCCGAGCTTCCTGGCGTCGGCGATCTTGTCGGGGGATGTTGTGAAGGCCACGACATGGGCGCCCAGGGCATGCGCCAGCTTGATGCCCATATGGCCCAGCCCGCCAATGCCGACGATGCCGACTTTCTTGCCGGGGCCGGTTTTCCAGTGGCGCAGCGGCGACCAGGTGGTGATGCCGGCGCAGAGCAGCGGCGCGACCGCCGCCAGGTCCTTTTCACCGTGGTTCACGGCGAGGACAAAATCCTGGTCCACCGTGATGGCGGCGGAATAACCGCCATAGGTATTGGGACCGCCGCCGACCGGGCCGCCATAGGTGCCGGTGAAACTCACCGGCCCGTCGCAATATTGCTCAAGCCCTTCCTTGCAGGCGGCGCAGCTGCGGCAGCTATCCACCATGCAGCCGACACCGACGATCTGGCCGGGTTTGAATTTCTTGACATCGCTGCCCACGGCGGTGACCCGGCCGACAATCTCGTGTCCCGGCACGGCGGGAAACTGCACGCCATGCCATTCGCCGCGCGCGGTATGAAGATCGGAATGGCATACGCCGCAATACAGAATTTCGAGCGCCACGTCCTTCGCACCCGGCGCGCGCCGGTCAACGGAGAAAGGCGCCAGCTTCGTGGTGGCGGATTGGGCGGCATAGGCTTTGGTTTGCATGATAATCCTCGAAAAAGGCCGGGAATATGAAAGCTTGACGCTTGGGTCTTCCGAACCTAGGAACCCCTGTCCAGTTTAACAAGGATTTGCGCATGCGCATCGACCAGATTTCGGTCGGGAAGAATGTCCCCAATGACGTCAATGTCATTGTCGAGGTTCCCATCGGCGGTGAACCGATCAAGTATGAGATGGACAAGGCAGCCGGAACGCTGGTGGTGGACCGTTTTCTCTATACCGCGATGCGTTATCCCGGCAATTACGGCTTTATTCCCCACACCTTGTCGGGCGACGGCGATCCGGTGGACGTGCTGATCGCCAACTCCCGCGCCATCGCGCCGGGCGCCGTGATCAGCGTGCGGCCGGTGGGCGTGCTGTTGATGGAGGACAATGCCGGGCACGATGAGAAAATCATCGCGGTGCCTTCAGCCCATATTACTCAGCGCTTCGACGGCGTGACGAATTTCAGCGACCTGCCCGACATCACGGTGCGCCAGATCGAGCATTTTTTTGCCCATTACAAGGATCTGGAACCCGGCAAATGGGTCAAGATTCGGCGCTGGGGTGATGCCGCCGAGGCGCGCCAGATGATCCTGGAAGGGATCGAGCGGGAGCGCGAAAAGGCGACCTGAATTACTTGGTGGTGGAGGAGGACGAATTGCCCTGGGTGCCCTTGGCGAGGATCGCGATGCCGGCCGCAAGGCCCAGCACGCCAACCCACAAGAGCACGCCGCCGGCTTCGATATCGGCCTGCTTGACGCCGGCCGGCTTGCCCGGCGAGAGGGGCGCCACATCCGCCGCGACAGCGCTGGAAACCAGCAATGAGCTTGCCAGAATGGCGGCGATCATCGTGCGCATGCGAATTCTCCCGTGCCTTCAATGCCGTGGCGGCAAGGCGCGGTTTTAACGCGGCTCTGGTTAGGAAATCATTACAGGCGGTCAGCGGCCGGCATAGACCGGCGGCCTGTTCTGGGCCTCGGCATCGCGGCCTTCCTGGAAATCCCGGGTTGCATACAGGTCATTATATTGCTTGCCCAGCCGGGCGAAGGCTTCCTGCTCGGCGCCGTCAATCGCCAGATGCGCCGATACCAGCGTGGTCTTGATGCCGAGTGGCCCGCAGGCCGCCACCTTGTTCGCGAGGCGGATGCCGGCTTCCAGCGCCGCTTGCTTGTCGGGCGCGATCTCCTGCACTTCGCCCATCCGGTAGGCCTCCTGCGCGCCCCAATGATCGCCGGTCAGCATGTAGCGCATGGCGTTGCCCCAGCCGCATTGGCTGACAAAGCGGATGGTGGCGCCGCCGCCGGGAAAACGGGCATGAGAGGCTTCATCCTGCCCGAAGCGCACATCGGCGGAGCAGACGCGGATGTCCGCCGCCAGATGCTGTTCATGGGCGGCATTCCAGCAATCGCCATGGGTGACGACAATCATGGGCTTGCTGATGCGGTTGGCGGGGTTTTTGCCGGAAGGATCGACCAGGCCGGTATTGTCCGGCACCGGCGCACCGCCAAGACTGGCCTTGTGCGCGTCCACATCGATGCCGCGGGAGAAATTGTCGCCATGGCCGAACAGAACGGCGCAGCGCAGGCTGTCGTCGCGGTCGAAGCCGGTGAGGGCCTTGGCCAACTGGTGACTGAGTTCGGGATCGAAGCGGTTGAACATGTCCGTACGGTTGAGGCCGAGCAGCACAATCGGGCCGCGCCGTTCCACCGTTACCCGGTTGGCGGGCGCCAGAGGCACATCCATCAGACGTGTCGCCGCCGGCGCGGCTGTCTGGGCGGTGGCTTCCGCGGCGACAGTGACAAGCCCGGCCAGCACAGCGGCGGATTTGAGAAGTGTCCGGCGTTCCAGTCCATCGTCAGCCATGCGTGTCTCCCGTTTGGGCGGGACCGTATCACAGGCCCGGGCCGTGTCTGAGTGCCGCAAGGGTCCGAATGCGGGTCCTGCGTGGTTGGAATGTCATCATTTGCCGGTTATCTGATTTTCATGCGCCGCCTGTTGATGATCCTGCTGCTTGCCCCGGGCCCGGTTCTGGCCGCGCCGGAAAGCTGGGCGCTGCACGGCCAGGCCACCATCATCGAGCAGTATCACCCGGCCTTCCGGTCCGCCTATCGCGGCCCCAACAGCCTGGACCCGGGCAGCCGCGGCGATGAAACCGTCACCGCCGCCTTGTATGGCGGCATGCGCCCGTGGGACGGCGGCGAGGCCTGGGCCGATGGCGAGATAGACCAGGGTTTCGGCTTGTCGGACACGCTGGGCGTGGCCGGCTTCACCAATGGCGAGGGCTCCAAGGTCGGGCGGGCCGAACCCTATTTCCGGCTGCACCGGCTGTTCTTCCGCCAGACGTTTTCCCTGGGCGGCGATGGCGTGGACATTGCGTCCGCGCCAAATCAATTGGGCGCAATGCGCAGTGCCGATGATCTTGTCGTCACCCTGGGCAAATTTTTCGCCACCGATATTTTCGACACCAACCAGTACGCCCATGATCCGTCGCAGGATTTTCTCAACTGGGCGATCATGGATGCCGGCGCCTTCGATTATGCCGCCGATGCCTGGGGCTACAGCTATGGCGGGACGGGCGAATGGACCGTGGACGATTGGAGCTTTCGCGCCGGGCTGTTCGACATGTCGCGCATTCCCAACGGCACCTAACTGGTGCGCGGCTTCGGCCAATATCAACTGAACGCGGAAATCGAGCGCCGCTTCCAGCTTGCGGGGCGGGACGGCAAAATAAAATTCCTTGGCTGGATGAGCCGTGCAGCCATGGGGTCTTACAAGGACGCGTTGGCGCTGGCGGCGCGCCCCGCCGATATCAGCCTGGTGCGCCGTCCGGCTTCGCGTCCCGGCGGCAGCGTCAATATCGAGCAGGCGGTCAGCGATGATCTGGGTTTTTTCCTGCGCGCCAGCCTGGCCGATGGCAGCAAGGAGTCCTATGAGTTCACCGACATCGACCGCAGTGTTTCGGCCGGCCTGTCCTGGAAAGGCGGGGACTGGGGGCGCAAGGACGACACGCTGGGTTTGGCGCTGGAAGATGCCGCGCTGTCCCGTTCGGGATTGAATTTCCTGGCGGCGGGCGGGTTTGGCATATTGGTGGGCGACGGAAGGTTGCTCCATGCCGGCGACGAGGCGATCATGGAAGCCTATTATAATGCGGCGCTGGCGGGCGCATTCGCGGTGACGCTGGATTACCAGTTCATCGCCAATCCCGCCTACAATGCCGACCGGGGTCCGCTTTCGGTGCTGGGCCTGCGCCTGCACACGCAATTCTGACTTTCCCGCCACCGCTGACCGTGCGAGAAACCCCGAAAAAGGGGAAAACATGAAAATCCACATTTTGTTTTTGGCCGGCCTGTTGCCGCTGTCGGCTTGCGGCCCGGCGCCGGTCCCGCATGGCAAGGCGGGTCTGTGGAATTTCACCACCACCCTGAACAATGTGAATCCAGCGATTCCGCCCGCGGCAAGGGTGCAGGTGGCGATGATGGGCATGACTGTGCCCGACACCGAAACGCATGACGGCCAGATCTGCATGACGCAGGATCAGGTGAAGCAAGGGACATTGCCGCCCATCAATCCACCCGACTCGGGCTGCACCGGCAAGGTCACCAGGAACGACAGCAAGGCGGTGGCGGCGGTGATGACGTGCAGCGGCAGCATGAAAGGCACCGGCCAGCTCAGCATCGCCTATGCCGACGACCGGCATTATGCCGGCACCTACAATTTCAAGGGCACAACCGAAGGCAAGCCGCTGACGCTTTCCTCCAGCTTCAAGGCAAGCTGGGCCAAGGCCGATTGCGGACCCGCGAATCCCTGAGCGGCGGAGTCGGACACCAATCCGGCTTTCCCGGCACTCCACGGCGTGCGACATTACCGCCGAACCGCAACCGGGTGACGCATGAGAAACCAACTTTCGCTGCTGGCCGCAATCATCCTGCTTTCGTCATCGGGCCTGGCGCTGGCGGCCCATGGCAAGGCGGGGTTGTGGAGCGTCTCCACCACCATGGGCGGCATGACCATGCAGATTCCGCCCGAAGCATTGGCGCAGATGAAAGCCATGAACATGAAGATGCCCGACAGCCAGACCATTGTCTCGCAAATGTGCATGACCCAGGCCGAGGTCGATGCGGACAAGCCGCCGGCCATGGACAAGGGCAAAGAACATTGCACCACCAATGTGACCAGCAGGAGCGCATCGTCCATGACGGCGGACACGGTCTGCACCGGCGAAATGCAGGGCACCGGCCATGTGCAGATTTCCTACACGGGCGACACGCAATATGCCGGCTCCTACAGTTTCAAGGGCGTCGCGCAGGGCAATCCCGTGTCCATGTCTTCCAGTTTCAAGGGGCAATGGCTGAAGGCGGATTGCGGAGCGGTGAAACCTAATCCCGCGCAATAACGGCATGGCGGATCATGGATGCTGAGATTGCCGGACTTGCGACGCTGCTGCGCGGCGCGCGGCGCGCGGTGGTGTTCACGGGGGCGGGCATTTCCACCGAATCCGGGATACCCGATTTCCGTTCGCCGGGCGGCATCTGGACCAAGATGATGCCGGTGCAGTTCCAGGATTACGTCGCGGACCCGCAGGCGCGGCGCGTTTCCTGGCAGCGCCGCTTCGAGATGGAGGAAACCTGGAACCAGGTCCGCCCCAATGACGGGCACAAGGCGGTGGCGCAGCTGGTGGCGCGCGGCATCGTCAGCCATGTCATCACCCAGAATATCGACAATCTGCACCAGGCTTCCGGTGTGCCGGAGGATCGCGTGATCGAGCTGCACGGCAACACGCGTCACGCCAAGTGCCTGACCTGCGGCGCGCGGGTTGAAATCGCCGACATCCGCGCCCATTTCGAAGAGCATGGCGATGCTCCCGATTGCGTTCTGTGCGGCGGTATTGTGAAGACCGCGACCATCTCATTCGGCCAGGCCATGCCGGAAGGCGAAATGGCGCGGGCGGAACAGGCCTCGCTGGCCGCCGACCTCTGCCTGGTGGCGGGGTCATCGCTGTCGGTCTATCCGGCGGCGGCCTTTCCACTGCTGGCCAAGCGCGCCGGCGCCCGGCTGGCGATCCTGAACCGGGAGGAAACCGAGCAGGATCCCTATGCCGACCTCGTTATTCATGGGGAAATAGGGCCGGTTTTGACCGCCGCGGTTAAGGCCCTATAAGTTGCCCCGATCACCGCTAGTATGAGCCCCGAATCACCCCTTTTCCCGGAGTTTGCCGTGCGCCGCGCCGACGAAGATAATGACGAAAAAGACGACGAGAAGAACAAGGCGCCCGAGCCGCAATCTTCTCCGGTTGCCCAGGCGCTTTTCAAGTCGCGCACCGTGCTGATCTTCGGCGAGGTCAACATGAAGATGGCCGAGCGTGTCACCGCCCAGCTCCTGGCTTTCAACGAGACCGAGGGCGATATCCGCGTCATCGTCAATTCGCCGGGCGGCCATGTGGAGTCGGGAGACACCATCCACGACATGATCCGCTTTGTCGGCAACCGGGTGAAGATGATCGGCACCGGCTGGGTCGCATCCGCCGGCGCGCACATCTATCTGGGCGCGAAAAAGGAAA
>CAIOFO010000059.1 GCA_903857685.1 uncultured Alphaproteobacteria bacterium
CCGTAGTGTTAGGCAAGCTGGAAAACCGGAAAATGCACGAATTTCCCCAACATATTGGGGATAGACTGTTTCCAGCCCTATTTTCTTGTGACTCGTGAGATTGTCCGTGTTGCGCCATACCTAGGCAGAGCAATGAAAAAAGAATCGGCCAGCCGAACCGCTAAGAATGCGAGCCAGATCGCGGTGTTCAAGAAAACGGCGCGTGAACTGGGGTGCGATGAATCCCAAGCTGCGTTCGACAAGGCGCTAAAGAAGATCGGGAAGGCGAAGCCCAAAACGGTGCGCCAAAAATGAATTGGCGAGCGCCTTCGGTCCAGCCGCCCTCAGCCCTACTTCGTCATCAGAAACGTCAACTGCTCAAACGGATATAGAAACGACAGCGCGGAATTTTCAAACCGCTGTGGGTTTCGTAGCGCCATCCAAGAGAACAGACACCGCCCCAAGGTGGAGGGGTATTCTGTGTCTAAGAACACCTCTATGCCGCTAAAAACCATATCGGAAACGTGATAGCCCTCGCGGTGATAGCTTCGTTCCCGGAAGGTCTCCATGCTGTCTATTGTGAAGCAGCGAACGTGCGTTAAATCGACATGCGCCCAGCCTGAGCGGAAATAGGGCACCTGGGCGAGCAGTTTCCCGCCGGGCTTCAGGATGCGGTGAATTTCGTGCATTAGCCCGAGCAAGTTCGTGACATGCTCTAAGACCTGATTGGCATACACAACGTCATAGGTATCGTCTGGGATCGGAAGCGGGCCTTCCAGATCGGCAATGATGTCCACGCCGGGGAATGCGCGAGAATCCAAACCAACCGCTCCCGGTGTCTTTTTCTTTCCGCAGCCAATTTCTAGGACAGAGCCGGAGTGAATGATCGAAAGTGGGGCCTTCTTGTGACTGAGAAAGATATAGGGCCTCTCCTTAAAGGTGGCCCGGAGCCGCTTGACCGCTGGCAGTCTTTTGATCGCTTTCAGCATCAGGCCGTCTATCGCCTTGGAGCGTAAATTCACAGCCCCCCTTTTAGACGGCTGACGGGAAACCAGGAAATTTCGGAGCCGGCCCCCTATAATTAGGGGGTTATTTGCAAAGTATATATACGCCTACCAAGCTAACAACAGAACGATAAAAGAACAACATCTAGTATTTCCATTATATTTCATGCCATTAACCAGTATCTTGCCAACAAGAACAAAACATGTACTTTGAAGCCTCACACCGCCGCTTGGGATTCGGGGGGCGCTGTGAAATAACGGGAGACAGCGATGGCACAGGCGGCTTTGAAGGTGGTGGGTAATTCTTCGGATAATGGTGATCGCAAGCGCGCCCTCGAGGCGGCGCTGAGCCAGATCGACCGGGCCTTCGGCAAGGGTTCGGTGATGAAGCTGGGCAGCCGCGATCTGGGCCTGGCGACCGACGCGGTTTCCACCGGCAGCCTGGGCCTCGACATCGCGCTGGGCATCGGCGGCCTGCCGCGCGGCCGCGTGATCGAGATTTACGGCCCGGAATCCTCCGGCAAGACCACCCTGGCGCTGCACGTTGTCGCCGAGGCGCAGAAGAAAGGCGGCATCGCCGCTTTCATCGACGCCGAACATGCCCTCGACCCGGTCTATGCCAAGAAGCTGGGCGTGGACATTGACGAAATGCTGATCTCCCAGCCCGATACCGGCGAGCAGGCGCTCGAGATCACCGACACGCTGGTGCGTTCCGGCGGCGTGGACATCATCGTCATCGACTCCGTCGCGGCCCTGACGCCCAAGGCCGAACTGGAAGGCGAGATGGGCGACAGCCTGCCGGGCCTGCAGGCCCGCCTGATGAGCCAGGCGCTGCGCAAGCTCACCGCCAGCATTTCCAAGTCCAACACCATCGTCATTTTCATCAACCAGATCCGCATGAAAATCGGCATCATGTTCGGCAATCCGGAAACCACCACCGGCGGCAATGCGTTGAAATTCTATTCCTCCGTGCGCCTCGATATCCGCCGCATCGGCGCCATCAAGGACAAGGACGAAGTGGTCGGCAACCAGACCCGCGTCAAGGTGGTCAAGAACAAGGTCGCCCCGCCCTTCAAGCAGGTGGAGTTCGACATCATGTATGGCGTCGGCATCTCCAAGACCGGTGAGCTGGTGGATCTTGGGGTCAAGGCCGGCATCGTCGAGAAATCCGGCTCCTGGTATTCCTATGACGGCAGCCGCATCGGCCAGGGCCGCGAATCCGCCAAGACATTCCTGGCCGCCAATCCCGAGATTGCCGCCAGCATCGAACAGGCGATCCGCGCCAATGCCGGCCAGATCGGCCAGAATCTGGTCCTCAATGCATCCGAAGCGGCGGAAGCCGAAGAGGACTGACAGGACCACCGAAAAAGCCATTCCCAGTCTCGCAGCCGGGTTTGGCTCCTCGGCAAAGGGCGCCCTCTAACGAGGGCGCTCTTTGTTTTTTAGGGCTCCGGCTCGCGCCTACGCCTGGGGGCGCTCCTGAAAGGGTGAGGAGCGGCCGCTGAAGGCGGTGAAATGGTCCGGCGGACCATTTCGAGCAACGAACGCCGCGAGCCTCCGGCGAGCGGCAGGATGCGCCCTTTGCTATTTCCAGCTGGCAGGCGCGCCTATTTGGCCGGATGACAAGCTTTTCCGCCCCCGGTACAAACTAAAGCCATGAAAAGCCTTTCTGACCTCCGCGGCGGCTTCCTGGAATTCTTCGCTGGGAACGGCCACGCCATCGTGCCGTCCTCGCCGCTGGTGCCGCGAAACGACCCCACCCTGCTCTTCACCAATGCGGGCATGGTGCAGTTCAAGAATGTCTTCACCGGGGCGGAAAAGCGCCCCTATACCCGCGCCACCACGGTGCAGAAATGCGTCCGGGCGGGCGGCAAGCACAACGATCTCGACAATGTCGGTTACACCGCCCGCCATCACACTTTTTTCGAGATGCTGGGCAATTTCTCCTTCGGCGATTACTTCAAGGAAGAAGCGATAAGGCTGGCCTGGGATTTCGTCTCCAAATCCGTCGGCCTGCAAAAGGACCGCCTGCTGGTCACGGTCTATCCCACCGATGACGTTGCCCGCACCCTGTGGAAAAAGATCGCCGGCCTGCCCGACAGCCGCATCATCGGCCATGAAAGCAATCTCTGGGCCATGGGCCCGGTGGGCCCCTGCGGCTACTGCTCCGAGATTTTCTATGACCAGGGTGACAGCGTCTGGGGCGGCCCTCCGGGCAGTCCGGAGGAAGACGGCGACCGCTACCTCGAATTCTGGAACCTGGTCTTCATGCAGTTCGAGCAGGTGGATGCCGCCACGCGCCTGGACCTGCCCAAGCCCTCGATCGATACCGGCATGGGGCTGGAGCGCATCGCGGCCATCATGCAGGGCGTCACCAACAATTACGATGTGGATCTGTTCCGCCACATCATCGCCGCCTCGATCGAGACCTCCGGCGTGCCCAGCCAGGGCGAGGCGCTGTTCAGCCACCGCGTGATCTCCGATCACCTGCGCTCGACATCCTTTCTGATCGCCGATGGCGTGCTGCCCTCCAATGAGGGGCGCGGCTATGTCCTGCGCCGCATCATGCGCCGCGGCATGCGCCATGCCCACCTGCTGGGCACCAAAGACCCCCTGATGCACCGGCTGGTGCCGACGCTGGTGGCGGAAATGGGCGCCGCCTATCCCGAACTCAAGCGCGCCGAAAGCCTGATCGAGGAAACGCTGAAGCTGGAGGAAATCCGCTTCCGCGAAACCCTGGCCCGCGGCCTCAAGCTGCTCGACGAGGCCACAATCGGCATGAAGGAAGGCGACCGCCTTACCGGCGATGTCGCGTTCAAGCTCTATGATACCTATGGCTTTCCGCTCGACCTGACCCAGGAATCGCTGCGCGCCCGCGGCATCGCGGTGGACCAGGACGGCTTTACCTTCGCCATGCAGAAGCAAAGGGCCGAAGCCCGCGCCAGCTGGGTAGGCTCCGGCGAAGCCACCAGCGAGGCGCAATGGTTCGCCGTGCTGGACGAAATCGGCCGCACCGAATTCCTCGGCTACGACACCGAGGAAGCCGAAGGCGAAATCGCCGGCATGGTCAGGGACGGCGCGCGGGTAACCTCCGCCGCCGCCGGCGAGACGGTGGAAATTCTCACCAACCAGACGCCATTCTATGCCGAATCCGGCGGCCAGGCCGGCGACATCGGCCGGATGACATCAGCCAAGGCCGAAGGCGAAGTGGTGGACACCCGCAAGAAGCTGGGCAGCCTGCATGTCCATATCGTCAAGGTGATCAAGGGCAATTTCGCCATCGGCGATGCCGTGGACCTGAAGGTGGATCACGAACGCCGCCGGGCCACCCGCGCCAACCATTCCGCCACCCATCTGCTGCACGCGGCCCTGAAGCGCATCCTGGGCACCCATGTCAGCCAGAAAGGCTCGCTGGTGGAAGCCGAACGCCTGCGCTTTGACTTCTCCCATCCCAAGCCGGTGACGCCGGACGAACTGGCGCGCATCGAGGCCCAGGTCAATGAAGTGATTCGGCAGAATTCCGATACTTCGACACGGCTGATGCCCACCGACCAGGCGGTGGCCGCCGGCGCCGAAGCGCTGTTCGGCGAGAAATACGGCGATGAAGTCCGTGTACTGACCATGGGCGACGACCTGGAGAATTCCAAGGCCTATTCCGTCGAACTCTGCGGCGGCACCCATGTCCATCGCTTGGGGGATATCGGGCTTTTCACCATCCTGTCGGAAAGCGCGGTGGCGGCGGGCGTGCGCCGCATCGAGGCGCTCACCTCCGAACATGCCCGCCGCTATCTCTCCGGCCAGGCGGAAATCGCCCGCGACGCCGCCGCCGCGATCAAGACCCCTGTCGGTGAATTGTCGGCGCGCGTCGCCCTGTTGTCGGATGAACGCCGCCGCCTGGAACGCGAATTGGCCGACGCCAAAAAGGCTCTCGCGCTGGCCGGTCCCGCCAAATCCGGCGGCGATGAAGGCGCCAGGACCATTGCCGGCATCAAGACCGTGCTGCGGCTGGTGGACGGCGTCGGCGCCAAGGACCTCAAGAGCCTGGCGGACGGCGCCAAGTCCCAGATCGGCTCCGGCGTGGTGGCCTTTGTCGCCACCGCCGACGGCAAGGCTTCCATCGTGGTGGGCGTCACCGAAGACATCACCGCACGCGTCAGCGCGGTTGACTTGGTGCGGGTTGCGGCGGAAGCCCTGGGCGGCAAGGGCGGCGGCGGCCGGCCGGACATGGCCCAGGCGGGCGGACCCGATGCGGACAAGGCGCCTGCTGCCCTGGCGGCAATCGAAAAACGCCTTGGCGAATTGACGCCGGTTTAAGCGATAATATCCGGCAGCAGCGCCGTATTGATCTCGGCGATTTCGTCCTTGAGCTGCAGTTTGCGTTTCTTCAACCGCGACAGCGCCAGTTGATCCCCCGCGCCGGCTTCCCCCAGCGCGTCAATTGCCGCGTCCAGGTCCCGATGCTCCTGCACCAGGGTCGAAAGCCTGGCGCGAAGGGCCACTTCATCGGGCTTGGTGACTTCGCTGCTCATGGCTTGCCGCTCTTGCGCGAGCCATTGGGCAGCTCTTCGCCCCAGCGCTTCATATTGGGCCATTGATGCCCCAGAAGGTCCAGCGCCTTGCCCACCACCTGGTCCACCAAATCCGAAAGTGTCCTGGGTTCAGCATAAAAGGCCGGCATCGGCGGCAGGATGATGGCGCCCATTTCCGCCAGTTGCACCAAGCTGCGCAGATGACCCAGATGCAGGGGGGTTTCGCGCACCATCAGTATCAACGGACGCCGTTCCTTCAGCGTCACATCGGCGGCGCGGGTCAGAAGCGATGTCGTCACGCCGGTGGCAATCTCGCTCATGGTCCGCACCGAGCAGGGCGCAACGATCATGCCTGCCATCTTGAAGCTGCCGCTGGCGATGGGCGCGCCGATGTCAGCAACGGCATAGCGATGATCGGCCTTGGCAGCGACCTGCTTTGGCGTGAGCTTGGTCTCATAGCCGATGGTCATCTCGGCGGGCTTGGTCATCACCAGATGCGATTCAATCCCCAGTTCGCGCAAGGCTTCCAGCAGCCTGATGCCATAGGCGACGCCCGATGCCCCCGAGATCCCGACCACCAGCCGGTCGCGGGAAACAGGCTTAACCGCTGGTTTTTGTTGTTTTGCCCCTGCCATGGGCGTTCCTTTACATTGCCGCAGTCTGGTGTGAAAGGGCTTTGGTTCCCGTTCTTTTTGGGCGTGACAGGCCCCCACGATGGTGCTTTAATTTTTCTGCCCTAACCGATGAGGTGATGCATGGCGTCAGAAAGACAGATCGATCATCTGGCTGTTCAGCACAAGAAACTCGAAGAAATCATTGCCGCCGAAATGACCCATACCGACTGGGATGAAGCCCGGGTCGCGGCCCTCAAAAAGCAAAAACTCCGAATAAAAGACGAACTGGAACGCTTGAAGAGCGTCCACTAGGCGAAGTGCTGCACGCATGGGCCCGTACGGGTTGTGCGGGCCTGCGGCAGTTCTTTTCGCCTCACCCTGTTTCCCTGGCCGCGAGAAACGTCTTGCCATTGGGCGAGCGAAATGGTCCTGCGGACCATTTCGAGTTTCGAGCGCCGCGAGCTCGGGCGAGCGGCCGCGCGGGGCGGCTACATTCCTTTAGCCATCTCCCTCAGGCGGAATTTCTGAATTTTCCCTGTCGATGTTTTTGGCAACTCCACAAACACGACCAATCGGGGCACCTTGAATCTGGCCATGTTCGCCAGCGCGAAGGCGACGATGTCGTCTTCGCTGACATGCTCATGGCCGGCGCGCTTTTCGATGAAGGCCACCGGCGTCTCGCCCCATTTTTCGTCCGGCCTGCCCACCACCGCGGCGAACATCACCGACTGGTGCTTGGTCAGCACATTCTCCACCTCGATGGAGGAAATATTCTCGCCGCCGGAAATGATGATGTCCTTGCTGCGGTCCTTGAGCTGGACATAACCGTCCTCGTCCATCACCCCCAGATCGCCCGAATGAAACCAGCCGCCGGCAAAAGCCTGCCGCGTCGCCGCCTCGTTTTTCAGATAGCCCTTCATCACCACATTGCCGCGAAACATCACTTCCCCCAGCACACCCGGCGGCATCGGTTCCATGGTCTGGGGATCCAGCACGGCCAGGTCTTCCAGCGCGTGGTAGCGCACGCCCTGGCGGGCCTTTTTGGCGGCGCGGCCGGCCGCATCCAGCGCGTTCCACTCCTCATGCCAGTCATTGACCACCGCCGGGCCATAGACCTCGGTCAGGCCATAGACATGCACCACCTCGAATCCGGCCGCGTCCATCGCGGCCAGGGTGGCTTCGGGCGGCGGCGCGGCGGCGACCATGAAGGTGACGCGCTGGGGAAAGCTCCGGCGCTCCTCTTCGCGCGCATTCAGCAGGGCCGACATCACGATCGGTGCGCCGCACAGATGGGTGACGCCATGTTCCGTCAGCGCCTGGTAGATCGCCCCCGCCCGCACCCAGCGCAGGCAGACATGGGTTCCCGCCACCACCGACAGGGTCCAGGGAAAGCACCAGCCGTTGCAGTGGAACATGGGAAGCGTCCAGAGCAGCACGGCATGGCGCGGAATATCGCCCGCCAGCACATTGCTGTAGCCCATCAGCGCCGCGCCACGGTGATGGCAGACCACGCCCTTGGGATTGCCCGTGGTGCCCGATGTGTAATTGAGGGAAATCGCGTCCCATTCGTCATTGGGCATCGCCCAGGCGAAATCCGGATCGCCGCCCTGGACAAAGACTTCGTAATCCTCGCCCAGCGCCGCGCCGGATTGCGGAAATTCCGGGTCGTCATAGTCGATCACCTGCGGCGGATTCTTCATCAACGCCAGCGCCGCCTTGATCGTGACTGAGAATTCGCGGTCGGTGATCAGGATTTTCGCCGTCCCGTGCTCCAGCATGAAGGCAATGGAGGCGGCATCCAGTCTGGTGTTGAGGGCATTGAGCACCGCGCCCGCCATCGGCACGCCGTAATGGGCCTCCAGCATGGCGGGGGTGTTGGCCAGCATCGCCGCCACCGTATCGTTCTTCTTGATGCCGCGCCCCGCCAGCGCCGAGGCCAGCCTGCGGCAGCGGTGGTAAAATTCGGCGTAATTCATCCGCGCCTTGCCGTGGATCACCGCAACGGTATCCGGATAGGTGGACGCGGCCCGCTGCAGGTGGGTCAGCGGCGTCAAGGACTGGTAATTGGCGGCATTGCGGTCCAGGCCGGTGTCATAGGGGCTGGCGCGCTTGTCATGAGGGCTGGCGCCCTGCGTCCGGCGCGGGGCAGGCGGCAAAGTCCGGCGGACAATGCGCTTGACCCTTGGCGAAGCGGGGCGCGGATGGGTTATCGCCGCGGGGCGCGGCTTTTTCGCGGCGGGCTTCTTGGCGGACGGCTTTGGCGCAGGCGCGCGAGACTTGGTCCGGGCGCGTTTCTTCACGCGCCGGCGCGCCGGTTTTTTCGTGGTCTTCTTTCTGCGCGATGCCATGGCGGCGGACGCTAAAGAAAGCCGGACTTTGCGGCAAGATGCCCGGCCTTGCGCTTCCGGCAAGGGCTGCTAGAAGACCTCTCGTTTCAAAAGAATCCCCCATGTCCACATCGTCCAAGCCGCGGGGACTGCGCGCGCTTTATGCCTGGATGCTGAAGAACGCGGCCGGCCGCCACGCCTGGGCGGCGCTGGCCTGCTTTGCCTTCGCCGAAGCGTCGTTTTTTCCCATCCCGCCGGACGTGATGCTGCTGCCGATGATGGTGGCCGACCGCAAAAACGCCTTCAAGCTGGCGGCCTGGTGCGCCTTCTGGTCGGTGATGGGCGGCATGCTGGGTTACACCATCGGCCATCTGTTCTGGCAGACAGCCGGCCTGTGGCTGATCGGGGTCCTGCATATCCCGCTGGCAAAGGTCGAACTTTACCGCCGGAGCTTCAGCACCCACGCCTACATGATCATGGTCCAGGGCGCGACCCCGATCCCCTACAAGCTGGTGACCATCGCCTCCGGCCTGGCGGGCGTGCCGTTCCTGTCCTTCATGTTTTTTTCCGCGATCACGCGCTCCTTCCGCTTTGTCGTGCTGGAAGGACTCTTGGTGCATTTCTTCGGCGCGCAGGCCAAGGCCATGCTCGACAAATATCTTGAGGTCGCGCTGATCGGATTCCTGGCACTGGTCGTGCTGGGAATCGTCGCTGCCATCTACCTGTAGGCGCGGTCCTTTTGCGTCTTGATGGCGTCGCGCGTGCTCACGTGCCTACGCACGCTCCGCGCGACGCTCCTGCTCAGGCCGCAAAATTCCTCGCGCCTTGAAGCGGGACTAATCCTGTTCGAGTTCGCTGGACGGCAGGTAGGAATCCGGCGCCGGCGCGCCTTCACCGATTTCAACCGTACCCGCCGGAGCCGCTTCGGCTGCCGGCGCTTCGGCCAGGGTCTCGGTCACCGGCTTCAGGGTGGCGCCCTTCTTGGCGGCGCGCTTCTGGGCCCGCTCGTGCTTTATGCTGGCGCGGGTCACGGCCAGGTCAAGCTCCAGCTGCGAGCACAAGCCCAATGTCACCGGATCCACCGCCTTGATGTTGGTGGCGTTCCAGTGCGAGCGCTCGCGGATCTTCTGGATGGTCGCCTTGGTGGTGCCGATCAGCTTGATGATATCGGCGTCGGCGAATTCGGGATGGTTGCGGATGATCCAGTACACCGCATCCGGCTTGTCCTGGCGCTTGGACACCGGGGTATAGCGCGGCGCGCGCTTCAGGCGCACGCCCGGCATCTTGTGCTTGGGCGTCATCATCTTCAGGCGCTTCTTCGAATCCTTCTCGGCTTCCGAAATCTGTTCGCGGGTCAGCTGGCCGCTGGTCACCGGGTCCTGGCCCTTGATGCCCTTGGCGACATCGTCATCGGCGATGCCTTTGACTTCCAGCGGATGCAACCCGCAGAAATCGGCGATCTGCTCGAAGGACAATCCCGTATTGTCCACCAGCCAGACGGCGGTGGCTTTGGGCATCAGCGGTTTCTGTTCGACGGCCATAGGTCTTTCCTTTCCCGGGCGAGGCTTTCCACCCCGTCCCTTCGCTCGATTGTTTGATGTTCGAGGAAGGCCGGTGTTCTAGCCTTGTCGCGTCCCCGCGCCAAGGCTTTTATGTCCGCCGCGCCGCCCGGCCAGCCCGGAAAAAGTCAGGGAATCAGCAGGATTTTGCCGATATGACCGGAAGCCGCCATGATTTCATGGGCTTTCTGGGCCTGCCTCAGGGGCAGGCTTGTCTCCACCACCGGCCTGATTTTGCCCGCCGCCACCAGCGGCCAGACCTCCTTGCGCAGGGCGTCTGCGATGGCGGCTTTCTCCGCCACGCTGCGGCCCCGCAGGGTGCTGCCAAGAAGCGCCAGGCGCCTGGTCAGCAGCGGCATGAAATTGACCTCGGCCCGGGCGCCGTTCAGATAGGCGATATTGACGATGCGTCCACCCATCGCCGCCGCCGCCATGTTGCGCTGGATATAATCGCCGCCCACCATGTCCAGGATGACATTGACGCCCCGGCCGCCCGTCTCCTGCTGGACCACGGCCACGAAATCCTCGGTCTTGTAGTTGATGGCGCGTCGGGCCCCCAGCGCCGCGCAGGCTCGGGCTTTTTCGTCGCTTCCGGCGGTGGTGAAAACCGCATGGCCGCGTGCGCTCAGAAGCTGAATGGCATTGACGCCGATGCCGCTGGAGCCGCCATGCACCAGCACGCTTTCGCCGGGCGCAAGCCGGGCCGTGTCGAACAGGTTGGTCCAGACGGTAAAAAGCGCTTCGGGAAAAGCCGCCGCCGCCGCCAGATCAACCGCGTCCGGCACGGCTAGGCAGGACGTTGCCGGCGCCACGGCATATTCGCCATAGCCGCCGCCCGCGATCAGGGCGCAAACCCGCATGCCGGCCGCAAGGCTTGTGACGCCGGCGCCCAGCGCCGCCACGGTGCCGGAAACCTCCATGCCCAATATGTCCGGGGCGCCCGGCGGCGGCGGATAGGAACCGCGCGCCTGCAGCATATCGGCATGGTTGAGCCCGGCGGCCGCGACTTTTATCAGGATTTCTCCGGCGCCCGGCTCCGGCCGCGCCGTATCCCGCAGCACCAGACGGTAATTTGGACCGGGGTCCTCGATGGCGACCGCTTGCATGACAAGGCTCCCGGTTTGGGCGATATTTCGAACTCGTGCGAACCTTAAGGCGCCTGCGGCGGAAAAGACAAACCATGGAAAGCGACGATCTCGACCCGCGCAAGAAACTTCCCGGCATTGTGCTGGGCGAGGATATTTCCGCCCTTTCCGCGCATGAACTGGAAGCAAGAATCGCGCGGCTGGAAGAGGAAATTGCGCGCTGCAGGCTTGAGATTGGCGCGCGCAACGCCACGCGCTCCGCCGCCGAGAATTTTTTCAAGCGCTGAGCGAAACGCAAAATTCCTTAATCCATGATGCCCGTCAAAGAATTCAGCGTTAATATGCACAACAGCAATTGGCTCATGCCCGCATTTACGGCCGGATTTACCAAGCCAAAGGCTTTCGCGCCGCTCCGGCAATTGCTAGCGTCCGGTTCATTCTTCAAGAAGGGCCCGATATGCTGCGCGGCGATGTCGAAACTTTGAACGGACTGACGCAGCAATCCTTCACGGGCTCGGCGCTGTTTGAGAAAACCTTCGACGAAGGCATGGCGCTGGTCGAAGAAACCGCCCGCTATCTCGACGGCGTCGGACGCGACGAATCGCGCGGCCTGCCGCGCCGGGCGGCAATGCTCTATGCCGGCGAAAGCATGCGGGTCACCACAAGGCTGATGCAGGCGGCAAGCTGGCTTCTGGTGCAGCGGGCCGTGCATGACGGCGACATGGAAGCCGATGCCGCCTCCAGCGACCGCTACCGCCTCGGCTCCAAGGAAATCTGCCTGGGCAAGTCCGCCGACGGCGTCGAAAGCCTGCCGCCGGCGCTGCGCGATCTGCTGGAGCGGAGCGACAATCTCTATCGCCGCATCGCGCGGCTGGATGATGTGCTGTTCGGCAACGCCGTGCCTTCGCCGGGCGCGCGCGGACAGCAGGATGCTTTGGCTCAGGCCTTCGGTTCTGAGTGAGGAGCGGTTCGCGCAGCGAACGAAATGATCCGGCGGATCATTTCGAGTGACGAACGCCCGGAGCGCCAGCGAAGGGCAGCGCGGAAACCGCACCAAATAAAAAAGGCGGCCCAGTCGGACCGCCTTTTTCCAATTCTGTCGATTTGCGCTTAGACGTCGGCCGGTTTCACAAAGCCGGCGAACTTCTTGTTGAAGCGCGTCAGACGGCCGCCACGGTCCATCAGCTGCTGCTGGCCGCCGGTCCAGGCCGGATGGGTGCTGGGATCGATGTCCAGGGTGATCTTCTGGCCCGCCGTGCCATAGGTGGTGCGGGTCTTGTAGGTCGTGCCGTCGTTCAGCTGAACGTCGACAAAATGATAGGCGGGATGGATGCCTTTTTTCATGGAAACGACCCTTTGGCTGCCTGAAGGCGGGGCTTATAGGGGAGCGCCACCGCCTCTGACAAGGCAAAAGGGGCCTGACAGGCCAAAACAGCCCTTTGGCGGCAGCCCCCAGCCCCTATATAAGCCCCTGAACCGCCGAAAAGGTTACCCGTTTGGCCCGCAACGCAGTCGAAGAAGGAAGAATGTCCGGGCGGCCCAAATCCCGCTCGGTGGCGCCCCTGAAGGGGGTGCTGCCCTTCCTGCGTCCCTATCGCGGCAGGATTGCCGCCGGGCTTGCCGCCCTGGTCTGCTCTTCCACTGCCACCCTGGTTTTGCCCTTTTTCGCACGCGGGCTGCTCGACCATGGCTTTTCCGCCCGCGAGGCCGGCGAGGTGGGCCGTTATTTTCTGGCCTTCATCGCGGCGGCGGCGGTTCTGGGCCTGTCCTCGGCGACGCGCTTTTATTTCGTCACCTGGCTGGGCGAGCGGGTCATCGCCGATATCCGCCGGGCGGTGTTCGACAATGTGCTGGGCCTGACACCGGCCTTTTTCGAGGTCACCCGCACCGGCGAAGTGTTGTCGCGCCTCACCGCCGATACCACCCTGGTGCAGACGGTGATCGGCTCTTCCGCCTCGGTGGCGCTGCGCAACATGGTGACCCTGTCGGGCGGGCTGGTCCTGATGTTTTTCACCAGCCTCAAGCTGACCTTGCTGATCCTGGGCGCGGTGCTGGCGATCATGGTGCCCTTGATCCTGTTCGGCCGCTGGGTGCGTGCGCTCAGCCGCACCAGCCAGGATCGCATCGCCGACTCAAGCGCGCGCGCCAGCGAAACCCTAAATGCGGTGCAGACGGTGCAGGCCTTCACCCATGAGCGTGAGGAAATGATTGTTTTCGGCGCCACGGTGGAAAAATCCTTTGACGCCGCCATCATCCGCACCCGCGCCCGCGCCGTGATGACGGCCGTGGTGATCTTTTCCTTCTTCACGGCGCTGGCCAGCGTGCTTTATGTCGGCGCCCAGGATGTCATCGCCCAGCGCATGACCGGCGGGCTCCTGCTGCAATTCATTCTCCTGGGCGGCCTGGTGGCGGGCGGCGTCGGTTCCCTGTCGGAAGTCTGGGGCGACCTGCAGCGCGCCGCGGGCGCTTCCGAACGGCTGATGGAATTGCTGCATCAGAAACCCGCCATCGCCCCGCCGCTTCATCCGCGCAGCCCGGCCGTCCCGGCGCGCGGCGCCATCGCCTTCGAGCATGTCACTTTCCATTATCCCTCGCGTCCCGACAGTGCGGCCCTCAAGGATTTTTCGCTTGTCGTATCGCCGGGCGAAGCGGTGGCGCTGGTCGGTCCCTCGGGGGCGGGCAAATCCACCGTGTTCCAGCTCCTGCTGCGTTTCTTCGCCGCCAGCCAGGGGCGCGTGCTGTTCGACGGCGTGGACATTGCCGACCTTGATCCCACCCTGCTGCGCCGGCATATCGCGGTGGTGTCCCAGGATCCGGTGATTTTTTCCGGCACCATCGGCTCCAATATCGCCTATGGCCGGGATGATGCGGGGATCGAGGCGGTGCGCCGCGCCGCCGATGCCGCCGCCGCCACGGAATTCATCGAAAAGTTGCCGGACGGTTTCGATACACTGGTGGGCGAGCGCGGCGTCACCCTTTCGGGCGGCCAGCGCCAGCGCATCGCCATCGCCCGCGCCATCCTGCGCAATGCGCCGCTGCTGCTGCTGGACGAAGCCACCAGCGCCCTGGATGCCGAAAATGAACTTCTGGTGCAGCAAGGCCTGGCCAATCTGATGGTCGGCCGCACCACCCTGGTGATCGCCCATCGCCTGGCGACCATCCAGAAGCTGGCCCGCATCGTGGTGATGGACCAGGGCCGGGTGGTGGGGCAGGGCAGCCATGGTGAACTGGTGGGGCAGGGCGGCCTTTATGCCCGTCTGGCGCAATTGCAATTCACCACGGGCTCCCTGGAGCAGGGACCGCTGGAAAAGACGCCGGCATGAGTTCCGCGGCACACTGGGCGCTCAAATCGGCGCTCACCTGGCTGGCCGTGATCGCGTTGCTGGCGGCGGCTTTTGCCGTGCGCTACGCGCTGGTTCAGGGCGTTTTCACCTCGGCTGCGCCGGTGTCGCCCGGCGCCTGCCGCACCATCGCCGGCGGCCTGCAAGGCGCCGGTGATTTCGAAATCGATGCCCTTCACGACGCGATTCTCATTTCGGCCACGGACGAAGGCGCGAAGGCGACGGCCGGGCAGGGCGCAATCTACTTCCTGAAATTGACCGACCTCACGGCCGCGCCCGCGAAGCTGGAGGGCCCACCGGCCAGTTTTCATCCCGGCGGCATCAGCCTCTTCCGCGGCCCCGATGGCAGCGAAAGCCTGACGGTGATTGATCACAGGCCGAACGGGCGCTCGCTGATCGAAGGCTACAGCGTTATTTCGGACGGCCAGACGGCCAAGCTCAGCCCACAAACGGCGGTGCAGGGCCGCCTGCTGGTCAGCCCTCATGGCGTCGCGGCAATGGCGCCGGACCGCTTCTACGTCACCAACGACCATGTCACCACCGGCGCGCTCGGCCGTTTTGCCGAGGATTACCTGATCTGGCCGCATGCCGATATTCTTCTTTCGGGCGCCACGGGCCTTCGCATCGCGGCCCAGCGCCTCGCCTTTCCCGGCGGCCTCCTCGCCAGGAAGGGATTTCTGTATGTCGCCGCCGCCAATGAACGGCGCATCATTGCCCTCAGCATCGAGGACTTCACCGGCAATCTGACCGAGATCGGCGCGCTCTCCCTGCCCGCAAGGCCGGGCAATATTTCCATGGATGTTGCGGGAAATCTCATCGTCGCCGGACAAAGCAAGCCGGGCTCGTCAAAGGTCTTCCGCCTCCGCCTCGACGACAAGGGCGTCCCGGTGAGTTACGAGACGCTTTTCAGCGATGACGGGCATATGCTCAAGGGCGCCAGCGCCGCCGCCGTCTGGAACGGCCAGCTTTTCATCAGCGCTGCCGCCGACAGCAAGATGCTGGTCTGCACGCTCAAGTAAGCGCAAATAAAAAGGGCATCGCGAACGATGCCCTTTTTCAGAACGCCCCGGTAAAAGCGATTAAGCGGCGACGATTTCGTTGCCTTCCGGATCGCGCAGCACATAGCCGCGGCCCCAGACCGTCTCGATATAATTGTCGCCATCGGTGGCCGCCGCCAGTTTCTTGCGCAGCTTGCAGATGAAGACGTCAATGATCTTGAGTTCGGGCTCGTCCATGCCGCCATAGAGATGATTGAGGAACATCTCCTTGGTCAGGGTGGTGCCCTTGCGGAGCGAGAGCAGCTCCAGCATCTGATATTCCTTGCCGGTCAGGTGAACGCGGCTGCCGTCCACTTCCACGGTCTTGGCGTCGAGATTGACGGTGAGCTTGCCGGTGGTGATGACCGACTGGCTATGGCCCTTGGAGCGGCGGACCACCGCCTGGATGCGGGCGACCAGCTCATCCTTGTGGAAGGGCTTGGTCATGTAATCGTCGGCGCCGAAGCCCAGGGCCTTGACCTTGGCCTCGACAATGGCGTTGCCGGAAAGAATGAGCACGGGTGTCTGCACCTTGGCGACCCGCAGCGCCTTGAGGACCTCAAAGCCGCTCATGTCGGGCAGCTGCAGGTCCAGCACGATAATATCGTAGTCATACAGTTTACCGAGATCGATACCTTCTTCACCCAGGTCGGTGGTGTAGACGTTAAGGCCTTCGCTACGCAGCATCAGTTCGATGCTCCGCGCCATGGCGCTGTCGTCTTCAATCAGCAATACGCGCATGTCAGGCCCCTCTTGGTCTTTTCGGTCATGACCGGGTCAAATGACCCCGTCACGGTTAATCGGTTGCCAGACGGTATGCGCAATTGGTTAACACGAACTTTAATTCCACGGCCATTTTTTAATGGCTTAGGAAGGCCGGATTAAGGACCAGTTTCCGCCAGATCCGCCAATAATGCCTTGATTTGATTTGTTAAGTTTACCGCCGCTTAAATTCTTGGCCGCAAGATGGGTGCTTGCGGGGGCTCAGAAAAAGCCGCCCTGAGGACCTAAATGCGCGCTTTGCTCAAGGAAATAGAGGCGATTCCCACCCTGACACGGTTCGGGCGCGTGGCCCGGATCGAGGGGCTTGTCGTCGAAGTGACGGGCGCCCAAGGGGCCGTCAGCCTGGGCGGCCAGTGCTGCATAAGCATCGGAATCAACAGGAAAATCCCCTGTGAAGTGGTCGGCTTTCGGGACGGCCGCGCCTTGGTCATGCCGCTGGGCAGCCTGGATGGAATCACCCTGGGCGCGCGCGCCGATTTCGACGACAAGCCGGCCGCGATCTATCCCTCCCTTGCCTGGCTGGGCCGGGTGGTAAACGGCTTTGGCGAAGCGATGGACGGCAAGGGCAGGCTCGGCCAGGGCGCCATCGCCTATCCGCTCAAGGCTTCGCCGCCGCCCGCCACATCCCGCGGCCGCGTCGGCGCCAAGCTCGATCTGGGCGTTCGCGCGCTCAATACCTTCGCCACCTGCTGCATGGGCCAGCGCATGGGCATTTTCGCCGGCAGCGGTGTCGGTAAGTCCGTGCTTCTGGCCATGCTGGCGCGCAACTCCAATGCCGACGCCATCGTCATCGGCCTGGTCGGCGAGCGCGGCCGCGAGGTCAAGGAATTCATTGAGGATGATCTGGGCGAAGAAGGCCTGAAGCGCAGCGTGGTGATTGCCGCGACCTCGGACGAGGCGCCGCTGGTGCGCCGCCAGGCCGCCTATGTCGCCATGGCCGTGGCCGAAAGCCTGCGCGATGCGGGCCTGAATGTGCTGCTGCTGATGGATTCGGTGACCCGCTTTGCCATGGCCCAGCGCGAAATCGGCCTCTCCGCCGGCGAGCCGCCCGCCTCGAAGGGCTATACCCCCACCGTCTTCGCCGAACTGCCGCGCCTTTTGGAGCGCGCCGGTCCCGGCATGCAGGGCCGGGGCTCCATCACCGGCCTGTTTACCGTGCTGGTCGAGGGCGACGACATGAATGAGCCGGTGTCCGATGCCGTGCGCGGCATCCTAGACGGCCATATCGTGCTGGACCGTGCCATTGCGGAACGGGGCCGGTTTCCCGCCCTTAACATTCTTCGCTCGGTCAGCCGCGCCATGCCGGGCTGCAACAGCGAAAGTGAGCAAAATCTGGTCATGCGGGCCCGCAAGCCCCTGACCATTTACGAAGATATGGCCGAATTGATACGGCTCGGGGCCTATAAGGCTGGCACGAATCCTGAAGTGGACAGCGCAGTGAAGCTTAACCCGCAGCTCGAAGCCTTTCTGGCACAACAGAAGGATGAGCGGGCGTCGTTGAGCGAAGGTTATGCCGCGCTGACGGAAATTCTGGGTAGCGCGGAAGGGAGAGCGGGATGAACCGGACCGATACGCTGCTGCGCTTGAAACGTTTCAAGGTTGACGAAATGAAGCGACGCGTTGCCTCGATCGAGGCCATGCGCGCCGATCTCGACCGCAAGCTCGCCGACCTGGACGAGAATGTCGCGCGCGAAAAACAGCGCGCCGGCGATTCCGATATTGGCCGCCTGGCCTTCCCGTCCTTCCTGCGCTCCATCGAGACACGGCGCGAAAATCTGCGCGCCACCCTCAAGGAAATCGAACGCGAATTCGCCTCCGCCCAACTCGATCTCACCAACGCCTTTCAGGATCTCAAGAGCCTGGAAGTGGCGACAGAGCAGCAAGCCAAGCGCCTGGCCGAAATGCAGGCCCGCCGCCAGCAGGCCCGCATGGACGAAATGGCGCTGGTTCAGCATTTGCGCAAGCACTCCCTCCGGCACGCTTAGGCGCGGTTCTTTTGCGTCCTGAGGGCGTCGCTCGTCGCTCATGGGACTATTCGCCCACATCGCTCCTCGCTCCTGCTCAGGCCGCAAAACTCCTCGCGCCTACAACGGCGTTTGGATCGGAATGAGGTTCAGATCACGAACGGCAGGATGATCGCGGTCAGTCCCGCCAGCGCCAGCCACGGCCCCAGCAGTGAACTCCAGGATTTCAGCGGTGGCGTTCTTTCCCATTCCAGCGCGCGCAAGGCGTTGGACTGCTGGCGTGCGAAAACCAGATGATCGTGGCCGTAATCGGCATAGGCCGATATTCTAAATCCCTTGCCGCGGGACAATCCGATAGCAGACATGTTTCAGACCTTTACTACTCAGGTCCCTTCCATCACGTAACGCGGGCGCGGATTCCGCCGTTCCCGCTTTGTGTGGGGGTTGCGAACCGGTGTGGCAAAAAGGCCGCAAAAAGCCCGTCCGCCGCCCAGTTTCCCGGCGGTTCCCGCGCTGATTGAAAGCGTTCCCTGCTCAGCTACGATAATGATGACTGAGTCGCATGCGGGGAGCGCCCATGTCTTTTTCAGAAACCATTTCGCCGTTGCTGGGCCGCTGGGCCCTGTCCTGGTTTTTCGGCAACGCGGCGATGGACATCGTCTATCACTGGTCCGGCATCGTGGCGCAGCTGGGCGCCAAGCATCTGCCCCTGCCGCCGCTGCTGCTGGTGGTGGCGCTGCTGATGATTGTGATGGGCGTGGTTTCGTTGGCGTTTGGCTACCATACCCGCTATGGCGCGGTGATCCTGTTCGGCCTCACCATCGCCGCGGCCTTTGCCCTGCATGATTTCTGGCATTTCGCGAATGCCGCGTCGCGCGAGGTGGAATTCGATATTTTCACTCGCGATGTGGCGATCTGCGGCGGTCTGCTGGTGATGATCGGATTGGGCGGCGGGCCCTTTGCGATAGACAACCGCAGTATGGGCGGCGGCAAAGGCCGGCGCTAGGCGCTGGGCTTTTGCCCGCTGGCGGCGTCGCTCGGTCGTTCATGGGCTCAAGTGCCCACATCGCTCCTCGCTCCTGGCCAGCCGCCAAAAGCCTGCGCGCCTAATCCAGCAGCAGTTTCGCCAAAGTCTCGGGTGCCAGCGTTTCCAGCGCATCGTCGGGGCGCGGGCCATGGGTGACATGGGCCAGGCGGGCGCCGCCGGTAATCGCGGCAACCGTGGCGCCCAGGCGCAAGGTGCAGTCCAGGCCGGTGACGATGACGCGCGGCAACCGCAGGGCGCTGACGATTTCGCCGACATCTTCGGCATCGCTTGCGGCTGAAACCACGCAGATGCTTTCGACGCCCCCGGTGCTTTCCAAACCATTGCCTTCGCCCAGGGCGGCAAAGGCGCTGAGCGCCCGGCGATTGACGGGATTGAAACCGGCCGCCTCCATCACCATCAGACTATCGCCCTGGAAACTTGCCGTGCGAAAAAGCGCCAGCCCGTCGGCGGCATTGGCCAGTTCCACCCGGCGTCCCGACAGCAGCGCGATATGGGCGATCTTGGCGGCGACGGCGCTTTTGCCCCCGCCCGCGGGTCCCAGCAGGAGAATGCCGCGGGCCTTTTCGAAATCAATACCCTGGGGCCGCATGCGTTTGCCCAGCGCCGTGGCCAGCGCCTCCTGCGGCGAGCAGCCGGTGCAGGTTTCGGCATCGCGTATCAGCATCTCGACCAGCCGCTCGGGCAGGCGATGGCGTTTCAGGGCGGCGGTCAGAAATCCGCGAAGGCCCAGCGCCGCCCGGGGAAAATTCAGCAGCGTGGCGCTTTGCTTCAGGGGAACGACCGCGCCCATGGCTCAGATCTGGCCAAGCGTGCGCAGCCGCACCGAGGCATGAATTTCATTCTGGCTCATCACCACGCTCTGCGGCCGGAAGCGCTCGATGATGGAGCGCACAAAGGGCCGCACTTGCGGGCTGGTCAGAAGCACCGGCACTTCATTCTTGCTGCCGGCCTCGTCGAAGCGCTCGCGCACGGTCTGGATGAACTGCTGTAGCTGCGACGGCGCCATGGCAAGCTGGCGCTCCTCGCCCTGCCCGACAATGCTTTCCGCGAAAGCCTGTTCCCAGCTGGGCGACAGCGCCAGCAGCGGCAGATAACCGCCCGGCGACAGATTGGCGTGGCAGAGCTGGCGGGCCAGGCGGGCGCGCACATGCTCGGTGATGTAGAGCGCATTCTTGGTATGGCCGACGGCTTCGGCGATGCCTTCCAGGATGGCGGGCAGGTCGCGGATAGAGACCCGTTCGCCGAGCAAGGTCTGCAGTACGCGCTGCACCCCGGTAACCGAAATCTGCGAGGGGATGAGTTCCTCCACCAGCTTCTTGTGTTCCTGGGGCAGGTCGTCCAGCAGCTTCTTGGTCTCGGCGTAAGACAGCAGTTCCGACATATGGCTCTTGAGGACTTCCGTGAGATGGGTGGTCAGCACCGTGCCGGGGTCCACCACGGTAAAGCCGCGGAACGAGGCTTCCTCGCGCAGCGCCGAACTGACCCATGTGGCCGGCAGGCCAAAGGCGGGCTCGGTGGTGTGGGTGCCGGGCAGGTCGATGGGCAGGCCCTTGGGATCCATGACCAGGAAGCTGCCGGGGAACAGTTCGCCCTTGCCGGAATCCACTTCCTTGACCCGGATGCGGTATTCGTTGGCGCCCAGCTGCATATTGTCGAGGATGCGCACCGCCGGCATGACAAAGCCCATTTCCTGGGCCAGTTGGCGGCGCAGCGCCTTGATCTGGTCGGTGATGCGATGGCCCTGCACATCGTTGATCAGCGGCAGCAAGCCATAGCCAAGTTCGACGCGCAGCAGGTCCAGCGCCAGAGCGGTGGAAATCGGCTCTTCCTTGGAGGCGGGATCGGACGCGGCTGCGACCTGCGCCTGTTCCTGGGCGGTGCGGGCGTCCTTGCGCTTGAAGGCGTAATAGGCGAGCGCGCCGGTGCCGCCGGAAAGACCCGCGAACACCATGGTCGGCATGCCGGGCAGGATGGCGATAACGCCCATCACCGCGGCGGCCATGCCCAGCGCCTGGGGGTAGAAGGACAGCTGCTTCATCAGCGCCTTGTCGGTGGCGCCCTCGACGCCGGCCTTGGAAACCATCAGGCCGGCGGCGGTGGAAACGATCAGCGCCGGCATTTGCGACACCAGGCCGTCACCCACCGTCAGCAGGGTAAAGGTCTGGGTGGCGTCGGAAAAGCTCATGCCCTTCTGGGCCACGGCGATGATGATGCCGCCGATGACGTTGATGCCCACGATCAAAAGGCCGGCAATGGCGTCGCCGCGCACGAATTTGGAGGCGCCGTCCATGGCGCCGAAGAAATTGCTTTCCGCTTCCAGATTCTTGCGGCGCTGCTTGGCCTCCTTCTCGTCAATCAGGCCGGCGGAAAGATCGGCATCGACCGCCATCTGCTTGCCGGGCATGGCGTCCAGGCTGAAACGCGCCGCCACTTCGGCGATGCGGCCCGAGCCCTTGGTAATGACGATGAAGTTCACGATGATGAGAATGGCAAAGACGATCAGGCCGATGACGAAATTGCCCTGCATGATCAGCTTGCCGAAGGCCTGGATGACATAGCCTGATGCGGCGGTGCCTTCCGTGCCGTGGCCTAGGATCAGCCTTGTGGACGCCAGATTCAGCGCCAGCCGCATCATGGTGGTCAAAAGCAGGATGGTGGGGAAAGAGCTGAATTCCAGCGGCTTCTGGATGAAGACCGCGGTCATCAGGATCAGGATCGAGAAAGACAGCGAGAAAGCCAGGCTGATGTCCAGCAGCCAGGTCGGCAGCGGCACGATCAGCACCACCAAAATGGCCATGATGCCGATGGCAAGGCCCAGATCGGACTTGCGGATATAGCCCATCGCCTTGGCGGCGGAGAAGTTGAAGGCCGGGCTGGGCGCGGTGGCGCCGATCTCACTCATGAACTATCAGCCCGCCAGCCTTTGTTCGCCGTGCCCGGGAACGGAAAGTCCGGCATCGGTATATTCGCGCAGCTTGTTGCGCAGGGTGCGGATGGAAATGCCCAGGATATTGGCGGCATGGGTGCGGTTGCCCAGGCAATGATCCAGCGTGTCCAGGATCAGGTCGCGCTCGACATCTGAAACGGTACGGCCAACCAGGCCGCGCGTCACCGCCGCGGCATTGGCCACCACATTCTGCACCGAGGAGTCCTGTGCTGAGACGGCGGCGGACATGGTGGCGCCGACATGGCTGCCATCGGGCAGGCGAATGGCTTCGGGAAAAATCTCCGCTCCATGCGCCAGCAACACGGCGCGGTGAATGGTGTTTTCCAGTTCGCGCACATTGCCGCGCCAGGCGTGGCTCAGCAGCAGCCTCTCGGTGACCGCGGCGATGGGGCGATAGGGCACGCCATTGGCTTCGGCATATTTGCGCGCGAAATGATGCGCCAGGGCGCGAATATCCTTGGGACGCTCGCGCAGCGGCGGAATGCGCAGATTGACCACGTTCAGGCGATACAGAAGGTCTTCGCGGAAGGTGCCGTGCTTGACCGCCTCGGCCAGGTCGCGGTTGGAGGTGGCGATGATGCGGATATCCACCTTGACCGGCTTGGTGCCGCCGACCCGGTCGATCTCGCGTTCCTGGATGGCGCGCAGCAGCTTGGCCTGCAGGCGGGCATCCATCTCGCTGATTTCGTCCAGCAGCAGGGTGCCGCCATTGGCCTCTTCGAACTTGCCGATGCGCCGGGCGATGGCGCCGGTAAAGGCGCCCTTTTCATGGCCGAACAATTCGGATTCCAGCAGATTTTCCGGGATGGCGGCGCAATTGACCGAGATGAAGGGCTTGTCGTTGCGCATGGATTTGCGGTGGACATAGCGCGCCAGCACTTCTTTGCCGGTGCCGCTTTCGCCGGTGATCAGGATCGAGGCGTCGCTGGGGGCGATCTGGTCGGC
>CAIOFO010000060.1 GCA_903857685.1 uncultured Alphaproteobacteria bacterium
CACCCAGGCCGCCGCCGACCGTTTCGCCGACGAGCTCTATTACGAAGCCAAGGGCCTGCCGCCGCTGGTGAACGGCCGCCGCGCCATGCCCCGTCCTCCCGCCTAGGTTCCCACAAAGTCGCGGATCGCCATGTCCACCCGCTGGAACCGCTCTCGGCCCGCTTCACATTGTCGAAGCTGTTCTAGCCTTGCCGCCGCCAATTCTTCTTCCACAATGTTCAATATTGCCCAGACGTAACACCCGCCTCGGCGCGATCCGGTTACAGTTGCGCGATGTTTCGCCTCGGAATCGTCATCGCAGTTATTTGCGCCGCATTGGCATTGTCGGCGGTGCTCGCTATGCCGCGCGTGCTGCCCCAGGGGCCACTGGGCGCCGCGGAAATATCCAAGGGCAATTGAATACGCACGGCGCAACCGGCCCTTTCGGCAGCCTTGCGGGCCGGCCGCACCCCGCCGCGTCGAGGCCTCGCGGTTCGGGTGGCTGGCCGCCTTGCTGCTGGGCGCCAGCATCCTGCGTTTCCGCAAATCGCTGGATTGAAAAAGCCCGCCGGTATTCACCGGCGGGCCCAGTTCTCGATCTATGCGGCGCCGGGTTTAGAAGGAAAACCAGATGCCGTTGCGATAGCCGCCCCGGCCTTCGTGATAATCACGATAGTGGCGGTCCGAGCCGTTCCAGGTCTGGTGGAAATACCAGTCGTCGGGATGGGATTGCACACCGAGTCCCTTGTCATACGTGTACTGGGAATCCGTATGCCAGCAATCGCCGCTGCTGTTGCATTGGACATAGGCCGACGCGCTGCCCGCCATCGCGGCCATGGTGCCGACGCCGATCAACGCCGCAATGGACGCGTGCGTCAGAATGCTCTTCACAGAAATCATCAACTTTCTCCGATTTTACTGAAAAACCCCGACTGGATGTAACGGCGGTGCAATGATTTGGACGCATTACATCGGCGACAGGCGTCGCGGGGCATTGGAGTTGTTCCTATCCGATGGAACCGCTCTCGGCCCGCTTCGTATTGCCAAGCTGTTCTAGCCCAAAGAAGCGCCAAATCGCGCCAACGCCGCTTCGCTGTCGGCGCGCGTCGCCACGTCCGAGCCCATGTAAAGATAGGCGCAGCCGCGATAATTCATCGCGAAATATTGCGCGGTGCGCCGAAACGGCACTTCAAAACCCTCCGGAAGAATATCTTCAGTGCCGGTGGCGATGACCCAGACTTTCTTTCCTGCCAGGGACCGCCCCTTTGCCTTGGCTGTTTCAGTGAGGTCGCTCAATCGGTCGAAGAACGTTTTCAGTTGCGCGCTCATCGCATACCAGTAGACAGGTGTTGCAAATACGATGGTTTCATTCGCCAGCATCTCGTCCACGATGCGCAGAAATTCATCCCCATCATTGCCATGGGCGTAGTCGTAGTTGCCGATATTGTGCTGCGCCAGGAAAATCAGGTTTGCCGAATGCGTCAACGCGATTTCCACTGCCCGCCTGGTATCGCCATCGGGCCGCGCACTGCCCAGAATGACGAGCGGCGGCACTCTACCGCCCTACAAACGGGTCTTGCACCATGATGGTGTCGTCGCGGTCGGGGCTGGTGGACAGCAGCGCCACCTGCGCGCCGATCAGCTCTTCCACCCGGCGCACATACTTGATGGCGTTGGCGGGGAGCTGGGCCCAGCTGCGGGCGCCGCGGGTGGAATCCGTCCAGCCTTCCAGCGTTTCATAGACCGGCCTCAGCCGCGCCTGCAGCAATGCATCGACGGGCAGGTGATCCAGCATCTGCCCGTCCAGCTCGTAACCGGTGCAAACCTTGATCTCGGTGAATCCGTCCAGCACATCCAGCTTGGTCAGGGCGATGCCGTCCACGCCGCCGGTGATCACGGTCTGGCGCACCAGCACGGCGTCGAACCAGCCGCAGCGGCGCTTGCGCCCCGTCACGGTGCCGAATTCATGGCCGCGCTCGCCCAGTTTTTCCCCCGTGGCGTCTTTCAGCTCGGTGGGGAAGGGCCCTTCGCCCACCCGCGTGGTATAGCTCTTGACGATGCCCAGCACGGTGCCGATGTCGCGCGGACCCACGCCCGAACCGGCTGCCGCCTGTCCCGCCACCGTGTTCGACGAGGTGACGAAGGGATAGGTGCCGTGGTCGATATCCAGCAGCACCGCCTGGGCGCCCTCGAACAGCACGCGCTTGCCGGCGCGCTTGGCGGCGTCCAGCTCGCGCCACGACGATCCCAGGTAAGGCGTGATCTTGGGCGCGATTTCGTTCAGCACTGCCAGCAGCGCCGCCGCGTCCACCTCGGCTTGGCCGAAGCCCCGGCGCAGCACATTATGGTGCGCCAGCAACCGCTCGATCTTGGCGGGCAGCGAAGCGGGATCCTTCAGGTCAATGGCGCGGATGGCGCGCCGTCCCACCTTGTCCTCATAGGCCGGTCCGATGCCGCGCTTGGTGGTGCCGATCTTTTGGGCAGCCGCGTCTTCGCGCATCGCATCCAGGTCGCGGTGCAGCGGCAGTACCAGCACGGCATTTTCCGCCAGCACCAGGATTTCCGGACCGACCTTCAGTCCGGCGGCGCCGACGCGGGCAATCTCGTCCAGCAGCGACCAGGGATCCACCACCACGCCGTTGCCGATGATGGAGCGTTTGCCCTGCACCACGCCGGACGGCAGCAGCGACAGCTTGTAGGTCTTGTTCCCCACCACGATGGTGTGGCCGGCATTGTTGCCGCCCTGGAAGCGCACCACCATCTCGGCCCGGTTCGAGAGCCAGTCGATGATCTTGCCCTTGCCCTCGTCGCCCCACTGGGCACCGATCACGGTTACATTGGTCATGTTTTATTCCGTACCCGGATTAATTCTCGGAGCGCCGCGCGAAGCGCACGGGCACGGTGACCATTTATAGCATGATGGTGCGGGGAATAAGGGCTAAGATGCCGCAGAAGTTAGTAAAAGACGCTATATTCCACCTGGATGATTTCGCCGGTATCCCGGACAATCAGCAGGGCGTCATTGCCGTCCCGCACCCACACGGTGCCGGGGGGCGGCGGCATCAGGCCGAAATCATAATAATCGCTCAGCCAGTAGTCCGGCGCCCAGAACAGCGACGGCAGGATTTCGCCATAGGTCCAGCGGCGGGCATACCAGCCGCTGGGGCGGCGATAGTCGGTCTGCGCGTGAAAATGCTGCGGCGCGCTGAAATTGCGATGATAGGAGGAAAAATCGGGACGCGAGCCGCGATTGGCGTTGCCTGGCGCCGGCCCGCGCATGGTGGTGGCCGGTGCTGCGGCCGCCGGGCCGCGCATGGCGTTACTGGGCGCCGGACCCCGCATGGCGTTGGTTGGGGCCGCGACCGGCGCGGCAACGGCTGTTTCATGGCCTCTCATGCCGGCACGCGAATTGGGTGCGGCAGCGGGCGCGGCCTGCGCGGCTGCGCTGGGCTGGCGATTTATACGGCCCTGGGTGCCCGGCGCGGGGCCTGCCGGACGCGCGTCCTGCGGCGCCGCCCGGGGTGCCGGCTGTGCCTGTCCGGCGGCATGTCCGGCGGGGCCACGGTGATCATCGGGCTGCGCCAAGGCGGTGCCGCCTAGGGCCAAGAGCCCCGCAATGGCGGTCGAAATCAGCAATTTGACCATGATGGATCTCCCGGTTCCCTGACGTCCTGCGGTAACCCGCAAGGCGCCTTTCGGTTCCATTTGGGAACGCCGCTGCCTATGGTCCATCCGCATTCTGCTTTGGAATTTTTATGCCTGACTTCGCCATCCGTCCCGCCCGGCCGCAGGACGCCAGCCTGATCCTGACATTGCTTTCGGAACTCGCCGCATTTGAGAAGCTGCCCATCACCCTCACCGCGGAAGAGATTGCCTTCGATTTCTTCGGCCTCAGCCCGCGCATCGAATGCGAGATTGCTTTTGAAGGCGATGCCGCTATCGGCCTGGCCACTTATTACTGGACCTATGCCACCTTCCGCGCCGCGCGGCGGCTTTATATCGAAGATCTCTTTATCCGCCCGGATTTTCGCGGCCGCGGCCATGGCAAGGCGCTGCTGCAATATCTGGCGCGCAAGGGGCTGGCGGCAGGCGCGGCGCGGCTGGAATGGCAGGTGCTGGACTGGAATGCGCCGGCCATCGCCTTCTACCGGGGCATCGGCGCCCATCCGCATCAGGGTTGGTACACCTACTGGCTGGAACAGGACGCCATGAAGGCGCTGGGCGAGCCATGAGCGTCACCTTGATCCTGGCGGCGGCGGAAAATGGCGTCATCGGCAGGGACGGCGCCATCCCCTGGCATATCTCGGACGATCTCAAGCGCTTCAAGGCGCTGACGATGGGCAACACCATCGTGATGGGGCGCAAGACCTGGGACTCGCTGCCGAAAAAGCCGCTGCCCGGCCGCCGCAACATCGTGGTCACATGGCAGAAACTTTGGCAGGCCGAAGGCGCGGAAACCATGCCGCTCGAAAGGGCGCTGGAACAGCCGGATGTATTCATCATCGGCGGCGCCGAGATTTACCGCGCCGCGCTGCCGCGAGCGGGTCGCATCGAACTGACCGAGGTTCATCGCGCCTTTGACGGCGATGCGGCATTTGCCTTTGACCGCAAGGACTGGACGGAAATCGCGCGCGAGGATCACGCCACCCCGGAAGGGCTGCGCTACAGTTTCGTCACACTGGAGCGCAATGCGCCCTAGGCGTGAAATTGCGCGACTATTGAAAACTACTCGATAATGATTTTCGGCGCCGGGCGGTCCGCCGTCTTGAGCGCGGCGGCGACTATTTCCGCCACCGCCAGGAAGGCCCTGGCTTCCGGCCCGTCCGGGCTCTCCACCATCACGGGAGTTCCGGCATCCGACATTTCCCGGATGCGCGGCAGCAGCGGTATCTCTCCCAGGAACGGCACGCCCAGACTTGCGGCCGTATCGCGCGCGCCATGCGCGCCGAAGATATGATGAGCATGGCCGCAATCCGGACAGATGAAGACGCTCATGTTTTCCACGATCCCCATGATCGGCACCTGGGTCTTGCGGAACATGGCGATGCCCTTCTTGGCGTCTATCAGGGCGATGTCCTGCGGCGTCGAGACGATCACCGCGCCTTTCAGCGGCACGCGCTGGGCGATGGTGAGCTGGGCGTCGCCGGTGCCCGGCGGCATATCCAGCACCAGGACGTCGAGCGGCGCCCACAGCACGTCACTCATCATCTGCGTCAGGGCCGACTGCACCATCGGGCCGCGCCAGATCATGGCTTCGTCTTCCTTGACCAGAAAGCCGATGGACATGGTCTTGAGGCCGTATTTCTCGATCGGAATCAACTTGCGGCCATCGCTGTCGGGCTTGTGCTTGATGTCGAGCAGGCGCGGCACCGAGGGTCCGTAAATGTCGGCATCCAGCAGCCCCACTTTCAGCCCCAGCCGCGCCAGCCCCAGCGCCAGATTGACCGCGACGGTGGATTTGCCCACCCCACCCTTGCCGCTGGCCACGGCGATGATATGGCCGACGCCCGGTATGCCTTGCGGCGCGGCAGCGGCCTGACGCGCCGCCGGCCCTGCGCCATGGTCATGGCCATGCCCGCTTTCCGGGGCGTCGCCCTGATGCGCGGTCAACACGGCCGTCACCGACTGGACCCCGGAAACAGCCTTCACCGCCGCGACGCAGGCCTGCCGCAAGGGTTCGGAATCCGGGCCCTGCTCGGGCGGCACTTCCAGGGCAAAGCCCACGGCATTGCCGCCGGAAACCGCCCGCACCACCAGCCCCGTGATCATGTTCTGCTGCACGACGCTGCGGCCGCTGACCGGGTCAATGACCCGGTCCAGGGCCCGGAAAATGTCCTCGCGGCTGGTGCTCATGGCCGCGCTTATAGCGACGGTCGGGTTCCAAACCAACTGTAACGCATTTTTGCCCGGGAATTGCCGATTTCGCCCTGTTTGCGGCGGAAGGGGAACGCTATTCTAAAGCCCGAATCCCATGCACCCGAGCTTCCATTGATCCGCCGTTTCGCCGCTTCGCTGTTTGCCCTGGTGGTGTTCACCGCGCCTGCCTTGGCGCGGGGTGCGCCGGATTCCTTTGCCGACCTTTCCGCCAAGCTGCTGCCCAGCGTGGTCAATATCGCCACCTCCCAGATGCTGAAGGCACCGCCGCCCCAGGACATGCCGACCCTGCCGCCCGGCTCGCCTTTGGAGGACCTGTTCAAGAATTTCCTCGGGCCCAAAAGCAACAATCCGCAGCGCGTCACCTCGCTGGGCTCCGGCTTCATCATCGATCCGGCGGGCTACATCGTCACCAACAATCACGTGATCGAGAATTCCGAACAGATCACCGTCACCCTGAATGACGGCTCGTCCTTGCCGGCCAAGGTGATCGGACGCGATCTCAAGACCGATCTGGCGCTGCTCAAGGTCAACCCGAAGAAGCCGCTCCCCGCCACCAAATTCGGCGACAGCGACAAGGCCCGCATCGGCGATTGGGTGATCGCCATCGGCGATCCTTTCGGCCTGGGCTCGACGGTGACCGCGGGCATCATCTCGGCGCGCAACCGCGACATCAATGCCGGGCCCTATGACGATTTCATCCAGACCGACGCGCCGATCAATCGCGGCAACTCCGGCGGTCCGCTGTTCGACATGGATGGCGATGTGGTGGGCATCAATTCGGCGATCTTCTCGCCCTCCGGCGGCAGCGTCGGCATCGGCTTTTCCATTCCCTCCAACCTGGCGCGCGATGTGGTGGCGCAGCTGCGCCAGTATGGCGTGGCCAAGCGCGGCTGGATCGGCGTGCGCATCCAGGGCGTCAGCGATGAAGTGGCCGAGGCCATGCACCTGCTCACCACGCAGGGCGCCCTGGTGGCCGATGTCACGCCCGACGGCCCCGCCGCCAAGGCCGGCCTGTCCAAGGGCGATCTGGTCACCGGCTTTGACAGCAAGCCGATCACGGATTCGCGCACCCTGCCGCGTATTGTCGCCGCCACGCCGATCGGCAAGACGGTCAACATCGATGTGCTGCGCGGCGGCCGCAAGCAGAGCTTCCGTATCTATGTCGCCAAGCTGGATGAAGGCCCGCCCGACAAACCCGGCAAGTCGCAGAGCGCGCCAAATCTTCCGAACGGAGGGCCGCCCAAGCCGCAATCCAATGCCGCGCCGCAAGGCTCGAAACTGTCGCAGCTCGGCCTGTCGCTGGGCGTGCTGGACGGCGCAGCCCGCGCCAAGTTCAAGCTTCCGGCCGGGGTCCAGGGCGTGGTGGTGAGCGACGTCACCGCCGACAGCCCGGCCGCCGACAAGAATTTCCATCCCGGCGATGTCATTGTCGAAGTGCAGAGCCAGAAAGTGAAAAGCCCCGCCGATGTCGAGCAGAAGATCGCCGCCGACATCAAGGCCGGCCGCAAGGTCGAGCTGATGCTGGTCAATCGCGGCGGCGATTCAACGTATGTCGGGCTTAGACTAGATTAGGGTCGCGCGATCAGTGATCGCGCTCCGGGGCTCGACTGATTTCGCTGTCATTATAACCCTGCAAATACAGCAGCGCCGTCAGGTCGTTATGGGCGATCGAGGCGCCCGCCGCCGCAGCCACCACCGGCTTGGCGTGATAGGCCACCCCTAGGCCGGCCTTCTGGATCATGGCCAGGTCATTGGCGCCGTCACCCACGGCCAGCGCCTCTTCAAAGCCGATGCCCAATTTGGCCACCGCTTCTTCCAGCGCCTGCAGCTTGGCTTGCCGCCCCAGGATCGGCATGGCGACTTCGCCGGTCAGCGCCACGCCGTCATCCAGCAGGGTGTTGCCGCGCTCGGCGTGAAAGCCCGCCGCTTCGGCGACGCGCCGGGTGAAATAGCCGAAGCCGCCCGATACCAGCATGGTGTGGGCGCCGTGGGCGCGCATGGTGGCCAGGAGATTTTTGGCGCCCGGATTCAGCCGCACCCGTTCGGCGTAGGTACGCTCCAGCGCGTCCAGCTTCAGCCCCTTGAGCAGCCCGACCCGTTCCTTGAGCGCTGTCTCGAATTCGATTTCGCCCCGCATGGCCCGCTCGGTGATGGCGGCGATCCGGGGCTTGAGGCCGGCCATGTCGGCCAGTTCGTCGAGACATTCGACATTGATGATGGTGGAATCCATGTCGGCCAGCAGCAGTTTCTTGCGGCGGCGGCGCGTATCCACGATATTGATGTCGAGCTTCAGCCCCTCCGCCAGGGCGCTGGCCTCGGCCAGCAGCAGCGGCGCGTCTTTCTCCGCCACCGGCAGGTCGAAGGCAAAGCCGGGCGACAGGATGACCGGCGCGGTGCTTGCCAGATCTGTGAAAAGCGCGGGCGCGGCGCCCTTGCCGATGACATTCAGAACAAACATGCTGATCCGATGAACTTTTATGTTTGGTCATCATCCGATGACGATTGACGCCGTGCTTATTGCAGGCCCCACCGCCAGCGGCAAGTCTGCCGCGGCGCTGGCGTTGGCGCAGGCCCTGGACGGGGTGATTATCAACGCCGATTCCATGCAGGTCTATGCCGAAGCGCCGATCCTGACGGCGCGGCCCACCGCCGCCGATACCGCGCGTGTCCCGCATCTGCTCTATGGTCATGTCAGCGCCGCCGAAAGCTATTCGGTGGGGCGTTATGCAAGAGACGCGATCACGGCGCTTCAGCAGGCGCGCGCGTCCGGCAAGCTGCCGATCTTTGCCGGCGGCACCGGGCTTTATTTCATGGCGTTGACCGAGGGCCTGGCGCATGTCCCGCCCACGCCGCCGGAAATCCGCGAAGCCGCGCGTGCCCTGCTGGAAGAGATCGGCGTGGCGGGCTTGCATGCGCGGTTGGCTGAGCGCGATCCCAGGACAGCGGCGCTGCTGCGCCCGACCGATCCGCAGCGCGTCTTGCGCGCCTATGAAGTGTTCGAAACCACCGGCATTGCGCTGGCCGACTGGCAGCAATCGCCGGCGGACCCAATCCTGAAAAATCTCAAGCTGGCGAAATTTGTCGTCGACCTGCCGCGTCCCGAATTGCGCGCCCGCATCGCGGTGCGCTTCGAGGCCATGGTGGAGCAGGGCGGTCTGCAGGAGGCGCTGGCGCTGAAGGATCTCGACCCCGCCCTGCCCGCCGCCAAGCTGCTGGGCCTGCGTCCCCTGATTGCCCTGGCGGAGGGCCGGATGACAAAGGAGGCAGCGTTGGAACAGGCGATAACCGCCACCCGCCAATTCGCCAAGCGCCAAAGTACTTGGTTTCGCAACCGGATGGCGGATTATATCTGGCTAAAGCCATCAGAAAGCAATATTGTTGCTCAAATGACGCATAATATCGCCTGAAATTGCTTGACGCGGGAAATGGCCGCTTTTATGGTGCGCTGCGATGAATATCAGGTTGGTACTTATTGGCAGGCCATCGCCCGGGCGGGGTTAACCCCGCTTCCCGGCCGATGGCTTGTTTTCCAAGGGGCGGCGACGCCCCTTTATCATTTTTGGATTTGATTGAGCCGCCCTGAGGCGGATTATATTGAAGGAATGTCCTGATGGACAAGGATAATACTTTGGCCCTCGCGCCCGCCGCCACCGGCGCCCCCGTCACCCTGACGGGCGCCGAGATGGTGATACAGGCCCTGCGCGACCAGGGCGTCACTCATATTTTCGGCTATCCCGGCGGCGCGGTGCTGCCGATCTATGATGCGCTGTTCAAGGTCGAAGGCATCACCCATGTGCTGGTGCGCCATGAGCAGGGCGCGGTGCATGCCGCCGAAGGCTATGCCCGCTCCACCGGCAAGCCCGGCGTGGTGCTGGTGACCTCCGGTCCCGGCGCCACCAATGCCGTCACCGGCATCACCGATGCGCTGATGGATTCCATTCCTCTGGTGGTCATCACCGGCCAGGTGCCTTCGCACCTGATCGGCACCGACGCCTTCCAGGAATGCGACACGGTCGGCATCACAAGGCCCTGCACCAAGAACAATTGGCTGGTGCGCGACGTCAATGAATTGTCGCGCACGCTGCATGAGGCGTTCCAGATCGCCACCACCGGCCGTCCCGGCCCGGTGCTGGTGGACATCCCCAAGGACATCCAGTTCCAGAAGGGCGTCTATCTGCCGCCCGCCAATGTGCAGCATCGCAGCTACAAGCCCAAGACCGATCCCGATCCCGGCGCGATCGCCCGCGCCGTCGAGATGATGGCGGCGGCCAAGCGCCCGGTTTTCTATACCGGCGGCGGCATTATCAATTCCGGCCCCGAGGCGTCCAAGGCTCTGCGCGAACTGGTGGACCTGACCGGCTTTCCCATCACTTCCACCCTGATGGGGCTGGGCGTGTTCCCGGCCTCACGTCCGGAATGGCTGGGCATGCTGGGGATGCACGGCACCTGGGAAGCCAATCACGCCATGCATGATTGCGACCTCTTGATCTGTCTGGGCGCGCGGTTCGATGACCGCGTCACCGGCCGGGTCGCGGCATTCTCGCCGAACTCGAAGAGAATCCATCTCGATATCGACGCCTCCCAGATCAACAAGGTGGTGCGCGCCGATTTGGGCATCGTCGCCGATGCCGGCAAGGCGATCCGCGAGATGGTCCAGGTGTGGAAGGCCAAGAAGAAGCAGTCCCAGCCGCTGAAGGATTGGTGGGCGCAGATCGAAACCTGGCGCGGCCGCAAGTCGCTGGCCTTCAAGAATTCCGACACGCTGATCAAGCCGCAATATGCGGTGGACCGGCTCTATGAGCTGACCAAGGACAAGGATGTCTACATCACCACCGAGGTCGGCCAGCACCAGATGTGGGCGGCGCAGCGCTTCAAGTTCGAGCAGCCCAACCGCTGGATGACATCCGGCGGCCTGGGAACCATGGGCTACGGCCTGCCGGCCGCGGTGGGCGTGCAGCTCGCCCATCCTGGCGCGCTGGTGATTGATATTGCCGGCGAGGCATCGGTGCAGATGACGATGCAGGAAATGTCCACGGCGATTCAGTACAATCTGCCGATCAAGATCTTCATCCTCAACAATGAATATATGGGCATGGTGCGCCAGTGGCAGGAATTGCTGCATGGCGGGCGTTATTCCCATTCCTATTCCGAGGCGCTGCCCGATTTCGTCAAGATGGCGGAAGCGTTCGGCTGCGTCGGCCTGCGCGCCACGAGCCCTGCGGAACTGGACGGCAAGATCCTGGAAATGATTGCCGTCAAGCGCCCGGTGCTGTTCGACTGCCGGGTGGACCCGATGGAAAATTGCTATCCGATGATCCCGTCGGGCGCGGCCCATAACGAGATGATCCTCAGCCCCGATGACGGCGGCGAGGTCAGCGAAGCCGGAAAGATGCTGGTCTGATGAACGGGGAAGCTGTCGAACGCCACACCATCACGGTGCTGGTGAACAATGAGGCCGGCGTGCTGGCGCGCGTCATCGGGCTGTTTTCCGGACGCGGCTACAATATCGAAAGCCTGACGGTGGCGGAAGTTGACCCCGCCGCGCGCACTTCGCGCATCACCATCGTCACCTCCGGTACCCCGGCGGTGATCGAGCAGATTGAGGCGCAGCTCAACCGCGTCGTGCCGGTGCGCCGCGTCACCAACTGGACCGCCGAACAGGCCGGCATCGAGCGCGAAATGGCGCTGATCAAGGTGGCGGGCACCGGGGAAAAGCGCATGGAGGCGCTGCGCATGGCCGACGCCTTCCGCGCCCGCGCCGTGGACACCACCCATACCTCTTTCGTGTTCGAAATCACCGGCGCGCCGTCCAAGATCGACAGTTTCATTGAACTGATGCGGCCGCTGGGACTGGTGGATGTGTCGCGCACCGGCGTCGCCGCGATTTCCCGCGGTCCGGAAGCGATGTAGCGATCCACGGATGAGCGATGCAGAGCGGCACCATTCTTCCGCCGGCAATGATTGCCGCGCTGTTCTCGTTCGCGCTGATCAGTTCGATCACGCCGGGGCCGAACAACATCATGCTGGCGGTGTCGGGGGTGAATTTCGGCCTGCGCCGCACCTTGCCGCACATGATCGGCATCTTCACCGGCCTGATGCTGATCGTGATCGCCATCGGGCTGGGGCTGGGCTTTGTCTTTTCGCACTATCCGCTGGTGCGAGGCGGTCTGCGGATCGGCGGCATTCTCTACACGCTGTGGCTGTCCTGGAAGATCGCCACCGCCGGCAGCCTGGGCGGCGGCGAGATGCCCCATCCCATGCGCTTTTCCGGGGCTTTCGCCTTTCAATGGGTCAATCCCAAGCTCTGGGTGATGGCGGTGGCCATAGTGGCGCTCTATGTCCGGCCCGGCCATACGCTGGCCGACACGGCTTTGGTGAGCGCCATGCAGGCGGCGATCAGCTGGCCGGTGATGCTGCTCTGGGCCGGGTTCGGCGCCGGTTTGCGCGACATGCTGCAAATTCCCGCCCGCATCCGGGCTTTCAACATCGTGATGGGGCTGGCCCTGGCGGCCAGCGTGCTGGCGCTTTTGCGCATGTGAGATAAGCGGGCGGGGGGACCCAGGGGTGATTGCCCTTCCACCCTCCAACAGATAGAAACCGGGCCGGATTTCCGGGCCAGGGATTTTGGACCGGGACGGCAAGAAGGAACAGCGCGATGCGGGTTTATTACGATCGGGATGCCGATCTCAATTTCATCAAGGGCAAGAAAGTCGCCATCATCGGCTTCGGTTCGCAGGGCCATGCCCATGCCCAGAACATGCGCGACAGCGGCGTCAAGGATGTCGTGGTCGCCGCCCGTCCCGGCGCCAGCGCCAAGAAGGCGGAAGCCGCCGGCTTCAAGGTGATGACTGTCGCCGAGGCCGCCAAATGGGCCGATGTGATGATGATGGTGACGCCCGACGAATTGCAGGCCGACATCTATCGCGACGATCTGGCGAAAAACATGAAGCAGGGCGCCGCCCTGCTGTTCGCGCACGGCTTCAATGTGCATTTCAAGCTGATCGAGCCGCGCGCCGATCTCGACATTCTGATGGTCGCGCCCAAGGGCCCCGGCCATACCGTGCGCGGCGAATATCTGAAGGGCGGCGGCGTGCCCTGCCTGATCGCGGTGCACCAGGACGCCTCCGGCAATGCCCATGACCTCGGCCTGTCCTATGCCTCCGCCATCGGCGGCGGCCGCGCCGGCATCATCGAGACCAATTTCCGCGAGGAATGCGAGACCGATCTGTTCGGCGAACAGGTGGTGCTCTGCGGCGGCCTGGTGGAACTCATCCGCGCCGGTTTCGAGACGCTGGTCGAAGCGGGCTATGCGCCAGAGATGGCTTATTTCGAATGCCTGCACGAAGTGAAGCTGATCGTGGACCTGATCTACGAAGGCGGCATTGCCAATATGAACTACTCGATCTCCAACACGGCGGAGTACGGCGAATACGTCACCGGCCCGCGCGTCGTGAC
>CAIOFO010000061.1 GCA_903857685.1 uncultured Alphaproteobacteria bacterium
GGGCGAAGTGAAGGACGTGTTGCTGCTCGACGTCTCCCCGCTGTCGCTGGGCATCGAGACTCTGGGCGGCGTCTTCACCCGCCTGTTCGACCGCAACACCACCATCCCGACCAAGAAGTCGAACATCTTCTCGACCGCCGAGGACAATCAGGGCGCCGTCACCATCAATGTGTTCCAGGGCGAACGCGAAATGGCGGCTGACAACAAGTCGCTTGGCCGTTTCGACCTGCAGGGCATTCCGCCCGCGCCGCGCGGCGTACCGCAGATCGAGGTCACGTTCGATATCGACGCCAACGGCATTGTCAGCGTCACCGCCAAAGACAAGGCCACCAGCAAGGAGCAGCAGATCCGCATCCAGGCTTCGGGCGGTCTGACGGACGCCGACATCCAAAAAATGGTCAAGGATGCCGAAATCCACGCCGCGGACGACAAGAAGCGCCGCGAACTGGTGGAAGCCAAGAACCAGGCTGACGGCCTGGTCAGCTCGACCGAGCGCGCCATGACCGAGCATGGCGACAAGGTTGATGCCGCCGAAAAGACCGCCATCGAGGCCGCCATCGCCGCGCTGAAGGAAGCCGCAAAGGGCGAAGATGTCGAAGACATCAAGACCAAGACCCAGACCCTGGCCCAGGCTTCGATGAAGCTGGGCGAGGCGATGTACAAGGCGCAGCAGGCCGGTGAAGCCGCCGCCGATGCGGCGGCGGCCGGCGCCGGCAACAAGCCTGACGATAATGTCGTGGACGCCGACTTCGAAGAGGTGGACGACGACAAGAAGGGCGCAGCCTAAAAGAACTAAGGCCCGCCTCCCCCGCACACGTAAGTGTTGGTGGGGGAGGTGGTCGTAGCTGACCGAGGTCAAAGACCGACAGTCAGCGAAGGCCGGAGGAGGTTAATTTGAAGTCGGGGGCGGGTTGTAAAAAATGTCTGGGGCAATGAACAAGCGTTGTTATTACGAGACCCTGGAATGCCAGAAGGGCGCGACGGTCGAGGTTCTCAAATCCTCCTATCGCAAGCTGGCGATGAAATTCCATCCCGACAAGAATCCCGGCGACGCCACCGCGGAAGTAAAATTCAAGGAAATCAGCGAAGCCTATGACATCCTGAAGGATGATCAGAAGCGCGCCGCTTATGACCGTTTCGGGCATGCCGCATTTGAAAATGGCATGGGCGCGCGTGCGGCCGGCAGTCCATTCGATTTCGCCGGCAGCTTCAGTGATGTGTTCGAGGATTTCTTCGGCGACCTGATGGGCGGGCGCAAGGCGCGGCGCGGCAATCGCGGCCAGGACCTGCGCTATAATCTTCAGATCAGCCTGGAAGAGGCTTTTCGCGGCCGCACGGCCGAGATCGAGGTGCCCAGCGCCGTGGCCTGCGAGACCTGCAGCGGCTCGGGCGCGGAAGCCGGCCACACCGCCGAGACCTGCCCCAGCTGCGCCGGCCACGGCAAGGTGCGCGCCACCCAGGGCTTTTTCACCATCGAACGCAGCTGCAACGCCTGCCGCGGCAGCGGCAAGATCATCCGCCATCCCTGCAAGACCTGCCGCGGCGCCGGCGTGGTGCAGAAGGACCGCGTTTTGAACGTAGGCATCCCGCCGGGAGTCGAGGAAGGCACCCGCATCCGCCTGTCCGGCGAAGGCGCGGCGGGGGTGGGCGGCGGCCCGAATGGCGATCTCTATGTTTTCCTCTCGGTGGCCGAACATCCCATCTTCCAGCGCGACGGCCACAGCCTGCATTGCCGCGCGCCCGTGTCGTTTGTGACGGCGGCGATCGGCGGCAGCATCGAGGTCCCCACCCTGGATGGCGGCCGGGCCAAGGTCACCATTCCCGAAGGCACGCAAGGCGGCCGGCAGTTCCGCCTCAAGGGCAAGGGCATGCCGGTGCTGCGCAGCGCCCAGCGGGGCGACCTCTATATCGAGGTCGCGGTCGAGACCCCGGTAAAACTGACCAAACGTCAAAAGGAATTGCTGCGCGAATTTGAGACCGCCAGCCAGGCCGGCACCCATCCCGAAGCGGAAAGCTTCCTGGCGCGGCTGAAAGAATTTTGGAACGGCAGCGATCCCGCATAAGCTGGGGCATGACCGCGCCCACCGACGCCCTCACCGGAAATCTGCGGTTTCTGCGCGCCCTTGTGGCGCATCCCAAGAGCATCGGCGCGCTTGTGCCCTCCAGCAGGGCGCTGGGCCGCGCTATCGCCCGCCAGATTGACCCTGGCCACCCCGGCCCGGTGCTGGAACTCGGCCCGGGCACTGGTGTCCTGACCCAGGCGGTGCTGGAACGTGGCATCGCCCCTGGCCGCCTGACCCTGGTGGAATTCGACCCGGACATGGCGGATTTTCTGACCGGTCATTTTGCGGGAGTGGATGTGATCGAGGGCGATGCCTTCGACCTTGCCCGCACCCTGGAGCCCAAGGCGCGCGAGCCCTTCAGCGCCATTATTTCGGGGATTCCGCTGCTCAATTTTCCCATGGCGCGGCGGCGCATTTTCATGGAGGGGGTCTGCCGGCTGCTGGCCGCCGGCGCGCCCCTGATCCAGTTTTCCTATGGCATGCATGCCCCGGTGGTGCCGCCGCCCGGCTATTCGGTGGTTCGCGCCGCCATGGTATGGGCCAACCTGCCCCCCGCCCGGGTCTGGGTTTACCGGAAGATCTGAGGGTTATGCTGCACCCCATGCTGCAGCATTTCTGGTTTATGCTGCGCGAAATGCTGCGGTGGATACCGCAGCATTTCTTTGTTTTTTGGTCGCGCGGCCTACGGAAAACCACGAGGCCGCACTTTTCCGGGCCGTCGCTCCATGCTGCAACATAGGGTGCAGCATAAATTGCAGCATAACGGCCCCGCCATTGCAGAATACTATTTGAAATCATATGTTTAGATCATGGCCCTGAACGACGAAGAGCTGGAACGCTATGCCCGTCACATCGTGCTGCGGCAGGTTGGCGGCACGGGCCAAGCCAAGATTCATGCTGCGCGGGTCCTGATCGTGGGTGCGGGCGGCCTGGGCAGCCCCCTGGCGCTGTATCTGGCGGCGGCGGGCGTGGGCGTCCTCGGCCTGGTGGATGACGACAGGGTCAGTCTTTCCAACCTCCAGCGCCAGATCCTGTTCCGGACGGGCGATGTGGGCAGCCTAAAAACCGAGGCGGCGGCGAGCGCCCTCAATGCCCTTAATCCGGGGGTGAAAATCGAAACCCATGCCGTGCGGCTGACAGCGGAAAATGCCCGGGACTTGATCGCGGCCTATGACATCGTCGCCGACGGTTCGGACAATTTCGACACCCGTTTCCTGGTCAACGACACCTGTTTTGCCCTGGGAAAAACCCTGGTCTTTGCGGCGGTGACGGAGTTCGAGGGGCAGCTTGCCACCTTCAAGGCGCATGACAAAAGCGCCCCCCATCCCTGCTATCGCTGCCTGTTCCCGGAGCCTCCCGCCCCCGGCACGGTGCCCAATTGCTCGGAGACCGGGGTGATCGGGGCGGCGGCGGGGGTGATGGGATCGCTGGCGGCGCTGGAAGTCCTGAAGGAAATAACCGGCATCGGCGAAGGGCTGGCGGGCAGGCTGCTGATCTATGAGGCGCTTTGCGCCCGCTTCCGGACCGTGACTTTGCGCCCCGACCCCGCCTGCAAGGTTTGCGGCGGACATTGACAGCAAGCGCAGGTCCGCCGCCCCCATGGGCGCAGCCCTGATGGGGGAGGTGGCCGTAGCACCGATCAGGTGCGAAGGCCGGAGGGGGACGAAAACCGGTTAACCCGGACTTAATTGCAGGCGATGCAAACTTTGGCCCCGAGGGGATCGCGTGGCCAGAGAGATTCATTTCGAAGTATTTCGCCGCGTCGGCGCCAAGGGCGCCTGGTCGCTGCATGATGTGCGCTCGGACCGCGACAGCGCGATCGAGCTGGCGCAAGGCCTGATGGCGAGCGAAAAAGCCACTGGCGTCAAGGTCGTCAAAGAAACCTACAACGACGACACCGGCGACTATCTGACCCTGAAAATCTTTGAAGAGGGCCACAACCAGGTCAAGGTGCCGGTGGCGCAGGAAGACACGCCCCATGCCCTGCCCTGTTTCAAGCCGGAAGACCTATATTCCTATCACGCGCGGTCCACGATCCGCCGCCTGCTGCCGGACTTCCTGGCGCGCAACCGCATCACCGTCACCGAACTGATTCACCGTCCCGACATGCTGGAAAAGCTGGAAGCGACCGGAACGCTGTATCAGCATGCCATCCAGAAAGTCTCGGTGGCGCAGGCCGCCAACACCGCCACGCCGGTGCAACAGATCGTCAAGGGCCTGAACGAACTGGCGACCCAGGCGATCCAGCGCGTCTATCGCGACCAGAGAAAGGGCCTGTTTCCCAACCCGCACGCCCATCAGTTTGCTCAGCTGGCCGAGCAGCTGGGCGGCCAGGGCGACGCCGCCTATATTTTCAATGCCGCGCTGGCCAATCATTTGAAGGACGCCAACGGCTGGGACGAGAAAGTCCAGCTTCTGCTGACGGTAATGGAAAACGCGCCTGCCGCGGAAGGACCGCGCAAACTGGTTCTCTCATCGATTGACGCCATCATGGCGGAAGTGATGGGCGGTTCGGCGGCGCTGCATGAATTGATGGGACCGGCCGATACATTGGCCGTGGCGCTGGGCCAACTGGTCGAATTGTTTCTGGGCCGTGCGCCCAGGGACGCCAAGGGCGGCCTTTCCAAGCTGACGCATCATTTCGCCGCCGACGACCTGGCCGAAGCCCGCACCGCGGTGGCCGACCGCATTGTCGCGGAATTCAAGAGCACCAAACGGCTGGTTCCCAATTCCCTGGTCGAGGAACTCAAAGCCCTGCGCAGCCTAGCCAACAAGGTGGTGCTGGGGGTGGGAAAATATCTCAGCCACGAGGATCTGGTGGCGGCATTCACCCTGCGCTCCAAGCGGCTGGTCAACCAGGAAGTCCTGTCGACCCACATTGACGGCGCACAGCCCGATGAAAAGGTCGAGCGCCTGCTGTTCGTCGAGGAAAACGTGATCGGCGCCGAGAACAAGCGGCTGCTGGCCGCGTTCGTGCTGCCGGTTGTGAATTCTGCCCCGTTCGAAAATTTCTTCAACAACGCCAAAACCCCGATCCTGGGCCGGTTGCAGCGGCTGGCGGCACTGCAGGGCAAGGTGCGTCGCTCCAATTTCATCGAAGTGCAGCGCCAGGAAATCACCGACAAGATTGACCGGCTGGCCTTCAATGCCGCGGCGGCTGCTAGGCTGTTCGAAGGCCTGGATGCGCGCAGCGCCAATCATGTTGAAAAGGCCACAACGCTTTTGAAGTTGACGCTGGGCGGTTTCTTCACCGAGGGGGCATTGTCGGCAAAGGCGCGGGAGATGATCTTGGGCTATCTCGCCACCCCGGGCTTCCTGGCGGGCTATTTCGCCGGACTTCCCAATGCGGAAGGCGAAACCGACAAGGCGATGGCGGCCCTGATCGCCGACCTCGACAAGGCCGGAATTACCGCCGAGACAGGCCTGCGGTCTATCGCGGCTTAATGCGCCGCGTCCCAATTGTCGGCAGCCCGCGCTTCCACCACCAGCGGCACGGATATTTCGACGGCGGGTAGCGCCGCCTTTTCCATCACCGATGCCACCAGCTTGCGGGTTGTCTCGACTTCCTTGTCGGGCGCTTCGAAAATCAGTTCGTCATGCACCTGCAGCAGCATGCGGGCGGAGAGTTTTTTTTCCGCCAGGGCGCCCGGCAATCGCACCATGGCCCGGCGGATGATGTCGGCGGCCGCGCCCTGGATCGGAGCGTTGATCGCGGCGCGTTCCGCGCCGCCGCGAAAGCCCTGAATCTTGGAATTGATTTCGCGGATATGGATGCGCCGCCCGAACAGGGTTTCGACAAAGCCGTGGGTGCGGGCGAACTGCTTGGTATCTTCCATGTAATCGCGAATGCCGGGAAAGCGGGTGAAGTATTTCTTGATGTAATCGCTGGCTTCGCCCTGCGGGATGCCGAGCTGGGCCGCCAGGCCAAAGCCGGAAATGCCGTAAACGATGCCGAAATTGATCGCCTTGGCCCGGCGGCGCACTTCGGCGGGCATGTCCTTGACCGGGACGCCGAAAATCTCGGACGCGGTCAGGGCATGAATATCGATATTCTCGGCAAAGGCTTTTTTCAGCTCAGGAATATCGGCGATATGGGCCAGCAGCCTGAGCTCGATCTGGCTGTAATCGGCGCTGATGAGTTTATGTCCCTTGGCGGCGATGAAAGCCTGGCGGATGCGGCGGCCTTCCTCGGTGCGGACGGGAATATTCTGCAGATTGGGATCGGTGGAGGCCAGCCGCCCGGTTGAGGTGGAGGCCATGGCATAGGAGGTGTGCACCCGGCCGGTCTTGGGATTGATGTAACCGGGCAGTGCATCGGTATAGGTGCCGCGCAATTTCGCTAGGCCGCGCCATTCCAGCACTTTCTGGGCGATGGGGTGGCCCTGGGCCGCCACTTCTTCCAGCACGTCCACGTCGGTTGACCAGGCGCCGGTCTTGGTCTTGCGCCCGCCCGTGAGGCCCATCTTGTCGAACAGGATCTCGCCCAGCTGCTTGGGCGAGCCGATATTGAAATCCTGGCCCGCCAGCTTGTGAATTTCGCCTTCCAGCGCGTTTTGTTTTTTTCCGAAGTCATTGGACAGGCGGCGCAGCAATTCCGGATCGATGGTGATGCCGGCGCGCTCCATGTCGGCCAGCACCATCACCAGCGGCCGTTCCAATGTTTCATAGACGGTGAGCTTGCGGACCTGCGCCAGCATGGGCTTCAGCAGCATGTATAGCCGCAGGGTAACGTCGGCATCCTCGGCGGAATATTTGGTCGCTTCGGCAACCGGCACGCAATCGAAGGTGAGCTTGTCCTTGCCCTTGCCGGTGACTTCGCTGAAGGCGATGGGCTTGTGGGAGAGATGCAGTTCGGACAATTCGTCCATGCCATGGCCGTGCAGCCCGCTTTCCAGCACATAGGACATCAGCATGGTGTCGTCGATCGGATTAAGCCGGATGCCGCGTTCCAGGAAAATCGCCGCGTCATATTTTAGGTTCTGCCCCACCTTCAGCACCGTGGGGTCTTCCAGCAGCGGTTTCAGGCGCGAGAGCACGTCGGCTTCGCGCAGCTGCACGATGGCACCGCTGTCGGCGGCTGATGACAAATCCAGCTGCGAGCCGTCGCCCTTGCGGTGGCCGCAGGGAATGTAACAGGCATCGCCCGGCGCCAGCGCCAGGGACACGCCGCAAAGCCCCGCCTGCTGGGGATCGAGCGAGGTGGTTTCGGTATCCACGCAGACAAGTCCGCGCGCCATGGCGCGGGCGACCCAGGCATCCAGATCCTTGGCCGATGTCACGGTGACATAGGCGTCGTGATTGATCGGGGCGCGGATGGCCGCGTCTTCGACGGTAAGACCACCCGCGGGCGCTGCGGCGCCGGGCAATTCGATTTTCGGCTGCGGCGCCGTGGCAACCGAAGTATCGGACGCGATGGCATCCAGATCGGCGATCTCGAAATATGCCGCAACGCGTTTGGTGATGGAGCCGAATTCCATCGCCTTGAGGAAAGCGATCAATTCGGAGGGATCCGGCTGATGCACGGCGAATTCGGCGGGCTGTTCCTTCAGCGGCACATGATCGTCCAGCGTGACCAGGCGCAGCGAGATGCGGGCATTGGCGGCGTTTTCGATCAGCGTTTCGCGGCGCTTGTTCTGCTTGATCTCGCCGGCGCGCTGCAGCAGGGTTTCGACATCGCCATAGGTATTTATCAATTCGGCCGCGGTCTTGATCCCGATTCCGCGCACCCCGGGAATATTGTCGCTCGAGTCCCCGGCCAGCGCCTGGACCTGGATCACCTTGCCGGGGCCGACGCCGAACTTCTCGAGTACCTCGGCGGAAGCGATGCGCTTGTTCTTCATGGTGTCGAGCAGTTCGACCTTGCCGTCCACCACCAGCTGCATCAGATCCTTGTCGGAGGAGACGATGGTGACGCGGGCGCCGGCCTCGCGCCCCAGCCGCGCATAGGTGGCGATGAGGTCATCGGCCTCAAAGCCCTTCATCTCGACGCAGGAGACGCCGAAAGCGCGGGTGGCGTCGCGCACGAGGGGAAATTGCGGGATCAAATCTTCCGGCGCCGGCGGGCGATGCGCCTTGTATTCCTTGTAGATGTCGTTGCGGAAGGTTTTTTCGCTGGCATCGAAGATCACCGCCAGATGGGTGGGGGCGTCGGACTTCATGTCCTCCAGGAGCTTCCACAGCATGTTGCAGTAGCCCGACACCGCGCCGGTGGGCAGGCCGTCGGACTTGCGGGTGAGAGGAGGCAGGGCGTGATAGGCCCGGAAGAGATAGCCGGAGCCGTCAATCAAATAGAGATGGTCGCCCTTTTTCAGAGCGGTCAATGATGACTACCGGCGCCGTCTTTCAGCACAAAGCGGCGGTCGCAATAGGGGCATTCGACGGAAGTCTCGTCGCCCATTTCCAGAAAGACCCGCGGATGGCCCAAGGCGCCCCCGATGCCGTCGCAGCAGACGCGGCTGGTCTCAACTTCAATGATTTCTGGGGCTTCTACGGGCATGAGAACACTCTTTTGGCGTGAACGGGCGGGATCATAGCTCTTAACCCCCGCCTCGCAAGAGGTTTTGGCGCGACTTGATACCCCGGTCTTGGCGGGGCATTTTGGTCTCTGGGCAGGAGCGAGGAGCGATGTGGGCACTTAGCCCATGAGCGAAGAGCGACGAACCCAGAGGCCGAAAGGGCCGCTAAGATGGTGACGTTGAACAAAATATACACAAAGACCGGCGATGACGGTGAAACCGGCCTGGGTGACGGCTCGCGGCTGCCGAAATATGCGCTGCGCGTGGCCGCCATGGGCGCGGTGGATGAAACGGGCAGCGCCATCGGCGTTGCACGGCTGGACGCGGAAGGGGATTTGGACGCCATGCTGGCGCGCATCCAGAATGACCTGTTCGATCTGGGCGCCGACCTCAGCGTGCCGGAGGATGGCCGCAAGGCGGAGGGGCGCCTCAGGATCGCGGGGGCGCAGGTGGAACGGCTGGAGCGCGAGATTGACGCGATGAATGAAAAACTGTCGCCGCTCAGTTCCTTTGTGCTGCCCGGCGGCACGGCGCTGGCGGCGCATCTGCATCTGGCCCGCGCCGTGGCGCGGCGGGCCGAAAGCGTGATCGCGGAACTGGCATCGAAGGAAACGATCAATCCGGCGGCGCTGCACTATGCCAACCGGCTGTCGGATCACCTGTTCGTGATAGCGCGCACCGCCAATGATGGCGGCATGGGCGACGTGTTATGGGTTCCGGGTAAAAACCGGTAGGCCATATCCCCGCGCGAAGCATAACGCCAACGCCAATATCGCGCCCGGCGCAGTGATGATCCAAGGCGCACCCAGCAGAAGAATGCGGGTGGAAAATTGCGGATAGAAATAGACAAAGGTGATGACCGCGGTGAAAAAACCATTCGCCAGGAAAAATCGCCTGGCCCATTTTTGGGATGGCGCAAAGGCCCCCGCGGCGAACAGGGTGGCAAGTCCCATGGCGATATAACCCATGCCATCCAGGGTCCAGAACAGGGAATAACGATGGACGGCAAAGAGGCTGTCCGGCGTGCCGCGCAGGGCCAGTGGAATCGCGGTGCCCAGCTACAGGGCATAGAACGGCGTGACATAGGCGGCATAGATGCCGCTGAACAGAAGGCCCGCGCCGCTCCAGTTTTTCCGCTCTGGCGGCGTTGAAAAATGCAGCGCCAGCATCGCCAGCATGAAGGGCCAGGCGATTGCGAAGGAAAATGCGTAGATCAGGATATCGGCAAGCGGCCAGCCCAGAATGCCGGCAACCTGCAGGATTTGGACAAGGGAATAACCCATGCTGGCAGCGAATGCGATGATGGCGAATCAGAAACCGAAACGGGCGATCAACTGCGTCATGCGACGGATTGGAGACGGGCGCGGGCGCACCGTCATTGACCGCGATCAATCGCTATTCCGGCCCCAGTTTGCGGCCGAAAATGAAGGCGAGAATGACGCCAATCACGCCGGTCACCGCCCAGCCGGGAAGCGCCAGCGCGGAATAGACCCCTTGCGCCAGGAATGGCAGATAATGCTGCACCCAATTCTTGAAGACGGTCAGGCCGCCCGCGTCGATGATGGTCCAGACCGTGGCGAGGCTGCGCACCGTGATCTCGCCGCCTTTTTCCAGGGAGGTCACGGCGTCGGCGCCCAGCAGCATCAGCGCCGAGACGATCAGGATAAGGCTGATAAGGCGCATGAGAACGGCCATGGTGGGGCACGCTATCGCGCCCATGCGCCTGAAACAAGAATGGCGAACGGCGGTTAACCAAGAGGCCGCAAAGCAAAACGCCCGCGAGGTATAAACCTCGCGGGCGCTTGTTTCAGAAGGCAGACGGGGTTTTACGCCTCGGCAGCCTGTTTCTTGGAAAGATCCTCGCCGGTGGTCTGGTCCACCTGCTTCATGGAGAGGCGCACCTTGCCGCGATCGTCAAAGCCCAACAGCTTGACCTTCACGGCCTGGCCTTCCTTGACCACATCGGAGGGCTTGGCGACGCGTTCGCGGGCCAGCTCGCTGACATGGACAAGACCGTCCTTGGGGCCGAAGAAATTCACGAAGGCGCCGAAATCCATCACCTTGACGATCTTGCCGTCATAGATTTCACCGATTTCCGGTTCCGCGGTCAGCGATCTGATCCATTTCAGCGCCGCCTTGATCGACTCGCCGTCGGCGGAGGCGATCTTCACGGTGCCATCATCCTCGATATTGATCTTGGCGCCGGTCTTTTCCACGATCTCGCGGATCACCTTGCCGCCGGTGCCGATCACGTCGCGGATCTTGTCGGTGGGGATCTTGATCTGCTCGATGCGCGGGGCATGCTCGCCCAGTTCGGCACGGGCGCCGGTCAGCGCCTTGTTCATTTCGCCCAGGATGTGGATACGGCCGCCCTTGGCCTGATCCAATGCCACGCGCATGATTTCCTCGGTGATGCCGGTGATCTTGATGTCCATCTGCAAACTGGTGATGCCGTCTTCGGTACCCGCGACCTTGAAGTCCATGTCGCCCAGGTGATCTTCGTCACCCAGAATGTCCGAAAGAACCACATAACGGGCGCCTTCCAGGATCAGGCCCATCGCGATGCCCGCGATCGGCTTGGCCAGGGGAACGCCCGCATCCATCAGCGCCAATGAGGTGCCGCAGACCGTCGCCATGGACGAGGAGCCGTTGGATTCGGTGATCTCGGACACCGCGCGGATGGTGTAGGGGAAGCTGTCCTTGGACGGCAGCATGGGATGGATGGCGCGCCAGGCGAGCTTGCCATGGCCGATTTCGCGGCGGCCCGGTGAGCCCATGCGGCCGGTTTCACCGACGCTGTAGGGAGGGAAGTTGTAGTGCAGCATGAAGGTCTGCTTGCCGGTGCCTTCCAGGCTGTCGAC
>CAIOFO010000062.1 GCA_903857685.1 uncultured Alphaproteobacteria bacterium
CATCACCCTTCGAATAAATTTCTCAGTTGTTAAGCCCCCTCAAACCCAATCCCCAAAAAGATCAATGAATTTGGGCCTTTTTCCGATACGGAATGTTTCAAATCAGCCAAATAGTAGGGATAGATTATGGGGTCGAATATTCGGAAATAATCCCCCTAATTTCCAAAAGTCGAAAATTTCAGGAAAAATGGCTTATAAATCGGAGGTCAGTATTTCGCTTTTACGAGCCTGAATAGGCCCCCTCCCCACCCCTCGAATTTTCAGAATCGTCCCTTCAGGTCGTCAATCGGCTGGTCACACTCTGGTCACACCAGACTTCGCTTTTTTTACCGGGCGTGACTCTAAGCGGTCCTTGCACTGACGCGTCCCACGACTTAGACTCTTGAGTGACGACCAGTCGAGTTAATGGGATTTTGTGTAGCTCTGTCAGACTATAAGGGCGCTCCCGTAGCCACCCGCCCCGCCTGATTTCCGGGGGCCAAGGCTGAATATCGGAGAGTAGCTCAGCCTGGTAGAGCACTACGTTCGGGACGTAGGGGCCGGAGGTTCGAATCCTCTCTCTCCGACCATTCATTTTAATGATTTAGACGACTACGCAGCCCTCGCTGAGGGGCGACCCGGGAGTACCCCGGGAGTACCCGGGAGCATTAAGCCCGGCGGCGGCTGCGAACCTGCCGCGTTTTTCTCAGCGGGCCGCGAAAAGGGACTTCCCCTTTACCTTGCCCTGTAGCTGCACGAACCAAGCGTCCAGCGCGTCGGCCACGCCCTTTAGGTAATCCGGGTCCCACACTCCATAACCGGCCGTCGTACGCGTGGCCTCCCGCCGGTGGCCGAGCTGGAGGCCGATCTCATCCTCCGACAGCCTGGCCTTGCCCGGCGCGCAGGACCGTCCCAGCACTGACCTAATCGAACTGCGGCCGGAATAGAGGCTAGGGCGCGTGGGCGGCATGGCGCGGAACCCCTTGGCTTCCCACTCCGTCAGCCAGGCGGTGGGGTTCGCGTAGCGATGGCCGGAATTTCTTGTTCTGGCGACGGTATGGAATTTGGTGGATTTGGCCGGGGAGGTCCATGGCCAGGCAGCCTGTTTTCGTGACTGGACAAGGCTGGATTGACGAAGGGCTTGCACTGGATTGTAGAAAATTCGCACCATTCGCTCTGGTTGTGGGCAGTTCTTGGCAATTGGCCGGCAAGGTGAATAGTATTCTGGCGAGGCGCGGCCCAAGGCCGCCGGGACGTGTATCCGCCTGACTGTGACGCCTCGCTCTAATGTGTTTCGGACAGAATTCCGCGCGAATGTGCTTTTCGCGCGGGTCGTCTGTTTTGGATCGCTGTTTCGCTTTGCTGGATTGACCCGTGAGACTCTTAATTCTTGGCGCTGGTGCAGTCGGTGGCTATTTTGGCGCCAGGATGGCCGCAGCCGGGTCCGATGTCACATTTCTGGTCAGGGCGAAGCGCGCGGAACAGCTTGCGTCACGGGGCCTGGTCGTGAACAGCCGGTACGGCGATCTGGCGTTGCGTCCTAACATGGCCGTCGCGGTGAACGAAGTTTTCGACGTCGTGCTGATCGCCTGCAAATCCTATGATTTGGAAACGGCGTTGCCGGCTATCCGCCCGGCAATAGGCCCCGGAACGCTGGTCATACCGCTTCTGAACGGCCTCAGGCATCTGGAAATATTGGATGCCGCTTATGGCCGTGAGAAAGTCGCCGGCGGATCCGTGCATATCGGCGTGACGCTCGGCAGCGGCGGAGAAATTCAGCATTTGAATGGGCTGCATTATCTGACGTTCGGACCGCGATGGGAATCTCAAGCCGAAGCTTGCCGCGCTCTCCATGCAGAAATGAAAAAGTCAGAATTTCAAGCAATTCTGAGCCCGAAAATTTCCCAGGATTTGTGGGAAAAATTTGTCTATCTGACGACTTACGCCGGGATTACGTGCCTGATGCGGTCTTCGATCGGCGCGATTTCAAAGACCCGTGACGGGACCGCAATTGCAAGGGAGCTTCTGGCGGAATGCGTTGCGGTTTCTACGGCATCTGAAGTTCCGCCAAGAGATGATTTTTTGAAGAATTGCATAACGAAGCTGACCGAAAGCAATTCTACCGGAACCTCCTCCATGCTGCGGGACATGCAGAAGGGCCTGAGGACCGAGTATGAGCACATTCTCGGGGACATGCTGAACCGCGCTCGCGCCGCGGGTATTGCCGCGCCAATTTTGCGCATGGCATATACCAGCGTTCAGGCCTACGAACTTGTCCGGGCGCATACAGGTGTATGCTGACGGCGGCGTCCCTGACAGGTTGGCAGGGTGGAGCTCAGTGGCGTGAAAGATGTCGATGTCTGGAGAACAGCCAAACAGATGATCCGGGAATATGGCGCCGAAGCGCATCAAGCCATCCCCGAAAAGCGGGCGCGAGTTGTCCTTGGGCTGGACGATTGCGAGCCTAAAGCGTTGCCGCCCCGTGTCGAGCATTTGTGGCGCGCGGAAAATTTCGCGGGCCACGTCCCTTATACCGGTACCTTCCTTTTGCCGCTGGGTCCGGCGCCGGATATGGCCCTGCTGCAGCAAAGCATTGCCGCCATCGTCGCCCGCCATGAAGCCCTGCGGAGCCGCCTGGCGCTGAACGATTGCCGCGCCATCCTGGTGCCTGGCAAGCCAAAAGTGGAAAGCCTGCAATGCGTGGACGCTCCGCGCGCCGATATCGAACAGTACCGCCAGAACCGGCCCGGTTCACCGCTGACCAGATTTTTCACTGCACCGGCGGATCTGTTTGAACAGACCGGTTTTCGCTGTCGCGCCTTCCGCGACGAAGACGGCAATGTCAGCCTCGGCGTCTGGATGCATCATTATTTTGGCGATGCCTGGTCCTCCCAGATTCTGCGCAGCGAGATCGAGGCAGCTTATGCCGCGGTCCTTCAGGGCGGCACGGCGGAGTTTTCCCCCGTTGCACAATATTCCGATTATGCGCTGTTCCAGCGGCAATCCCTGGACAAGAATCTCGCCAGGCGTTTGGCTTATTGGCGTGACCGGTTGGAATCGGCGCCGCCCTCCAACCCGCCTTTCGACCAGGCGGGTGACAAAAGCCTCTTGGGCCGCGCCCATTTCCTGATTGAGAACGACCTTATGCTGAGGCTGGCGGCGCTTGGCCGGCAGGAACGGGTTTCCCTGGCGCTGGTCTGTTTTGCCGCATTCCAGATTGCGCTTGCCAAATGGTGCGGCGTGACCGAAATTGTCTCTTCGGTGCAGTCTGCCGACCGCATCAGGCCGCAGTTCCGGCAGACAATCGGCTTTCTGCAGAGCGCGATCGCCATTTTCAGCAAGCTGCCGCAAAATCTCAGATATCGGGAATTTCTCCTGGCCACGGCGCGGCAGCTCTACGACGGCATCGCGCATCAGGATCTGGCGTTCGAGCTTTATGACGAGATTTTTGCGCCGCCCCAGCCCTTCTGCACCTCGCGCTTCAATTTCACGCCGCGGCAGGAGAATTTCTTTGTCGGCACGGAAGCGACGCCGGTGATTGACGGCGTCCAGCACAGTTCAGATATCCCCAAGGTCAGCGCATATCGCGACCTGCAATTTCTTGTTATTGAATATCCGCAGGGCCTAGTTTGCCGCGCGGTCTATAACAAGAACCTGTCTTTTGAAAAAATTGCCGAATTGATCCGCCTCTATCAGGGCATCCTTGCGGCGGTCGCCGCCGATCCCGGTATCACGATCGGCCAGTTTTTGTGACCGGCAAGGCGAATACCGATATCGCCAGCAGGGCGCAATCGCCAGCTCCAACAGCTAGCGTCGAATATCATTCCGCTGAGAACGGCGCCGCTCATTTGTTCGGAAGCGAACAGTCTTCGCTCGTTTGCTGCGGAACAAAAATTATGTCCTGCGAGAACTTGTTCCCAAGTATGGAATATACGTCGTGTGATAGCGTGCCCTTTGGTCAGGCGAACTTCGGTGCGGGTAAGGGCATAGCCGGGAGTATCCCGGGAGTACGTTCTCATTTGTTGCTATCCTGTTCGGTGCCCGTTCACGTCCGATCACTGCCGAAAATCGCTCAATTCCGCCATTTTGAGCAATAAGTTCGACGTTCGGGACGTAGGGGCCGGAGGTTCGCATCCTCTCTCTCCGACCATTCTTTCAAGGACTTACGCAGTTACGGGCAGCGGCGAGAAGCGCCCCGTTTGCGATCCCATGAGCCCCACATAAAGTGCGTCGTGTTTGGGGAGATTAGTTCCATTCCTGACATGACTTGGACTATTCGAGGGCTGGCGGCCGCCGCTGTGCGGCATTGCCTCGGCAAGTCGCCGCGCTCTGGCTGGAAGTGACACAATGCTGAAACAATGGGCTCGCGCATTCGTATACGGATCGCGGTTTTTGACAAAAGGAATTTGCAGCAAGATCGCCGTCTGGATTACCGGCAGGTCAAGAGTTTCACCGTCCTGCCAGATTCCCGGTCTGCGGCAGAAATATTCCGAACTGGGGCTAAATCCGCGGGCCGGCATATTTGTGGAGATCGGCGCGTTCGATGGCGAAGAGTTCTCGAACACATCGTTCCTGGCGGATCAGGATTGGCGGGGATTGTATATTGAACCGATACCGGAATATTGCAGAAGGATAAGCCGGCGCCATTTCCTGAACAATGTGATGATCGCGAATGTCGCCATCTCGGATGTTGCCGGCGAATGCGAACTGAATGTCATGGGTCCCTTGTCGACCATGAACCCGGATACCCTGGAAGCCTACGGCAAGATATCATGGGCCCAGAATGCGGCGCATGCCTCAACCAGCATTCGCGTGCGAACGGACAGGCTTGCCGATGTTCTGGGGCGCAACGCCATTCCTCGCAAGTTTGATCTGATGGTGATCGATGTCGAGGGGGCCGAGGAACTGATCGTGACGAGCCTGCTGGCGAGCCCCTGGCGAAGCACGGTTCTCATCGTCGAGCTATGCGACAGACATCCGGACTTCACGATCGCTCCTGACGTGCAGAAATCACACAAAGCGGTGCGCGATAGCATATTGGCGGCGGGTTATGAGGAATTCTATTCCGACCACATCAACTCGATTTTCCGATCAAGGTAGATTTTTTTGTGATATCGGGCGGGTCTATTCGATGGGCGTCAAGGTCCACTTCTGGGGAAAGGGTATCGCATGAGTTATCTTGGAAGGGCGGGCATTGCGGCATCTGCCTTCGGCATGGTGATATCGCTTTGCGGCGGCGCCCATGCCGCGGACATCAAACACTATGATGTGATGGAGTTCACCGGACCGGCCGCCGGCAAGGAAACGGCGTTCAATGCCTGGTACAAGGCACATGCTGCCCAGGTGTTGAAGGTTCCCGGCGTTGAAACCGTGCAACGCTTCAAGGTCGATCAGGCGCAGCGCCCGAACACGCTTTTTTCGCCCGATTACCTGCAAATCGAACTCGCCACCGCAGACCTTGATGCGGCCGCCGGAAAGCTCTCAAGCCTGATGGCGCAGGGCCAGGATGTGTCGGACAAGGACAGTACGGTCATGGCCTTCTATGAGCCGAAACCGAAACTGATGGCCAAGGACGTTTCGGGCACCACTCCTGCGCCCGCCATTCCGGGCGAGACAAAGCTTAAAACCTTCTACCTTCTGGCGATGGTCAATGCCGATCCGCAGCACGATGCCGAGTTCAACAGGAACTATGACGATGTCCATTTTCCCGACGTCATCCGCAATCCCGGCGTGGTGTGGGGCCAGCGCGCGGTGCGTGTCCGCGTCGAACCCGGCACCGCCGCCTGGCCCGGTTATCTCGCCACCTATGAATACCGGGCTTATGATGTCCCGGCAGCGAATGACGAGGTGAATCGCCGGCTGCAAGAGCACATTACGCGTCCGCTGACCTTCACATCCCAAGGGGGCCACACCTGGTATTCCGAAGCCACCGGCCCCCTGCTGCACGCAAAATGATGGACGGACAATCAGGCTAAGCTTCGAAAACGCCGTGAAACGTGCCCACCAGGCATTCTCGGGCAACCCGAAGGATAGCGCAGGCGTCAATCCCCACCGTGATGCTCGGTTTTTGCGCGCTGGACCGAATTGCATCTAATGATAGTGTGAAGCCTTGGCTTGCTTGCGATCGCAAGGCGGCGCTGGATGGCCTTTCTGCCCTGCTTGCTGGGCAGATGGCCGGGAGTAAAGTATGCGGGTAACACTATTGATTGCAATTCTGGCCGTGGGACTTTCGGCGTCCGGCGCGATGGCCACCACGGCGACCTGTGGCGGGCTGGTCCAGGATGCGCAGAGCAATGAACGCATCGCCAAGGATGGCGCCGAGCGTGTTGCGCATCAGTCCGTGCCAGTCACGGCGACCGACCGTGATTATCAGCTGGTCAAAGTCATTGATGCCGCGTTGGTGGGCCGCGCCGCGCTGGCGGCCTGTACCGCGCCCGAGGACAAGATCGCCGTTTCGGATGTGCATGTCTGGCAGGCCGTACAGGAAGCGGCGGTATCCAGCGCGCTTGCGGACGCGGACAATTGCCGCACGGTCCTGTATGTGGTGCAGACCATTCTGGATGGTGCCCAGAAGCAGGACGGGGGCGATGCCCGAAGCGGCTATCTGGTGAATTCGGCGCTCGTCACCAACGAAGCGGCGCGCAAATCCTGCCCCGCCTTCGCAGCCAATGAGGATGACTTTGCACGGACCGGCGCAAAGTGGGGCGTCCCGGGCGCCAAGCCCTGAAGCTGGAACGATCTACGGCCATGGCAGCTGCAATTGCCTGAACAATCCGGAAGGAAATGAAATGAAATATCGAAATATTCTCACGATGTGCCTGGTCCTGGCATTGCCTGCTGTGGCCGTCGCTCAGGAGCGCGCGCCGCGCGTGACGCTGGCCGATGCCAAGCCCGGCGATGTTCGCATGTTCGTCTCCGGCGCCATGCGCGCGCCGATTGAAGCGGTTCGCGATCAGCTGGAAAAGGCCGCCGCCCATCCGATCCTGATGCAGTCGAGCGAATCCAAGGTGCTGCAGCAGTCCATGGAGGCCGGCCAGCCTTTCGAGGTCGCGCTCATCACGCGCGAGGTCACCGACGACATGACGTCCAAGGGCAAGATTGTGGCGGGCAGCGGCGTTGATATTGCCACGGTCCGGCTTGGCGTTGCCGTTCGCGGCGATGCGCCCAAGATCGACATCAGCACGGCCGATGGCCTGAAAAAGGCCATTCTGGGCGCGACCTATGTCAGCCGCTTTTACGGGCTGGGCGCATCCGTGCCCATGGCCGACAATCTGTTCAGCAAGCTCGGCGTCACCGATGCCCTGAAGGGCCGGATCGTGGCCCTGGGCGGCGGCGAGGGAATCGCCGGCCTGGCGCCCGCGCCCCGGCCGCCTTTGGCGCCCGGCCAGTATGAGATGATCCTCAATCTGGCCAGCGAAGTCATTCCGCTGAAGGGCTGGACCTATCTCGGTTTCGCGCCGGAACAGTTCCAGGTGCCGATCCTGCTGGTGGCAAGCGTCGGATCGGCAGGCGACGCCAAGGCCGCCGCCGCCGTCATCTCCGTGCTGAAAAGCCCGGCCTTTGATGCGGCACTGAAGACCTTTGCCTTGACGCGCAAATAGCGGCGACCCCCGACACCGGTTGGAGAGGAAACATCAACGATGCTGCAACGCAGGGAATTTCTGGCCGCGGGCGCCGCGCTGGCGGGTTTGCCGTCGGCGGCGCTGGCGCAGGCACCCGCGGTGCGGATCGTCGCCACCGGACTGAAAGCGCCGGAATCGCCCAAAGCGCTGGCTGATGGCAGCGTGATGCTGGTGGAAATGGCGCGCGGCACGCTGACGCGCGTTGCGCCGGATGGTTCCGTCAGCGTCATCGCCGATTTGGGTGGAACGCCCAACGGCGTTGCCATGGGGCCGGGCGGTGCGGCCTATGTCTGCAACAGCGGCGGACTGATCTTCAAGCCCGCCGGCGACCTGATGATATTCTCCGGCAACAATCCCGATGCGCCCGGCCTGATCCAGCGCGTGGATATCAAGACGGGCGCCTTCAGCACGCTTTACAGCGAGGCCGACGGCGTGAAGCTGCAGGGTCCCAACGATATCGTGTTCGATCCGCGCGGCGGCTTCTGGTTCACGGCGGCGCGCATGCCGCATCCGGCGGGCACCGAACGTGGCGCGGTTTTCCACGCAAGCATTGATGGCAAGACCATCCGCCGCGTGGCCTGGGTGACCGGTTCCAACGGCATCGGTCTGTCTCCCGACAACAGGACGCTTTACGTGATCGGCGCCGGTCACCTTTTCGGTTTCGCCGTCGAAGGGCCCGGACGCCTTGGCGCGGGCGCGGACGGCGAACCGGTTGCCAGGACAATATTTGATTCCGCGGGCAAATACGGATTTGACTCCATGGCGCTGGATTCGGCCGGCAATGCGCTGATCGGTTGCTTGCAGAAAGGCGATCCCGCCGCATTGCCGCGCGAAGGCTTCTTCATCGTGGTCTCGCCCGACGGCGCGTTGCTCGACACCATTGCCATGCCCGACCGCTTTGTCACCAATATCGGTTTCGGCGGCCGCGATCTGAAAACCGCCTATGTCAGCCTCACCAACACCGGCCGGCTTGCCGCGGTGGCGTGGCCGCGGCCGGGGCTGAAGCTCGCTTATTAAGGGGACGGGCGTGAGCTTGAACGAGCAATGCGCCGCGCTGGTGAAGGCCGGCCGGCTTGGGGAGGCTGAACGCATCTGCCGCCAGAGTCTGGCCGCCGAACCAGGTGATATAGACGCGGCCTACCAGCTTGGCCTCATCCGGTTTCATCAGCGCGAATTTGCCGATGCCCTGGTTCAATTCGAGTCCGTGCTGGCGGCAAAGCCCGATCATGTCACGGCCTGGATCATGCAAGGCTTGGTCCTGCAGGCGATGCGGCGGCCGCAGGAAGCGCTGTCGAGCCATGACCGCGCCCTGGCGCTGGATCCCGACAATGCCGCCGCGCTCACCAATCGCGGCAGCACACTGGCAGAACTGAAACGTTTCGGCGAGGCGCTGGCAAGTCTTGATCACGCGCTGCGCCTGAAACCCGATTATGCCGGCGCGCTCGGCAATCGCGGCGCCCTCTTGCTGGGCATGGGGCGCTTCCAGGAGGCGCTGGCGGATTTCGACAGGACGCTCGCGCACCAGCCGGCTTCTCCCGCAGTGCGGAATAACCGCGCCAATGTGTTGCGGGAACTGGACCGGGCGCAAGAAGCCCTTTTGGACTATGATCGGGCCTTGGCGCTGGCGCCGGGCGATGCGCAAATATGGAGCAACCGCGGCACGGCGTTGTGGGATTTGGGCCGGCTGGACGAGGCGCTGGCAAGCTGCGACCGGGCACTCGCCTGCGATCCCGATCTTGCCATCGCGCCGGTCATTGCCGGCCAGATTCTGATGGAGCAGGGCAAAATCGATGCCGCTATTGGCTGTTTTCGCCAGGCGCTGGATCTGAACCCGGACCATGCCGAAGGCTTGGGCGCCTTGGGCAATGCCCTGCGGTTGAAGGGCGATCTTGCCGGCGCGCTATCCTGTTATCGCCATGTCTGCAGGGTTCGCCCCGCCGAACCGGCGGCGGCGGAAAATCTCGCCTTGCTTCTCCTGGCGCAGGGGCAGGCCGACCAGGCGCTGCAGGCGATCTTGCCGCTGCTTGATGCCAAGGAGCCCGGCCAGGCGGGAAAAATATTCGCCGATTGCCTCGCGCAGCTGGCCGGCCGGGATGATGCACAAATGCGCGATTTTCTTGCACAGGCGCTTGGCGTTCCCTGGGCACGGCCCAGTGAGCTGGCGCCGGCGGCGGCAGCCTTTCTCAAGGCCGAACCGGAACTGGGCGGCGCCATCGCCCGGGCGGATGCGGCATGGCCGGGCGAATTGCCCTGGGACGAGTTGTCAGCCGCCGTGCGCGCCGATGATACGCTGTTGCTGGCGCTGCTTGGCGCGACGCCGAACGCCGATGTGGCGCTGGAGCGTTTTCTCACCATGGCGCGGCGGAACCTTCTGCGCTCGGCGCGCAGCAATGCCGATGACGGCCGCCTGGAATTTCATGGCGCGCTCGCCAGGCAATGTTTCATAAACGACTATGTCTTTGCTTCCGGTGACCGGGAATCCGGCGAAGCAATGGCACTGCGCAACGATCTGGTTGGCGCGCTGGAAACCGGCAGCGCCATATCCCCCTTGTCGGTGGCGGCCGTTGCCGCCTATTTCCCGCTCGGCGAAGTCGCATGCTCCGGCCGCCTCCTGGATCGCGCCTGGCCCGCGCCGGTGGAGGCGCTCCTGCGGCAGCAGATATTGGAGCCCGCGGAAGAACGCCGGCTGCAGGACCACATTCCCAGCCTGACCGCCATCGCGGCGCCGGTTTCGCAGGACGTGCAGGCGCAGTATGCGCAATTTCCCTATCCGCGCTGGGTCAAGGCGCCAGCGGTCGCGCCGGCGCGGTCGGTAGCGTCCTATCTGCACGGCAAATTTCCGCTGGCGCCTTTCCAGCGGCTGAACGGCGCGCAAGACATCCTGATTGCCGGCTGCGGCACCGGCCAGCACTGCGTCACGACGGCGCGGAAATTTCCCCAGGCCCATGTCCTGGCTCTGGATTTCAGCAAACCCAGCCTTGGCTATGCCATGCGCATGTCCAGGGGGCTCGGCAATATTCAATATGCCCAGGCCGATCTGATGGAGCTGGGCACGCTCGAAAAGGCGGGCCGCAAATTCGACGTCATCGAATCCGTCGGTGTCCTGCATCATCTGGCCGAACCGCTGGCGGGGTGGGACATGCTGTTGTCCCTGCTGCGGCCCGGCGGCTTCATGATGCTGGGCCTCTACAGCCGGGCGGCGCGGCGTGAAATCACGGCGGCAAGGACCTTCATCGCGCAGCAGGGCGCAGGCGCCGCCGCCGAAGACATTCGCCGTTGCCGCCAGATGATGCTGGCGCCGGAAAATCGCGCGCGGTTTGCAAGCATCATCCGGTCGCCGGATTTTTTCAGTCTGAGCGGTTGCCGCGACCTGCTGTTTCACGTCCAGGAACATTGTTTCGACCTGGCGGAGATTGCGGCCTTTCTGCGCGAAAGAAAGCTCGCATTCCTGGGATTTGAAATTTCCGGCTCCGTCCTGGATGCCTATCGCCGCCAATTTGCCGGCGATCCGGCGGCCAGGGATCTGGCGCAGTGGCAGGCATTTGAGCGGGAAAATCCCGATTGTTTTGCCGGCATGTACCAGTTCTGGATACAGAAACCCGCCTGAGTCAGCCGGCGCGGAAACTTTGGGGCGCCTTGCCGCTTTCGGCGGCCTGCCACATCGCCTCAAAAGCGGCCTCGATCCGCCGCGTGAATAGGCCGGAATCGAACAGCGGATGGGTGAGGCGGTTTTTTTCAAGTCTTGTGCGGTAGGACTGCAAAAGTCCGGCATCGCCCGCCAGGCGCAGTGCCAGGGCCTCATAGTCCTTCAAAGACAAGGTCGCCAGCTCGGGCAGGCCCGCGGCGTGCAGCAAACTGGACGCAATGCGGCTTGCAAAGGTATGGCCCAGAGTTGTGATCAGGGGCAGGCTCATGGAAAGCGCGTCACTGGCGGTGGCGTGCGCATTGTAGGGAAGCGTGTCCAGGAACAGGTCCGCCAAACGGTAGCGGGCGAAATAGTCGTCCATCCGGGCCCGGCCGGCGAAAATCAATCTTTGCGGCTCGACGCCGCGCAGCCCGGCCTCCCGGCGCAAACGCAGCTTGACGCTTTCGCCCGGCTCCTTGAGCCACAGAATGCTTCCCGGCACGGCTTGCAGCAGCCGCATCCAGGCGTCAAATACCGGCGCCGTGATCTTCCAGCAATTGTTGAAGCAGCAAAAAACAAAACGGCCTTCGGGAAGGCCGGCATCCTTGCGGGTCAGGCCAGACGGCGCGGCGAATTTTGCGCTGTTGATCATGAAACAGTCCGGCAGATGGACGATCTTTTCCGCAAAGAATTGCTGCTGGTCGAACGGCACCGCGATGTCATCGGCGATGATGTAATCCATATAGTCCGCGCCCATGGTGCCGGAATAGCCGAGATAATTGACCTGAACCGGGGCCGGGCGATGGCCAAGAATTTCCGGCCTCGCATCCTGTGTCAGTCCGCTCAGGTCAACAGCAATGTCTATCTCCAGGCGGCGCAGCAGCGCAGCCACCTCCAGATCGCTGACGGCGCTGGCGTCATGAAACTGGTCGAAGCTCCCCACGATACGGGCGCGGATATCGCTGTGATCGTCATTGGCCAGGGATATGCCCGTGACGTCAAAGCGTGCCCGGTCGTGCTTTTCGAACAGTTCGACGGCCTGGTAACTGACGGGATGCTGTCGGAAATCGCAGGACAGATAGGCAATGCGGATCCGATCGTGCCGGTAGGGCGATCCCTGCCACAGGGGCGCCGGGCGCAGCCGCATCCGGTCATGAATGAAGGTGCTGGCGCATTGCCGCTGGATCGCGGCATCGCAATCATAGCCCAGTACCACAAAGGGCGGGATGACCGATTGCCCGGCCCGCTTTTCGATCTCCTCCTGGATCCAGGGCACCTTCGCCCAGTCGCAGGATTTGAGAACGGCATTGGCCGCGCCTCCCAAAGCATGCAGATGGGCTGGATCGCGGGAAAGAACGGCTTCGAAATATTCCAGGGCTTTGGCGAAGAGGCCCAGGCTCTGTGCGGCATTGCCGCAATTATACTGGGCGACGGCGTATCCGGGACTGATGGCCGCCGCCCTGGCATAGCTTTCCAGCGCCTCTTCGAAGCGCTTGAGGTCAAACAAGGCGTTGCCGCGATTGTTCAGTGCGACCGCGTCCCCGGGGTTCAGCGCCAGCGCACGGTCATAGCTCGCCAGCGCCGCCAGCGGCTGCTTCAAATGCCGCAAAGTATTGCCGCGATAGGTCAGGGATTGCGCATGATCCGGCCGGATCGCAAGCGCCTTGTCATAGCTCGCAAGCGCCTCGGGATAGCGTTGCAACTGGTGCAGCACGGCGCCGCGATTGTGCCAGGCCGCCAGATTTGCAGGATCTGCCGCAAGCGCCCTGTCATAACTGGCCAGCGCGTCCTCGGGCCTGTCCATCGCTTTGAGCACATTGCCGTGGTTGGCCAGTGCATTGGCATCGCGCGGATTGGCCAGCAAGGCGCCTTCAATCAGCGCCAGCGCCTCGGCGTTGCGTCCCTGCTGCGCCCGGATCACGCCCAGCAGGTGGCGTGCCGAGAAATCGGCGGGCGATGTTGAAAGCACCTCCAGATAGAGTTTTTCCGCGTCGGCGATTCTGCCGGCCTGGTGGGCGACTATCGCCTGCTGCAACAGGGCGCCGTTCAATTGCGCGGCTCTTTGTGTTCGCCGCCGCCCTGGGTCTGCGCGACAATCCCGATGTAGAGATTCTCCATATTGCGGCGGAACAGATCGGTGTCGAACAAGGGCTGGCTCGCGCGATTTTCCTGCAGTCTTGACCGGATCGCGTCCAGCCTTTGCGGATCGGTCGCCAGCGCCATGGCAAGCGCCTCGTAAGCCCCGGGATTGTCCACGACCAGTTCGGCCATGCCATCGGCGATCAGCAGGCTCGATGCCACGCGGCTGGCAAAGCCATTCCCCGGGCAGGAAATCAGCGGCACGCCGCTCCACAGGGCATCGCAGGCCGTGGTGTGCAGATTGTAGGGCAGTGTGTCCAGAAAGAGGTCCGCCAGGCAGATGCGCGCCAGATGATCCTGCGGACTGACGAGCGGGGCAAAGACAAGCCTTGCCGGATCCACGCCGCGCGCGGCCGCTTCACGGCGCAGATTGGCGCTGGCCGCGCCGTTGGAATCCAGCAGCCACAACACGCTGCCCGGCATGTTTTTGAGCAACCGCATCCAGATATCGAAAATGGATGCGGTGATTTTCCAGCTATTGTTGAAGCAGCAGAATATGAAGCCATGCTCGGGCAGGCCGGCCTGCGCGCGCGAAGGGGGCGCCCCGGCGGCACGTTTGGAATCGTTGACCCAATAGCTGCCGGGGAGGTGGAGGATCTTTTCCGAATAATGCCGCTGTTCACCCTCGGGGAGGACCTGCCGGTCCGCGATGACATAATCGACAAAGTCCGCGCCCATCGTGCCGGGATAACCCATATAGCTGACATGTGCGGGCGCCGGCCGATACGTCAGTATCCCGGTGCGGGCGCCCTGGGTATAGCCATTCAGGTCGACGACGATATCCGCTTCCATGTCCCGCAGCAGCTTTGCAACCGCCTGGTCGGGCGTTGCGCGAACGTCCACGAACCGGTCGGCGGCGGCGGCGATACGCGCGCGCATGGGACTGGCATCGTCTTCGCCATGGGAGACCGCGATGATTTCGAAGCGCGACCTGTCATGGAGCTCGAACAATTCGCTGATGCAGCTTGTCATGGGATGGCGGCGGAAATCCGACGACAGATAGGCAACCCGGATTCGGTCGTGGCGATAGGAGCCTCCGGTCCACAAGGGCGCGGGCCGCATCGCGAAATTGTGCCGCGCAAAATTGCGGACGCAGCGCAGCTGCATTTGCGGATCGTCGCTGTAACCGAGGAATACAAAAGGCAGTATGCCGCTCTTGCCGGCGGCGATGGCGTCCACAAGCAGGGGCGTCATTTTCGCGGTGCGGTTCCAGTCGCACATGTGAAGGGCCGCGTGCGAGGCCGCCCCGAAGGCCAGCGGATGCTCCGGTTGTGCCGCGGCCGCTCTCTCATAGCTTTCCAGAGCCTCTTCGAAGCGCCTCGATTCCCATAGCGTGATGCCGCGGCCATATTGGGCCAGCGCATTGTGCGGTTCGATCGCCAGCGCCCGGTCGTAGCTTGCCAGCGCGTCTTCGGCGCGGTTCATTTCGGAAAGCGTAATGCCCCGGTTGTTCCAGGCGGCGGCATGGTCCGGCCGGATCGCCAGGGCCCGGTCAAAGCTGGCAAGCGCCTCCGGCAGCCAGCCCAATTGCCGAAGGCAATTGCCGCGATTGTAATGGGCCTCCGCGGAACCTGGCTGTGCGGCAAGCGCCCGGTCATGGCAGGCCAGCGCTTCGGCGGGCCGGCCAAGGTCGAGCAGCATGATGCCGCGATTGTTCAATGTCCCGGGGTCGCCCGGGCCGAGAGCCAGGGCCCGGCCATTGCTTTCCAGCGCCTGGTCCAGTCGCCCAAGGTCCCGCAGAACGACGCTGCGATTGTTCCATGCATCGGCATAGCCGGGCGCGACTGCGAGAATCCGGTCATAGCTCGCCAGGGCCTCATCAAGGCGGTTCAGGGATTTCAGGGCGAAACCCCGATTGTTGAGCATGCCGGGATCGTCGGGACTTAGCGCCAGCGCGCGGTCGAAACTGACCAGCGCCTGATCAATCCGTCCCATCTGGCACAAGGTGATGCCGCGGTCATTCAGCGCCTGCGCATAGTCCGGCCTCAGGGCAAGCGCCCGCTCGAAGCTCTCCAACGATTGCGCCAGGCGATTGAGCTGGCGCAAGGCAATGCCGCGGTTGCTCAGGGCATCGGCATAGTCCGGCCGCACGGCAAGCGCCTTGTCGAAACTCGCCAGGGCCGCCTCGATCCGTCCCAGGGCGCTGAGCATGTTGCCCTGGTCCAGAAGCAGTTCGGCCGAGGCCGGCCGCGAAGCCAGGGCCTTGCCGATCAGGTCGAGCGCTTCGGGAAAGCGGCCCTGCTGCGCCCGCAGAATCGCCAGCCCGTGGCACAATGCGGGATCGCCCGGCCTGGCTGCCAGGGCCTGCAAATAGAGCTGCTCCGCCCCGGCCAGATCGCCTCTCTGGTGGCTGGCCGCCGCCCTTTCGGTAAGGGATTGCAGGGTGGGCACGGAAACTTTCTGGCTCATATGCGCGTGAAGGGTCTGTCCCGAGCGGCCGCCGCCGGGCGATCAATTCCCTGGCCCGTTGATTGGGCGGGATATTACGTTGAACCGCCCCTCCGAGTCACGGCCTCAGCGGGAATTCCGGCAAAGTGACGGGTTGCCGCCCAACGCGATCTTGGATGCGCTCAGGTCTTCGCGCTAATGTCGCCGTGAAGCGAAAGGCGGGTAGGCGCATGCGTGAGAAGGCGGCGATGCTGATAGCGGCCCTGCTATGCGCCATCGCGGCGCCGGCCCGGGCGCAGGACTGCGCCAGCCTGCATTACGTCACGGGCGTATCCATGACGCCGGCCGGCGGCAATGTCATGACCGTGCCGGTGACCATCGACGGCGTGCCCAAGGCCATGATGCTGGACACGGGCGGCGCGGTCAGCGAACTGACGCGTACGGCTCTGGGTGAATTCAACTTGCCCGAGCGGGTGAGCCCGATAAAGACCTATGACGTCAGCGGCAGGCTTTCCCGCACGCTCACCCAGGTACACAGTCTGGAACTGGGATCGGTGGATTTCACGAATCTTGCCTTGCAGATTGACGCCGATCCCGATGTCGGCGCGCCCTTCTCGGGGCTGATCTCGGACGACCTGTTGTCGGCCTATGACGTGGATATCGATTTCGGTTCGAACAGGCTGAACTTCTTTTCAGCCGACCATTGCGCGGCAGGGGGGGTCTATTGGCCGACCCGGCCGCTTGCGGTGGTGCCGTTCCACATTTCCGACTCGCATATCGTCTTGCCGATCGTGCTCGATGGTTACCATATGTCGGCCATCATCGACACCGGCTCGTCCTTCACGACGCTGAACTCGGATATCGCCAGGTATTTCTTCGGCCTGAAGCCGGGTTCCGTGGGAATGAAGAAGTTTGACCTGGGCCCTGGCGATGCCGCGCAACAGGCCGATTATTCCCATGTATTTTCCAATTTGTCCTTTACCGGCGTGACCGTCAGCAATCCCTTCATGATCATCGTGCCGGGCAGGGCGCTTCTCGATGAGCTGGACCCGCAATGGGGCCATCTGCCCCGGCGCGTCAGTCCGCCGGACGTCACCATTGGCATGGATATTCTGAAGACGCTTCATATCTATGTCGCCTACAAGGAGCACAAGCTCTACATCACCCGCGCCGACAAGGCGGCGGCAGCCGCATTGCCGCCGCTCGGAACCTCGCCCGCGGACTCGCATTTGTAGGCTTTTCGACAGGCCCGGATACGCAAAAAAGGCCCGGCCGTGTTGCGGCCGGGCCTTTTCGCAGGCGTTATCCAGAACGGGCTATTGGACGTCGTCCGGCAGGGCGAACACCGACAGCACCGAATTGGTGATGCGCGGCTGCTGAATTTCCGGCGTCAGCTGGTGCATGTTGTTGATACGTCCGCCGCCCGTCCCCGTGACGACGGCGACATACTGCCTGCCCTTGACGGCATAGGTGATCGGATAGGCGTTGATGACGTCGTTCAGCCTGGTCTTCCACAGCACCTTGCCGTCGGTCTGGCTGTAGGCGCGCAGCCAGCGATCCGAATCGCCCGCGAAGATCACGCCGCCGGCCGTCGCCACGGTGGCGCTGGTGCTGGAGGCGCGCTGGCGCACCGACCAGATGATCTTGCCGGTTGCCCAGTTGACCGCGTCGAGGCGGCCGATATTGCCGTCGCTGCCCTCGACATAACGCGCCATGCGGGTTTCCTCGCCGGCGGTATAGGCCGCGGTGTTCGGGCCGAACATGGTCGGCGCGCTTTCGCCGCAGACTTCCACCAGCGATTCATAGGTGATGCCGGTGGCGGCGTCATAGGAGCCGGACGGCCAGTTCTTGTCGCCATAACCGGCGGAGCATTGCAGGTCGCGGCGCTTGCCGGTCAGGTCGGGAATGGCCTGTGCGTTGTAGGTCTTGCGGCCGGTCTTGGGGTCATAGGACTTGACGATGTTCTGCAACCCTTCGTCCTGCGACAGGACGAACTTGCCCGTCGCCGCATCCACGCAGTCCGTCCACACCATCTTGCCGGTCGAGCAGACAACCTTCTCGGGCTTGCCCTTGACGTCGATGGTCGCGATGGTCTGCTCAAAGGCAAAATCCAGATCCCAGTAATCCTGGGGCAGGTGCTGGTAATACCATTTGAGCTTGCCGGTGTCGGCATCGAGCGCCAGGGTGGAATCGACATAAAGGCCGTCGCGGTTGGTGCCCTTCTGCTTGCTCTTGTCGACGTTACCCTTCATCAGCTCCTGCCAGTGATAGGTATTGCCGGTGCCGAAATAGACCAGGTTGAGGTCGGGATCGAAGCTGCCGCTGGTCCAGACCGAGGCGCCGAAGCGCTGGTCGTCGGGCAGGCCATTCCAGCTGTTGCCGCCGGGCTGGTCGGATTTCGCCACGGTGTAGAAACGCCAGACTTCCTTGCCGGTACCCGCGTCCAGGGCAATGATCGGGCAGCCGCCCGCGGCGCACATCGACGAGCCCTGAATGACCTTGCCTTTCACGACCATGGGACCGGAAGAAAACCGTCCGATCTCCGGGCCGCCCAGCAGCGTGTCCCACGCCACCTTGCCGGTCTTGGCGTCCAGCGCCACCATGTGACGGTCGTCTGTGCCGAAGATCACCTTGTCCTGGTAAAGCGCGATGTTGCGGCGAATGCCTGCGGCGCCGCCATTGCCTCGGCCGGACGGGGGCGGCGCGGGGCGGTTATATTCCCACAGCAGTTCGCCATTGGTGGCGTCCAGCGCCTGAACATGGTCGCCGGTGCCATAGACATAGATCACGCCGTCATGTTCCAGCGGCGTGTCTTGCGTCGTATTGGGCGCAATCGACCAGGCCCAGACCGAGGTCAGGCTGTGCGCATTGTTGCGGTTGATCTGGTCCAGCGGGCTGTAGCCGTGGACATTGTAGGTGCGGCGCCACATCAGCCAGTCGGCTGGCGGCGGATTGAGCAGCAGCGCGTCGGTCACCGGCGAGACGCTGGCGGCAAGCGCGGCGCGCTGCTGGATGACCGCACTGGCCTTGGCGTCGGGCTGGATGCGCGGCGCAACGCCGACGGGGCCGACGGAAGGACGCGGCGCGCCCGCTACCGGCGCCTCTTCCTGTCCATAGGCCAGGTCAGCCGCAACGATTCCGGATACCGCGACCGCCGCCAAGAGCGCGCTTGCAATGTGTAATTTCATGAACGTCTCCTCGGTTGGATTTTGTATGGGTCTTCCTGTTGCATCCAGGTCTTGTGAAAGTCGCAAATAAGGCCCGGCCGTGTTGCGGTCGGGCCTTATCGCAGGCGTTATCTAGAACAGGTTACTGGACATCGTCCGGCAGGGCGAACACCGACAGCACCGAATTGGTTATGCGCGGCTGCTGAATTTCCGGCGTCAGTTGATGCATGTTGTTGATGCGACCATTACCGCAGCAACCTGTCACGACGGCGACATACTGCCTGCCCTTGACGGCATAGGTGATCGGATAGGCGTTGATGACGTCGTTCAGCCTTGTCTTCCACAACACCTTGCCATCGGTCTGGCTGTAGGCGCGCAGCCAGCGATCCGCATCGCCCGCGAAGATCACGCCGCCCGCCGTCGCCACGGTGGCGCTGGTGATGGAGGCGCGCTGGCGCACCGACCAGATGATCTTGCCGGTCGCCCAGTTGACCGCGTCGAGACGGCCGATATTGCCGTCGCTGCCCTCGACATAACGCGCTATGCGGGTTTCCTCGCCGGCGGTATAGGCCGCGGTGTTCGGGCCGAACATGGTCGGGGCGCTTTCGCCGCAGACTTCCACCAGCGATTCATAGGTGATGCTGGTGGCGGCGTCATAGGAGCCGGACGGCCAGTTCTTGTCGCCATAACCGGCGGAGCATTGCAGGTCGCGGCGCTGGCCGGTCAGGTCGGGAATGGCCTGCTCGTTATAGGTCTTGCGGCCGGTCTTGGGGTCATAGGACTTGACGATGTTCTGCAACCCGTGGTCATGCGACAAGACGAACTGGCCCGTCGCCGCATCCACGCAGTCTGTCCACACCATCTTGCCGGTCGAGCAAACGACTTTCACCTGCTTGCCCTTGAAGTTTATGGTCGCGATGGTCTGCTCAAAGGCAAAGTCCAGGTCCCAGTAATCCTGGGGCAGGTGCTGGTAATACCATTTGAGCTTGCCGGTGTCGGGGTCGAGCGCCAGGGTGGAATCAACATAGAGGCCGTCGCGGCTGGAGCCCTTGCGTTTTTTCGGATCGACATTGCCCTTCATCAGCTCCTGCCAGTGATAGGTATTGCCGGTGGAGAAATAGACCAGGTTTAGGTCGGGATCGAAGCTGCCGCTGGTCCAGACCGAGGCGCCGAAGCGCTGGTCGTCGGGCAGGCCATTCCAGCTGTTGCCGCCGGGCTGGTCGGACTTCGCCACGGTGTAGAAACGCCAGACTTCCTTGCCGGTACCCGCATCCAGCGCAATGATCGGGCAGCCGCCTGCGGCACAGCCTGCCGTGCCGGTAATGACCTTGCCTTTGACGACCATTGGACCGGACGTCACGCGCCCGATTTCTGGGCCGCCCATCAGCGTGTCCCACGCCACCTTGCCGGTCTTGGCATCCAGCGCCACCATGTGGCGGTCGTCGGTGGCGAAGACCACCTTGTCCTGATAAAGCGCGAAATTGCGATGCACCGACGCTTGGCCACCACCGCCCGGGCGGCCGGTCGGGGGGCCTGCCGGGCGATTATATTCCCACAGCAGCTCGCCATTGGTGGCATCCAGCGCCTGCATGTGATCGTTTGCGCCATAGACATAGATCACGCCGTCATGTTCCAGCGGCGTGTCTTGCGTCGTATTGGGGGCCACAGACCAGGCCCAGACCGAGGTCAGGCTGTGCGCATTGTTCTGGTTGATCTGGTTCAGCGGGCTGAAGCCATGGACATTGTAGGTGCGGCGCCACATCAGCCAGTCGGCTGGCGGCGGGTTGAGCAGCATCGCATCGGTCACCGGCGAGACGCTGGCGGCAAGCGCGGCGCGCTGCTGGATGACCGCATTGGACTTGGCATCGGGCTGGATGCGCGGCGCAACGCCGACGGGGCCGACGGAAGGACGCGGCGCGCCCGCTGCCGGCACCTCTTCCTGTCCATAGGCAACGCTGGCTGCAACGATTCCGGATACCGCGACCGCAGCCAGCAGCGCATACTTGATTTGTAACTTCATGGTTCTCCCTTTGCTTTTTCTGAATTCACCCCAGGCCAATTTTCACTTGGCAACTGATGTCATATACATGTCTATAGCACAGCCAAAGGTTCTGCGTGAAGACGCCTGTTCCTCTCGGCTGCGGGGGCCTGCGAATTTTGCAAACAGGAAAAATTCTTTCATTCATGCTGCATCGCAATAAAAATGGAGCGGCCGCAGCGGCATCCAAGGCTCCGCACGGGCCTTATCCGGATTGCTGCGCCGCGCTGCGACCTGTCCTGCGGCGGCGGCGCGAATTAATTGTTCTGCAGCAAACCGCCAGCGGGCGGGTAGAAGAAATTCCAAGCAGGTCCCATAACCCCATAACAAGAAGGCGATCGGAACATGTCCAACTCTGAATCCTCTCGCGCGGCGCCGGGCCAGGGCCGCGGCGTCGTTGCCGGACTGGTCTTTGTCTTTGAAAAAATCATGCCGGACCCGTTCGTCCTGTCCATCATGATCACGCTGCTGGTGATCCTGGCTTCCCTGGCTTTTGCGCCCCAGGGCGATTTCGCAAACATCCTGTCATCTTGGTTCAGCGGCACATTCGGCATCCTGGCATTCGCCCTGCAGATGATCCTGATTCTGGCGACCGGCTTTGCAATCGCCGATGCCGGGCCGGTGCAGCGTGGCCTGCGCGCTCTGGCGGCGAAGGTCGAAACACCCGCCAAGGCGGCCTTCCTGATTTTTCCGGTTGTCGGCGTGGCGGCCTGGCTGAACTGGGGCCTGGGCCTGGTGGTGGGCGCGCTGCTGGCGCGCGAAATCGCCAAGCGGACACGGATCGATTTTGCCTGGCTTGTGGCCGGCAGCTATTCCGCCTGGTCCATCTGCAATAGCGGCCTTTCCAGTTCCATCGCGCTCTCCCAGGCTTCGCACGGCAACATCCTGAATTTCGTGGAAAAAGCCACGGGCCATGTGGTGCCTCTGGGCCAAACCATATTCGCGCCCTTCGTGATCATCCCGACTATTCTGGTGGTCACGGTGATGATGATGATCTTCATCAGGATACATCCCGCCAGCGCCGACACCGTGATATTCGCGGGCCAGGCGGAAACGGCAGCCGCCAATACGCATGCCAAGACGACCGACATGAATTCCTTTGCCGCGCGCGCCGAACGGTCCGTCCTGGGAACGCTGCTGCTTCTGGCGCTGGGGATCGCCTATATCGTGCTGCTGTTCCGAAAGGGCGAATTCGAGCTCGACATCAACATGACGATCCTGCTTTTCCTGCTGATCGGCCTGGCCCTGCAGCGCACGCCGATTGCCTATGCCGATTCCATCCGGCGCGCGGCGCACCAGACCGGCTCGATGCTGCTGCAATACCCCATGTATGGCGGGATCATGGGCATCATGCGCGGAACCGGATTGGCCGCGTCGATCTCCAAGGGTTTTGTCGCGGTCGCCACGCCGCTGACCCTGCCGCTTTGGAGTTTCCTCAGTTCGCTTGTGATCACGCTTCTGATCCCCAGCGCCGGCGGCCACTGGGCAGTGGACGGACCTTTTGTGGTTCCGGCCGCCCTAGCGCTGCACGCCTCCATCCCGCACTCCATCATGGGCGTGGCCATGGCCGAGAATGTCTCGAACATGCTTCAGCCATTCTGGGCGGTTCCTGTCGTGGCCATTGCCGGAATCCGCATTCAGCGCGTGATGGGCTACACCGCGATCACCTTTGCGGTTTCCCTGCTCATTCACGCCGGCGCGTTGTGGCTGATACCGTAAAACTGAGGAAAGGTCGTGCTGCGGTGCAGCAATCCGTGTTTCGGGAAAGAGCAAGCCTCGACAAGGCTGACGCAGGTGATTATCGTCATATAGAGGACTGGTGAACCTGGGACCAAACGGCCCCGGGCGAACGGTCTTACCAAAGCCCCAAATGCGGAAAACGAGAGCGGCTTGCTGGGAGGAATGATGGGACGCGCCGAAGCAATCGGGACGATCTGGCATGCGCTACGCCTTGCGGCGGTGCGCATGGCTTTGCTTGTGCCGCTTGCGTTCCTGCTCGGTCAGCCCGCCAGTGCGCAGGGCCGCGGTGAACTGCTCAGCGTTGCGCCCGATAGTCCCGAACGCATTGAAGCCCTGGGCCGCGATGTCGAGCGCGCGGATTCGCTGCGGCAGATCAAGAATCTTCAAATCCTTTACACGCAATATGCCGAATTCGGCCTGTGGGACGAGATCGGCGGCCTGCTGACGGACGATGTCGAGTTGGTGACGAATGACAAGGTGGCGTTCAAGGGCCGCGCCGATTTCGTCAAGCACCTGAAGGATGAATTCAACGGCGGCAAGGAAGGCCTGGCCAAGGGCCAGCTCCACACCGACCTGGTGCTGCAGCCGGTGGTGATCCTGTCCTATGACGGCGACAGCGCGACGGGCCGCTGGACCCGCATGTCCTGGGACGGCCAGTTCGGCGGTCCCACGGGCGGCGTCGCCGCCCTTACCGGCGGCATGCAGCTGAACGATTATGTGAGGGTGAACGGCGTCTGGAAGCTCGCCCGCCTTCACTATTATCCGCAATATTCCGGGCCCTATGAGACAGGCTTTTATGCTTCCCAGCCCAGCTTGCCGCTGGTGCCCTATACCTTCGCGCCCGGCCAGGCGGGCCGTCCCGTTCCCGACCAGCCCAGCGGCGTGGACCGCAGCCGCAAGCTGACGTTGGAGGAAAGCGAGCATCGCATCGATGCGATGAACGACGCCAATGCGGTGCGCAATCTTCAGAATATCTATGGCTACTACATCGATCGCAAAATGTGGTCGGACGTGGTGGACCTGTTTGCCGATGACAGTGAGCTGGAGATTGCCGGCCAGGGTATCTGGTCGGGGCCCAAGGGAATCCGGCGCGAACTGGAACGCGATGGTCCCGAAGGCCTCAAGCGGGGTCAGGCCAACGACCACATCCAGATGAATGCCTATGTCACGGTGGACCCCAACGGTGTCGAGGCGCGGGCGCGCGGCCTGGATGTCGGAATGCTGACGCCGAAACTGGGCGAAGCCTATTGGTCGGTTTCCATCTTCGACAATCGCTACGTCAAGGGCGCGGACGGCAAGTGGCGCATCCGCGAAATGCGCCTCTATCCCAAGATGAAGGCCGACTATTATCTGGGCTGGGGCAAGAGCAATATCGTTGACGCCAGGCCGGGCGGCGCGGCGGCCCCGGACAAGCCTTCTTCCGCGGACAATTCCCCCCAGATCAGCGGCGCGATCCCCGTTTTCGATTTTCCCAATCCCGGCACCGGCAAGCCTGTTACCTACCCCGATGGCATGAAGGTCGTGGGCGCGGACCGCCTGGTTGCGGCCCCCGCGGCGCGCCCGGCGGCGGCGCCGGCCGGCAGCCTTGTTGCGCGCATGGCCGAAGCGCGGCGCAAGCTCAGCGTCGCCAAGGCCTATGACGCGGTGGAAAATGTCTCCAACAGTTTCGGCTATTATCTCGACGACACGATGTGGGACCAGATGGCGGAAATCTTTGCCGTCAACGGCACAAGGCCGCAGGGCCCCGGATTTTATGTCGGCCGCAAGCACATCATCGAGGCGATGACGCAGACCCATTTCAGCGGGCCGCCGTCCCCCACCAATCCGCGCGATCACATCAACATTCACCAGCGGTTGCAGCCGGTGATCGATATCAGCCCGGACGGGGTGAGCGCCAAGCTGCGCACGCGGCTGTTCCTGTACCACGCCAGCCAGAAGGGCAAGGAACCCAGCACCTTCGGCAGCGGCATGTATCCCAACGAGACCTTCACGCTGGAAGATGGCGTCTGGAAGATGCTGGTGGGCGGGGAGATCGACGAAACCTATATTGCGTCCTCCAACTGGAAGGACGGCTGGGGCAAGCCGCCCGAGCGCGTCAATCGCGCCGGGACGGGTGACGCCGGCTGGCGTCCGGGCATGCCGGCGCCCCAATCGGGCATCACCAACACCATTGATTTCCCGCCGGACATTCCCCGGACGGTTTTCGACACCTATCGCTGGAAGGACATGCAGGCGACCAACTGGCCCGACATCAAGCCGATGTGGTTCGCCTATCGCAATCCGGTCAGCGGACGTACCCCGCCGAACTATTGCGCGGATATTTTGACTTGTGGCGGTTATTGAAACGAGGGTTTCAAGATCCCCGCAAATACGGTTTCACAACGCGACTTGTCCGTTGTGCAAATGAGCCGACAGGTTGGCGAAGCCAATCGGTGTGGAAATTGAGTTTGGATTTTTTGTGATCAGGGAGATGACTGAATGAAAAATAAGCTGTTGGTCGCCGCGCTCGCGACGTCCGCCGTTGTTCTGATGACGACGGCCGGCAATGCGCAACTCGAAATCCGCCCGGTGGTGGATTACAAGGACATCCATTATCCGGCCGCCTTTTCGACGCCGCAGATCGCGCCCGAAATTCCCTTCGACAAGGTGGATTCGCATTGGTGGAAACTGCCCCCCAGCGCCAAGTACGGCCAGGACATCGATTTCGGCGAAGTCTCCGCCGTGACCGACAACGACCAGGGCCATGTCTTTGTTCTCAACCGCAATGATGTGCGCGGCGGCGTCTATGGCGGCAATGCCACCCAGGTCCTGGAATTCGACGAGAAGGGAAACTTCGTCCGCGAAATCGGCCACAACATGTACGGTTTCGGATACGGTCACGGCATTCGCGTCGACAAGAAGGGCAACGTCTGGGTTGTCGACAAGGGCGCCGACATGGTGACCGAATTCAACGGCGTCACCGGCAAGCAGATGCTGGTGCTCGGCCGCCGCGCGGAAGCCAGCTCGCCTTACTGGAAAGGCGATCCGGATGATCGCAGCAAGCGTCCGCCGGAAGAAGGCGGCTTTGCCGCGCCGACCGACGTAGCCTGGGATTCCAAGGGCAATATCTATATCAGCGACGGCTATGTGCATTCGCGCGTCGCCAAGTTCGATCCGGATGGCAACTGGATCGGCTCCTGGGGCAAGCAAGGCACGCAGCCGGGCGAATTCCGCATCGTGCACAATGTGCAGATCGACAAGGACGACCATGTCTGGGTTGCCGACCGCAGCAACGGCCGTATCCAGGTGTTCGATACGGATGGCAACTTCATCAAGGAAGTCATCCTCAACGTGCCCACCAAGAAGTATCAGCCCTTGATGGGACACCAGTATCCGATCAAGTACGACGTGGACAATTCCAACGACAAGCCGCAGAACCTGGAGCCGCGTCCCGGCACGCCCGACGCCCTTTGCTACAATGCCAAGGAGAACGTCATGTTCGTGGGCGATATCTATCCCGGCCGCGTCTACAAGATCGACCTGAGCGGCAAGGTGCTGGGTTATTTCGGCCATGTCGGCAAGGCCTGGGGCAATCCGGGTTCGATCCACGGCCTGGCCTGCCGCAATCCGAATCTCATCTACACCGCCGAGTTCGTGAATGATCGCGTCGAACGTTTCGTGATCCATCCCGAAAAAGCCACGGTGACCGGCAACTAGCAGAAACCGGCAACCGTTCGGCCTTGAAGGCCGGGCGGTCGCCGACCTCTCTGCCCGGCGATGAGCCGGGCGCTTGAACACAGAAGGCAGAACAGCAGATGTCCATTCGCAAAACCGTCCGGTCGTGCGTCGCCGTGTTGAAATTTCTTCCCCTGGTGGCGCTGCTTTACTCGGGAGCCGCCCTGGCGCAGGGCGATGCGGAGAAAGTCGCAACCGCAAAGCCCGGCGACATGCGCCTGTTCATTTCCAACGGTCTGCGCGAACCCTTCAAGACGGTGCGCGCCCAGGCGGAAAAGCTGGTCGGCAAGAGCTTCACCGTCGAATATGGCGCGTCCCGCGGCATGCAGGCCCAGATCGAGGCCGGTCAGGCCTTCGATGTGGCGATCCTGACGCCCGATGTGATCGCGGACATGATCTCAAAGGGCAAGATGGTTGCGGGCAGCAGCACCGATCTGGCCCATGTCCCGGTCGCCATCGGCGTCCGGGGGCGGGCGAAAATCGACATCGGCACGCCGGCGGCGATGAAAGCTGCGCTTCTGGGCGCCCGCAAGGTCGGCTTCGCGGCCATCGGCGCCTCCAAGCCCACGGTGGACAACATGTTCGCCAAGCTGAATGTGGCCGAAGCGCTGAAGGACAAGATCGTGGGCACGCCCCCCACCAACGACACCACCCCGCTGCCGCCCGATGGCCAATATGACATCGTCATCAACCTGGTCAGCGAAATCCTGCCGCTGACCGGCGGCTGGAGCTATGCCGGCATTGTGCCGCAGGAATTGCAGGTGCCGGTCATCATGTCTGCCGGCATCGGCGCCCAGGGCAATGCCGCCGATGCCCACAAGCTGATCACCTTTCTGCAGGGGCCGGCGATCGAGGCCGGGCTCAAAGCCAACAACATGACGCGCTGATGCAAAGGCCGGGTGTGACAGCCATGACGATCGTTGCCGGCCCGCTTTCGAAGGCCGCTTTGCTGCTGCTGCTGACCGTCTCGGCCGCCGCCGCTCAGGAAAGCAACGCCAAAATCGCCGATGCCAAACCGGGCGATGTGCGCGTCCTGGTTTCCACGGGGCTCAAGGCATCGCTGGATCCGGTCAAGGCCGACGCGG
>CAIOFO010000063.1 GCA_903857685.1 uncultured Alphaproteobacteria bacterium
CGGCGGCACCGGCAGCCGGCGCGGCGCCGGCGGCAGGCGCGGCGCCTTCGACGGGCGCGGCTTCGACCACAGGGGCGGCAGCGGCGGCAGCAGCGGCCTTCTGCTCTTCGATGACGCTGGTCGGCGCCACGATGGAGCAGATGGTCACGTCGCGGCCCTTGATCAGCAGCTTGACGCCCTTGGGCAGGTCCAGGTCGGCGACATGGATTGTCTCGTTGATGTCCAGCTTGGAGACGTCAACATTGATGGCGCTCGGAATATTGTCCGCTGGGCAGATCACGTTCATCTCGTGGCGCACGATGTTGAGCACGCCGCCCTTCTTCAGGCCCGGCGACTCGCCCTGGCCCTTGAAGTGCACCGGAATCTCAAGCTTGACCGAGGCGCCTTCGGCCAGGCGCATGAAATCCACATGCACCGGGCGGTCGCTGACCGGGTCGAGCTGCAGCTGGCGGGGAATGACGCGGGTCTTCTTGCCCGCCACGTCCAGCATGAAAAGGGTGGTGAGGAAGGAGCCGGCCTCAACATGGCGCTCCAGGGTGCGGTAATCGACATTGACGGGCTCAGGCGTGCCCTTGCCGCCATAGATGATGCCGGGGATCAGGCCCTTGAGGCGCGCTTGGTAGGCCGGGCCCTTGCCGGTGCCTTCGCGCACTTCTGCCTTAAGTTCTTGAACTTGCGCCATTTTCTTTATCCTCGAGCAACGCCCAAAGCCCCTTTGGGACCCCGGAAAGGCGAGGCTTTTAGCGGATGGCCAAAGCAAAGACAACCGCCCGGGACCCGCCCGATTCCCGCCGCCAAATCGGGGCGAACCGGCTGGCGCAGCGCCCTTATCCCGCCCGTCAGTCGAACAGGCTCGATACGCTCGCTTCATTGTTGATGCGCCGCATCGCCTCGCCCAGCAGCGGCGCGATGGAGATGGTGCGGATATTGGGGCAATCGCGCACATCGGCGGTCACGGCGATGGAATCCGTCACCACCATGGATTTGAGCTTGGACGCCTTGATGCGCGCCACCGCGCCGCCCGACAGCACGCCATGGGTGGCATAGGCATAGACGGCGGTGGCGCCGTTCTTGAGCAGGGCTTCGGCGGCGTTGCAGATGGTGCCGCCGGAATCGACGATATCGTCGATCAGGACACAGGCTTTGCCCTCGACATCGCCGATGATGTTCATCACTTCGGATTCGCCGGCCTGTTCGCGCCGCTTGTCCACGATGGCCAGGCCGGTGCCCAGCCGCCGCGCCAGGGCGCGGGCGCGCACCACGCCGCCGACATCGGGCGACACCACCATCGGCGGATTGGCGCCGATATATTCGCCGATGTCCTTCTGGATCACCGGCATGGCGAACAGATTGTCGGTGGGAATGTCGAAGAAGCCCTGGATCTGTCCCGCATGCAGGTCGACGGTCAGAACCCGGTTGGCGCCCGCCTCGGTGATCATGTTGGCCACCAGCTTGGCCGAAATCGGGGTGCGCGGCCCCACTTTGCGGTCCTGGCGGCCATAGCCGTAATAGGGGATCACGGCGGTGATGCGCCGCGCGCTCGCCCGGCGCAGCGCGTCGATCATGATCAGCAATTCCATCAGATTGTCGTTGGCGGGAAAGCTGGTGGACTGTATCACGAACATGTCCTCGCCGCGGACATTTTCCTGGATCTCGACAAAGACTTCCATGTCGGCGAAGCGGCGCACCTGCGCCTTGACCGGCTCGATCTTGAGATATTGGCCGATGGCATCGGCCAGGGCGCGGTTGGAATTGCCCGTGATCAGGCGCATGCCCCGCGATCCGTTCTGATCCGCCATGCGTGCGCGCCCCGCAATATGAAGATTTGATGTCGGGCTTGTAGCGGTCCCTTGCACCCGCTGCAACGGACACTTGGTCGCTAGTTACCTTGTGAGCACAATCGCCGAGATTTCCCGCCCATAATCGGGCTCAAGGCGATGGGTGGTACGCCGGAACGAGAAAAACCCGTTCTGCGGGGGGTAGGTGCAAAGCCCCGATTGGGTGATATCGCCGATCCCGGCGCGGCTCAGCCGGCTGGCGGCATATCCGGGCAAGTCGAAGCGGAAATGCTCCGGCCGGACGCCCGGGCCGAAGAAACCGGCGCTACCGGGGTCCTCGACCAGAAAGCGCTCCCGGAAATCCGCGCCTACTTCGTAATTGTCCTGGCAAATGCAGGGGCCGATGGCGGCGGCGATATCCGTCCGCCTGGCGCCCAGCCCTTCCATGGCCGCAATGACCCCTTCCAGCACGCCATGGAGCGCGCCCTTCCAGCCGGCATGGGCGGCGCCGATCACGCCCGCTTTGGCGTCGGCCAGCAGCACCGGGGCGCAGTCGGCGGTCTGGATGCCCAGGATCAGGCCGGGGCTGGCGGTGACCATGCCGTCGCCTTCGGCTCTTCCATCCCAGTCCGGCCCGATGGCATGCACCTTGGGGCTGTGGATCTGCGCCAGGGTGACCAGCCGCGCGCCAGGGGCCAGCGCCGCCATCACGCGGGCGCGATTCTCGGCCACACGTGCGGGATCATCGCGGCTGCCGGGCCCGCAATTGAGGCTGGCATAGACCCCTTCCGACACCCCGCCCTCGCGCCCGAAAAAGCCGTGCGCGATTCCGGGCAGTCCGGTCAGGTTGGCAGCGCGATGAACAGGCAAGTCCATTCCAGAATCATTCCTTCAGAATCCGGGCGGCTTTGCGGCGGAAGGTGGCAGGAAAGCCATCGCCTTGAACAGGTTGCCCATCTGGTCGGGACCGATCAAACGTTCCACCGCCGCGAACAGAGTCTGCGCCGACGCCGGATTGCTCTTCATCAGTTGCTCGGCCCGCCCGGTGATTCCCAGATCGGCCAGGAATTCGCCCTGGGCGCGCGGTCCATAAACCGCGGCGCCGCCATGGCGCGCCGCGTCGCCGATAGCGGCAAAATCCACATGCGCCGACAGGTCGTTTTCACCGGGATCCGCCAGCACGTCGGAAAAGCGGTGGCCACCGACCGCCTGCAGCGTTTCGCCGTAAGCGCCCAGATTTTCGCCATAGCCGTAATCCACCAGCAAGGCGCCGCCGCCATTTGAAGCCACGGCGCGCGCGATTGCTTCGGCAAGCGCGGTGCTGGCGGGCGCGGTTTCATAAACTCCGCCATCCGGCGCGGCGGCTCTGGTTGCGGCGATCGCGGCATGCGGTGTGGGCATCGGCGCCAGGGCGAATTCCAGTTCGCCGTTTTTCGCCACCACCAGGCGCTCGCACCAACCGCGTTCGGTCTTGACATATTGGCGCACCGGCATGGCGTCGAAAAATTCATTGGCCAGCAGGAATAGCGGCCGGTCGGTGATGCTGTCGTCGAAATGCGTGGTCCAGCGGATCGCCGCACCGCTGTCCTTGAGTTTTTCCGCCTGGACCTTTTGCAGCACCGGGCTGGATTCGACCAGCACCACATCAAGTCCCAGCAGGAATTCCGGCGCCACTTTTGCGGCGCGCAGCACATCGGCCATCATGGTGCCGCGTCCGGGCCCCAGCTCGACCAGCCGTTTCTGCCTGGGCTGGCCCTGATCGTGCCACACCTGCACACACCACAGTCCCAGCATCTCGCCGAACATCTGGCTTATTTCCGGCGCGGTCGTGAAATCGCCTGCCGCGCCGAAAGGCTGGCGCGTGGCGTAATAGCCGCCTGCCGCATCATGCAGCGCCAGTGTCATGTATTGCGCCACCGAGATCGGGCCCTGGGCCGCGATCAAGGCGGCGATGCGCTGTTGCAGGGAATCGGAAGAGGGGGCGTTCATGCCGGCTTGCGCATGGCAAGGGCGAACAGCGCGCCCGCCGTCACCCAGATGGGAATCGAAAGCGCCATGCCCATGCTGACCGGCCCCAGGAAGGGCGCGTCCGGCTCGCGGAAAAATTCGCAGATGAAACGGAAAGTGCCGTAACCCAGAAAGAAGATCGCGGTGAGCAGCCCCGGCCGGCGATGCAGCCCCAGCCACAGGCAGATTTGCATGATGAGGAACAACGCCACGCCTTCGCTCGCCGCTTCGTAGAGTTGGCTGGGATGGCGGGGCAGGTCGCCGGCGCGGGGAAAGATCATCGCCCAGGGCACGGTGGTGACGCGGCCCCAGAGCTCGCCATTGACGAAATTGGCCAGCCGCCCGAAAAACAGGCCGACCGGCGCGAAAGCGCAGCACAAATCGGCCAACGACAGGAATCTCAGTTTCTGCCGGCGGGCAAACAGCCAGACCGCGATGATGACCCCCAAAAGTCCGCCATGGAACGACATGCCGCCTTCCCAGGCCGCGATCAGCTTGATGGGATCGGAGACAAAGGCCATCGGCATGCCGCGGCAGAAATCGGCATCGGGCGAAACGCTGCACAGGATGATGCCGTAGATCAGGTCCCAGCCCAGCCGTCCGCCCAGGATCACGCCGAAGGTCGCCCACACCACCAGATCGCCGATCTGGTCTTCGGTGGCGGGCGGCTTGCCATGGAAGGGCGGGGCGGCCCACAGGGTCTTGCGGCGCAGGGTCAGCAGGATCCCCCACCAGGCCAGCAGCAGCCCGGCGATATAGGCCAGCGCGTACCAGCGGATCGCAAAAGGCCCCAGATGCAGCAGCACCGGGTCCAGATGGGGATAGGGCAGGATGGCCAGCTTCATGCCGGGGTAAATCGCGGTGCTTCGGCCCCCGAGTCAAGTAAGCTTGCGGTATTCGGCAGCGCCCGCCATATAGGCCGCCAGGAGCATCCCATGGCGCAGACTGACAACCCCTTTCTCGATGGCCTGGCAAAGGCCTTCACCGACGCGGCGGGCATGGCCCAGGGCGTCCGGACGGAAATCGACACATTCGTGAAGCAGCGGCTGGAGCGGCTGGTGGCGGACATGGATTTCGTCCCCCGGGAAGAGTTTGAGGCGGTCAAGGCGATGGCCGCCAAGGCCCGTGCCGAGAACGAAGCCCTGGCCGCCCGGATCGCCGCCTTGGAAGCCGCTTCAAAACCCTGAGGGGAAAAAGCTAAGTCCAAGTACGGACTCGTCTTTCGAGTCTGTGGGCGAATCTGCGAACGAATCCACAGCGGCCGGAGCTGACTCCCAAAGCTGTGGAATCTTTTTCGCAAGGCGGGACGGGGACTCCCGGACTCTTGTGCCGCCACAAAATCTTGTGCCAGTTTGGGTCGCAACTGCTTCGTTTTGTATTTCGCCAGAGGTTGCTCCCCGGTATGCCTTCCATCCAGCAAGACGATTTCAATCTCGCCCCCCATCCCATCGACATGCTGGAACGCACGGTCGAGGACAATGGCTGGGCCTTTGAGCGCTCCGGCCGGGACGAACTCAACCTGTCGGTGGCGGGCAAGTGGAGCGACCATCATTTCAGCTTCACCTGGCGCGACGACCTGAAATCCCTGCATCTGTCTTCCACCTTCGACATGCGCATCACCGAAGGCGTGCAGCGCCAGAATGTCGCCGACCTGTTGATGTATGTGAATGCGCGGCTGTGGATCGGCCATTTCGACCTCTGGCACGAAGACGGCACCATTGTCTTCCGCCATGCCATGATCTTTCCCGGCGCCGAGGCCAGCCCGTCGCAATGCGAGGCGCTGCTCAACCTCGCTTTGGAAGCCTGCGAGCATTATTATCCGGCGTTCCAGTTTGTGCTGTGGGGCGGCAAAAGCGCAAAGGATGCCGTGGACGCCGCCGTGCTGGAGTGCGCGGGGCGCGCGTGACTATTCTTCTGATTGGTGCCGGCCGGATGGGCTCGGCGCTATTGAATGGTTGGATCGCCAAGGGCGTCGGCCCGGTGATTGTGGTCGAACCCAAGCCCTCCGCCGCGCTCAAATCCCTCGCCAAAGCCAAAAAGATGACGCTGGTCACCACGCCGGCGGCGGTCAACGCGAAGAAACTCGCCGCCTGTGTGGTGGCGATCAAGCCGCAGATCCTGAAAGGCGATGCACCCGTGCTGGCGGATTTCGCAAGGCGCGGCGCGCTGATGATTTCCATCGCGGCGGGCACCGACACAGGATTTTTGTTCAAGTCCTGGGGCAGCAAGGCGCGCATCGTCCGCGCCATGCCCAACACGCCGGGCGCCATCGGGCAGGGCATCACGGGCCTTTATGCCGCCAAAGGCACGACCGCCGCGGATCGCCGTCAGGCCGATCGCCTGCTCTCGGCGCTGGGCGAAACTGTGTGGGTGGACAAGGAAGACTTGATCGACAGCGTCACGGCCCTGTCGGGTTCGGGACCGGCCTATCTGTTCCTGATGGCGGAAGCCCTGACCGAAGCGGGCATCGCCGAAGGCTTGCCACGAGCGCAGGCGGAAAAACTGGCCCGCGCCACCGTTTCCGGTGCGGGCGCCTTGCTGGCGGCGGACAAATCGCCGGCGGCCGCCCTGCGCGAGGCGGTCACCAGCCCCGGCGGCACCACTGAAGTCGCATTGCAAATATTGATGGCCAAGGATGGCTTGGCCGCGCTGATCAAGCGCGCCGTCCATGCCGCGCGCCAACGCGCCAAAGCGCTTCGTTAAAGCGGCAGCCTGATCGTCGCCTTCAGCCCGCCCAGCGAACTCTTGCCGAGCACAATATCCCCGCCATGGGCGCGGGCGATGTCGCGGGCGATGGAGAGGCCCAGCCCTGATCCTCCGGACTGCAGATTGCGGCCCTCATCGAGGCGGTGAAATGGCCGGAACGCCTCTTCCCGCCGGCTTTCCGCAATGCCGGGGCCGTCATCCTCCACCGCGATTTCGGCAAAGCGGTCGTCCCGCGACAAGACCACTTCCACCGTGCTGCCCGCCTTCAGGGCGTTGTCCACCAGATTGGTGATACAGCGGCGCAGCGCGGCGCGCTTGACGTTGAGTATGAAATGGTCCGGGCCGCTGACGGTCACATCGCGGCCCTCCCTGGCCTTGGCCGCCGCGGCCCCGGTATCGCGCACCAGTTCGGCCAGATCGGCGTCCACCGCCGCCTCGCCGCCTTCGCCGCGCGCAAAGGCAAGATAATCGTCGAGCATGTGCTCCATCTCGGCAATGTCGGCGCTGAGTTCGGCGTGGTCCTTGCTGTTTTCCATCATTGCCAGCGCCAGCTTCATGCGGGTCAGCGGCGTCTTGATGTCATGGCTGACGCCCGCCAGCATTTCGGTGCGCTGGTTGACATGGCGCTCGATGCGTTCGCGCATGGTGAGGAAGGCCTGGGCGGCGCGGCGCACTTCGGTGGCGCCATAAGGCTTGAAGTCCGGCACAGGCCTGCCCTTGCCGAAGCTTTCGGCGGCGCGGGCCAACCGCTCGATCGGCCGCACCTGGTTGCGCAGGAACAGGATGGCGATGGCCAGCAGGATCAGCGCCGAACCCACCATCCAGAGAATGAAAATGTCCGGCCCCGCCACGGTGACGCGGTCGCGCGGCGCCACAACCTCCAGCACCCCGTCATGGGTTTCCACCTTGATGTCGAAATCCTCGCCGATGCGGCTGGTGCTGAAATGGCGATCGGAACCGACCCGGCTGGCGATAATGTCATCCAGCGCCACGTCAATCGTGTTGCTGGAATGCGCGGTGGTGGGTGCGATCCTGTCCCCGTCATGAAAGGTGATCTGGTAGCGTAATTGCCGCGCCGACAGCTTGCGCAGGGCATCGCGTTCCAGCGCCGGCGTGGAATCCTCCAGCGTGACCAGCAGCGCGACATCGCCGGCGACATCGCGCGCCAGCCGCCGCGTGGTGGTGTCGAGGTCGCGCTCGAAGAACACATAGGTGACGACGCCCTGCAGCAGCACCATCGGCGCCACGATGATGATCAGCGAGCGGCCGAACAGCCCGCGCGGCAGGAAGCGCTTGATGAATTGGGAGGGGCTAGCCATGATCGGGCACCAGGACATAACCGATGCCGCGCACCGTCTGCAGATAAAGCGGCAGCTTGGGATCGTCCTCGATCTTGCGGCGCAGGCGGGTCACCTGCACGTCAATCGAACGTTCCAGCGTCACGCCCAGCCGGGTGCACAGATCGCTGCGGGAAAAGGGATGGCCGGCATTGGCGGCAAAGAGTTGCAGCAGCGCGGCCTCGCCGCTGGTCAGCTTGACCGGCTTGCCGCCCTTGGTCAGCCGCGCGCCGTCGGGATCGTAGAGCGCCGCTCCCATCCGCACGGTGCCTGATGCGGTCCGTGCCACCGGCGCTGCGCGGCGCAGCAAGGCGGAAACCCGCAAGAGCAATTCGCGCGGCTCGAACGGCTTGGGCAGATAATCATCCACCCCCAGCTCCAGTCCGGCGATGCGGTCGGACGGATCGCCGCGCGCCGTCAGCATCAGGATGGGAACCTGGGAAGACCCGCGCACCGAACCGGCAAGATCGAGCCCGGATTCCCCAGGCATCATCACGTCCAGGATCAGCAGGTCGAAGGCCATGCTTTTCATCAGGGCGCGCGCTTCGGAGGCGCCGGGCGCGGCGCTGACGCGAAAGCCGTTGCCCGACAGATAGCGGGTCAAAAGGGCGCGCAGCCGCTCGTCATCGTCCACGACCAGCAAATGGGGGTCGTTCAGGGAGGGCTTCGCAGCGGTCATGGCAGCTATACGGTCTGCCCGCCCACAAAACGGCCCTTGGGTCTTGCGGTTTTTGCGTCCGCCATGCTGCAATACCTAAGGCCCGGATAGGCCACGGGCAAGGCCCGCCAGAAAAGCCCCGGAAATCGGGGTCCCGAAACAGGAAATGTCATGGCAGATACAATCCCTTTCGACCAACGCGACGGCAGCCTCTGGTATGACGGCAAGCTGGTGCCCTGGAAATCTGCCCAGACCCATGTCCTGACCCATGGCCTGCATTACGCCTCCAGCGTGTTCGAGGGCGAGCGCATCTATAACGGCCGCATCTACAAGCTGAAGGAACATACGGCGCGGCTATTCATGTCGGCCGAAACCCTGGGCATGAAAATTCCCTTCACCCAGGATGAAATCAATGCCGCCTGCATTGCCGCCGCCGAAGTGCAGGGCATCAAGGACGGTTACATCCGCCCGGTGGTTTTCCGCGGCAGCGAGATGATGGCGGTCTCGGCCCAGAACACCAAAATCCATGTCGCCATCGCCTGCTGGCCCTGGCCGTCCTATTTCAGCCCGGCGGAAAAGCTCAAGGGCATCCGGCTTGAGATTTCCAAATGGCGCCGCCCTTCCGCCGAGACCGAACCGGTGCATGCCAAGGCGGCGGGCCTCTACATGATCTGCACCCTGTCCAAGCATGTGGCTGAAGCCAATGGCTATGCCGACGCCATGATGCTGGACTATCGCGGCTATGTCGCCGAAGCGACCGGCGCGAATATCTTCTTCGTCAAGGACGGCGTGCTGCACACGCCAATCCCCGATTGTTTCCTCAACGGCATCACCCGCCAGTCGGTGATCGCCATCGCCAAGGGGCGCGGCGTTGCCGTGATTGAACGGCATATCAAGCCGGAAGAACTGACGGACTTTGCGGAATGTTTTCTCACCGGCTCGGCGGCGGAAGTCACGCCGGTGAGCGAGATCGGGCCTTACCGCTTCAAGCCGGGCCCGCTCACCGAGACCCTGATGACGGCGTACGCCGATGAAGTGCGCGGCGTCACCGTCAACGCCTAGGCGGGCGGCGTCGGCCCCGGACGGATATGCGCCATGCCGTTCTTGAAATAGATCACGCCGGTATAGACGGTCAGCGCCGCCGCCACCCAGAGAAGAATATAAGCGATAAAGGCATAGGTCAGCGACGGGATGCCCGGCGCGAACTTGTCTGCCAGCGGCGTCAGGATCATGGCGCTGATCGCCAGCATCTGCACCGCGGTCTTGAATTTGGCGATGGCGGTGACCGGAACGCTCACCCGTGTGCCGGCGAGAAATTCGCGCAGGCCCGAGACCAGGATTTCGCGCGACAGGATGATCAGCGCCGGCACCAGCCTGAGCAGGCTGAGGGTGCCGGTGGTGGGCCGGGCGAAGGTGCCTTCCGCCACCAGCATCATCAGCGCCACCGCCACCAGCACCTTGTCGGCGATCGGGTCCAGCATGCGGCCGAAATCCGAACCGGCATTGAGCTTGCGGGCGGCAAAGCCATCCAGCCAGTCGCTTATGCCCGCCAGCGCGAACACCAGAAAGGCGACAATGCGGGCCGCATCGCCCGGCATCACAAAGGCGATGGCGAAGACGGGCACCAGCAGAATGCGCAGCATGGTGATGGCATTGGGAAGGGCGAACATGCCGGGCACTTTAGCTGCCGGAATGGAAGAAGTCGTAGATTTTCTTCGCCAGCGTACTGCTGACCCCGGTCACGGTCTCAAGATCGGTCAGGCTGGCCGCCGCCACGGCGCGGGCCGAGCCGAAATGCTGCAACAGCGCACGCTTGCGGCCCGCGCCGACGCCAGCGACCTCATCCAGGGGATTGGCGCCGATGGCGGCGCTGCGCTTCTTGCGGTGACTGCCGATGGCAAAACGGTGCGCCTCGTCCCGCAACCGTTGCAGATAGTACAGAACCGGGCTCTTGAGATCGAGGCGGAACGGCTCCCGGCCGGGAATGTAGAAATGTTCCCGCCCGGCATCGCGGTCGGGGCCCTTGGAAATGCCGACCAGCGCCACATCCTCGACTCCCAGATCGGCGAAAACCTGGGCCGCGATGGAAAGCTGGCCCGGGCCGCCGTCAATCAGCACCAGGTCGGGACGCTGCCAGCGTGCGGTTTCAGGCGGCTCCGCCTCTTCCTTCACCAGCCGGGCGAAGCGGCGGGTGAGAACCTCGCGCATCATGGCGTAATCATCGCCGGGCGTGAGCTCTTCCGACTTGATGTTGAATTTCCGGTACTGGTTTTTCTCGAAGCCGTCCGGCCCTGCAACGATGAAGGCGCCCACCGCATGCGCCCCCTGAATGTGGGAATTGTCATAGACCTCGATGCGGCGCGGTGGCGCGTCCAGCCCGAAAGCCTCCGCCACGCCGTCCAGCAACTGGCGCTGGGCGCTGTTCTCCGCCATGCGGCGGCCCAGCTGTTCGCGCGCATTGGTGCGGGCGCGTTCCATGATCTCGCGCTTCTCGCCGCGCTGGGGCCGCAAGACTTCCACCTTGAAGCCGGCGCGCAGGGACAGCGCCTCGGCCAGCAGCGCCGCGTCCGGCACCTCTTCCGACAGAAGAATGAGCTTGGGAGCGGGGCGCTCATCGTAAAACTGGCCGACAAAGGAGCCCAGCATCTCCGGCAATTCCATGTCGAAGGGCTGCTTCGGGAAATAAGGGCGGTTGCCCCAATTCTGTCCGGCGCGGAAAAAGAACACCTGGATGCAGGCCTGGCCGCCTTCGCTATAGGCGGCGAACAGATCGGCTTCCTCGAAGGTGGCGGGATTGATGCCCTGGCTGGCCTGGATCTGGCTCATCGCCTTGACCCGGTCGCGCAACCGCGCCGCCGCCTCGAAATCCAGAGCCTCGGAGGCGGCGGTCATTTCGCTTACCAGCCGGTTCTGCACATTGCGGCTTTTGCCGTGCAGGAAATCTTCCGTCTCCACCACCAGCTCGCGATAGGCCGCTTCGTCCACCCGCCCGACGCAGGGCGCGCTGCAGCGCTTGATCTGGAACAGCAGGCAGGGGCGGGTGCGGGCCGCGAACACCGAGTCCGAGCAGGAGCGCAGCAGAAAGGCGCGCTGCAGCGTGTTGAGGGTGCGCGCCACCGCCCCGGCGCTGGCGAAGGGCCCGAAGTAAGTGCCCTTGGCGGTGCGGGCGCCGCGATGTTTCAGCAGCTGCGGAAAAGGATGATCCTGGCGCAGCAGGATATTGGGAAAGCTCTTGTCGTCGCGATAGGAGACATTGTAACGCGGCTTCAGCTGCTTGATGAGATTGCTCTCCAGCAGCAGCGCCTCGGTCTCCGAGGCGGTAGTGACGAACAGCATCTCCGCGGTTTCAAGGATCATGCGCGTGATGCGGTCATTGTGGCCGCCCCGCAGGGCATAGGAACTCACGCGCTTCTTCAGGCTCTTGGCCTTGCCGACATAGAGCACATCGCCCGCCGCATTCAGCATGCGGTAGACGCCCGGCGCGTCCGGCAGGGTTTTCAAATATGCGGCAATGCGTGCAGCGCCGGTGCGGGGTTCGGAAGCCATGCGCCTTTATATATTAGCGGGTGCGTTCTATCTCAACGCCCGCCGCCAAGCCCCGAGCGGCAGCGTAGCAGGGGCGCAGGCGGCGTTGCCGAGGTGCAGCGAGCGCCAAGCGGCAGTCAACGGGTGCGCTCAATCTCCACCCCTGCGCTCTCCGCCCCGGCCAGGGCATGCAGCTTTTCCACCCGCACCCGCACGCTGATGACGCGGGAATCCTCAAAACAGGCCGCCGCGATGCGCTCGGCCAGGGTTTCGGCCAGGCGGACATGGCCCTCGGCGATGATCGCCCTGATGCGCCCTTCGATCACGCCGTAATCCACCACCTTTTCCAGCCGGTCCTGGAGGTCCGCATCGTCCAGCACGCCCAAATCCACGTTAAAGCGCACTGGCTGCATCTTGCCTTCTTCGTGATGGTAGACGCCGATATGGGCCAGGAGTTCCAGATTACGGATAAAGACATGGCGGATGGCCTTGGCGGCATCGGCAATGATCAGTGGTTCGGATTTTTTCATTCCGTCACCCGCACATCCGGGGTCTGCCAGATCAGATGCTGGCCGCCATCCACTGCGATCATCTGGCCGGTGACCGCCGGGGCGCCGAGCAGATAGCGGATGGCGGCGGCGACATCGGCGGGCTCCGCGCCATGGCCCAGCACGGTGGCGTCGCGTTGGCGGGCGAAGTCGGCTTCCGACTGGCGGGCATTGCGAATGGTGGGGCCGGGGCCGATGGCGTTGACGCGGATCTTCGGACCCAGCGCCTGCGCAAGAGTGGTGGTGAGCCAGTAAAGCCCCGCCTTGGACAGGCTATAGGAGATGAACTGCGGCGTCGGTTTCAGGACGCGCTGGTCGATGATGTTGATGATGTTGCCCTGCTCGTTCGCCGGAAGCTGGCCCGCGAATTTCTGCGACAGCAGGAAAGGCGCGCGCAAATTGGTCTCCATATGCGCATCCCAGCTGGCGCGGGTCGCGCTTTTCCAGTCATCGCCTTCGAACAGCGAGGCCGAATTGACCAAAGCGGTGAGGGGGCCCAGTTCCCCGGCCGCGCGCCCCACCAGCGCGGCGGTGTCTTCTTCCTTCGACAGGTCGGCTTTCAGGGTGGCGGCTTTCACGCCCAGCGCCCGCGCCTCGGCGGCGGTCTGTTCCGCATCCCCGGCCGAACTGTGATAGTGCAGCGCCACGTTCCATCCCGCGCCGGCCAGATCCAGAACGATCGCCCGTCCCAACCGTTTCGCCGCGCCGGTGACCAGAACGTTTTTCAACTGATAAATCCTACCCGCTTCTTCACTTCGGCCATCACCGGGGTGGCGATGGCGCGGGCCTTCTGCGCCCCGGATTTGAGAATCCGGTCAATCTCCGCCGGGTCGGCCAGCAGGCGGCGCATTTCCACGGCCATCGGCTCCAGCTTGGCGACGGTCAATTCCGCCAGCGCATTCTTGAAGCTTGAAAATTGCTGACCCGCGAACTGGGCGATCACCGCATCGCGGTCCTGGTCCGCCAGGGCGGCATAGATGTTGAGAAGATTCTCCGCCTCCGGCCGCCCCGCCAGTTCTTCCTTCGACATCGGCAGCGGCAGCGGATCGGTCTTGGCGCGGCGGATCTTGCCCGCAATGGCATCGGCATCGTCGGTGAGGTTGATGCGGCTGGCATCGCTCTCGTCCGACTTGGACATTTTCTTGGTGCCGTCGCGAAGGCTCATCACCCGCGTCGCCGTGCCGGTGATCACCGGCTCGGGTTGGGGAAAGAAATCCGGGGCGCCGAAATCATTGTTGAATTTCTGCGCAATGTCGCGTGCCAGTTCCAGATGCTGTTTCTGGTCCTCGCCCACCGGCACATGCGTCGCCTTGTAGACCAGGATGTCGGCGGCCATCAGCACGGGATAGGTGTAAAGCCCCACGCTGGCGCGTTCCTTGTGCTTGCCGGATTTTTCCTTGAACTGGGTCATGCGGTCCAGCCAGCCCAGCCGCGCCACGCAGTTGAAGATCCAGGCCAGCTCGGCATGTTCCGGCACCTGGCCCTGGTTGAAGATGGGCGTGCGGCCGGCGTCCACGCCGCCGGCGATATAGGCCGCCGCCACTTCGCGGGTGGCCTGCGCCAGTTCGCCGGGCTTGCCGTAACCGGCCTCGCCGGTGATGGCATGCATGTCCACCACGCAGAACAGGCAGGGCATCTGCTCCTGCATCTTCACCCAATTCTTCAGCGCGCCCAGATAATTGCCCAGATGCAGCGTGTTGGTGGGCTGCATGCCGGAAAGAACCAGGGGTTTGTGCGAGGCGGTCATGAAAATCCCAAGGGACGAATATGGGGCGGGTTATGCCCGTCCCGGCGCGTCGCTTCAAGTTTTCAGAGCGGCCCCACTAGAGCGGCACCGGCTCGGGGCGGCCCGCCAGGGCGGTGTTCAGCCGCGCCTCGATGGCGGCCAGCCGCTCGGGATGGATGATCTTGTGGCCGAAGCCGTCGCGGACATAGAAAACGTCCACCGCCCGCTCGCCATAGGTCGCCACCATGGCGGTGGCGATGGACAGGCCGGATTCGAACAGCGCCTGGGTGACGTCATAAAGCAGGCCCGGCCGGTCCAGGCATTCCACCTCGACCACGGTGGCGATGCGCGAGGCTTCATTGTCGAGCAGCACCTTGGGCCGGATATTGAAGGCGCTGGCCTTGCTCTTGAGCGGCCTCCTCGCCATCAGCTCGCGCCGGGGCCAGATTTCGCCGCGCAGCGTCTTGGCGATGGTCTGGCGCAGCCGTGCCAGCCGCTCGCTGTCGCCAAAGGCCTCGCCCTCGGCATCCTGCACCGAGAACACATCCAGCGCGAAACCGTCGGTGGTGGTGAAGACCTTGGCGTCCACGATCGAGCCGCCCGACATGGCGATGGCGCCGGCGAATTGCGAGAACAGGCCGGCATGGTCCGGGGTGTAGAGCATCACCTCGGTGATGGCGCGGAATTTGCTGGTCAGCGCCTCCAGGCACAGCAGCTCGCCCGTCGCGTCGGCCTTGGCGATGGAGCGGGCATGGCGTTCCTGCTCGTCGGTTTCGAACGCCAGCCAGTAATTGTCGTAATGGCGCGACAGCGCCCGCTCGCGCTGCTCCGGCGTGAAATCGGCAAGCCGCTCCGCCAGCGCCGCCTTGGCCGATGCCACCCGCGCGCCGCGGCCGGGCAGCTGGTCGCCGCCCGTCATCATGGTATCGGCGGCATAATATAGTTCGCGCAGCAGCTGGCCTTTCCAGCCATTCCACACGCCGGGCCCCACGGCGCGGATATCGGCAACGGTGAGGATCAGGATCAGGCGCAGCATTTCGGGCGACTGCACCTGTGCCACGAAATCGCGCACCGTCTGGGGATCGGAAACATCGCGGCGCTGGGCGATGTCGCTCATCACCAGATGATTTTTCACCAGCCAGGCCACGGCCTGGGTGTCGGCGGGCGACATGCCGAGGCGCGGGCACAGGCTGCGCGCGATCTCGGCGCCGACATCGCTATGGTCGCCCGGCAGCCCCTTGGCCATGTCGTGCAGCAGCACGGCGCAATAGAGCACGGCGCGCGACTGGATGCGCTTGACGACCTCGCTGGCGAGCGGATTGTCGTCCTTGTGCTCGCCGCGCTCGATGGCGGCGACATTGCCGACGGCGCGGATCAAATGCTCGTCCACCGTGTAATGGTGGTACATGTTGAACTGCATCAGCCCCACGGCATGGCCGAACTCGGGAATGAAGCGGCCCAGCACCCCCGCCTCGTTCATCAGGCGCAGCGCCCGTTCGGGATTCTGCCGCGAGGTCAGCATGCCCAGGAAGGCGGTGTTGGCCTCGGGATTTTCGCGCAGCTTGTCGTTGATCAGGTCGAGCGAGCGCGTGATGGTGCGCAGCGCATCGGGATGGATGTCCACCTGCTTGGCGTCGGCGATCTGGAAGATGCGCAGGATATTGACCGGGTC
>CAIOFO010000064.1 GCA_903857685.1 uncultured Alphaproteobacteria bacterium
ATCAAGGACAAGCTGCTGGGCATCCTCAAGGACTATAAGGCCATGGGCAAAACCGTGTTCGCCTTCGGTGCGCCGGCCAAGGGCGCCACGACCCTCAACTCCTTCAAGATCACCACCGATTTGGTGCCCTATTCGGTGGAACGCAATGCGCTCAAGATCGGCAAGATCATTCCGGGCGCGCGCATTCCCATCATCGACGAGATGACGGCGCCGGTGCCGGACGCCTATCTGATCCTGCCCTGGAATTTCCTCGGCGAATTCCTGAAAAAGAAACGCGACTATATCATGGGCGGCGGCGCCTTTATCGTGCCGGTGCCCGATCCGGTTGTCATCGACAAGACCAATTATGATCAATACGCCTGACAGCGTTATCATCATGGGCGCCAGCGGCTTTATCGGCCGCAATTTGGTGCGTTGTCTGAAGCCCCATGTCGCCAGGATCGTGCCGGTCAGCGTCTCGGGTGCGGCTGTCGAGGGCTTGCCGGGCCACCGCTTTGACGAACTGGCCGCACTCAAGGCCGCGCCGGACACTATCGTCATCAATGTCGCCGCCTATCGCTATGACGCGGCCAATTTCGCTGCCGGCCAGGCTGAGATACTGCTCCGCAATGTCGAGATCGCAAATAAGGTCTATGAATTCTGCGTCCGCAGCGGCATCACGGAAGTGCGCTCCGCAAGTTCCATCGCCGTCTATCCCGCCGCCGACGCCAATTTTGACGATGCCGCGCCGCTCGACCTGAACCGCGATCCCCATCCGGGCGAATTGATGTATGGCTGGTCCAAGCGCATCGGCGAGGTTTATGCCCGCCTGTTCGCGGAGAAGAGCGGCATCAACACCGTTGCATTCCGGCTGACCAACCCCTATGGGCCCTTCGACAGCCTGGAAGAAAACAAGGCCCATGTGGTGCCGGCCTTTGTCATCCGGGCCCTGACCTCGATCGGCCCCTTCGCCGTGCGCGGCAATCCCGAGGCCAGCCGCGACTTCATCTATATTGACGATGTCTGCGAAGTCTTCCGCCGCAGCCTGCCCTGGCGCGGCCGCAGCGGCGCCTACAATCTGGGCAGCGGCAGGAACAGCAGCGTGCGGCAGCTGGCGGAAGCGGTGCTGGAATTGACCGGCAGCAAACGCGAGATCGTGGCTCAGGGCGCGGCGACCAGCGCCGTGGCGCATCGCCGTTGCCGCAATGACCGCCTTATGGCCGATTTCGCCATGACAAGCTTCGCCACTCTGGCCGAAGGCCTTGCGCCCACCATTGCCTGGTACCGCCATGCCCTCTGAAACCAACATCATCATCGGCGGTGACGGCTTTGTCGGCCGGAATTTGCGCCGTTATTTTGAGGCGCGCAAAATTCCCTTTACGGCCATTATGCGCGCCGATGGCGACCTGCGGGACCGCGACACGGTGCTGCGGCTGCTTGAGAAGGCGCCCAAAGCCGGGCGCATTTTTCACCTCGTCACTTTTCAGCGCACCGGCGAAATCCAATACAAGATTCCTGCGACCCTGTTCGACACCAATCTGCGTATCCACACCAATGTGGTGGAAGCCTGGGCCAAGCATCAGCCCCAGGCCAAATTGATTTCCACTGGCAGTTCCTGCACCTACCCCGAACGGGACACCCCGATGGACGAAAGCCTGTTCGGCATCGGGCCGCTGCACGAATCCGTGCGCGCCTATGGCCTGGCAAAGATGGCGCTGGCCCGCGGCTCGGAAGTCTATGGCACGCAGTATGGTTTGAAATGGCTGCATTGCGTGCTCGCCACGCTCTATGGCCCTCACGATCACCTGGCGCCGGACCGGTCCCATTTTTTCGGCGGCATGGTCGCCCGCGCCATCCAGGAACAGCGCGATGACAAGAAGGAATTTTCGGTCTGGGGTGCGCCAGACACAGTGCGCGAATGCCTTTATGTGGACGACCAGATCGAGGCAATCCTGGCCGCCGACAGCGCGTTCGAAAACACCGTTCTCAATTGCGCCGCCAACCGGCCGATTACCATCGGCGAGACAGCGGACGCCATTATAAGGGTGCTGGATTGGGATGCCAAAATCATCTATCCCAGCGGCACCTTCACCGGCACCAGTCGCAAGGTCCTGGACAGCGGCAAATTCCTCTCAAAGACAGGCTGGACGCCACGCGTCAGCCTGGACGAAGGTATCCGCCTGCTGGCTGACGACCTCAAGAAGCGCGTGTGAGAAAGAAACCGGGATGATCTGCACCACGAAGACCCCCCTGCGCGTCAGCCTGTTCGGCGGCGGTACCGACTATCCCGCCTATTTCCAGCGCTCGCCCGGCGCGGTCATCGGCTTCGCCATCGACAAGTATATTTACATCAGCGCCCTGAAGCTCGGCGGTTACGTCGATTACCGATACCGCCTGAGCTATTCCAAACTCGAACAGGCCGAAACGGTGGATGAGATCGAGCATCCAGTGGTGCGCGCAATTCTCAAGCAATATGGCTGGGACGAACCCACGGACTTCTCGATCCAGGCCGACATGCCGGCATCCGCCGGCCTGGGCAGTTCTTCGGCCTTCACCGTCGGCTTCATCAACTTGATGTCCAATCTCATGGGTATCCCGCGCAACCGCATGGAGCTGGCGCGCGAGGCGATTTTCACGGAACAGAAATTGCTGATGGAAAACGTCGGCGTCCAGGACCAGCTTCATGCCACTTTCGGCGGCATCAACCGCTTCGATTTTTCTGGCGACAATTACCGCATCACGCCGATCAATATTTCCGGCGTGGCACTGAAGACCCTCACCGACTGCATGGTGCTGGTATTCACCGGCATCAAGCGCCGCGCCACACAGATCGTGACACAACAGATGGAGAACACAACGGCCCGCAAGATCGACGGGGAACTGGGCGATCTGCTCAACCTGGTGGACGAAGCCCAGGCCGTACTGGAATCACGCGATGATGTAGCCATGCTTCCTTCCCGCATCGCGGAAATGTTGCATCAATCCTGGATCATCAAGAAGAAGCTGGCCGCCAGCGTCACCATGAACGAGATCGACGAACTTTATGAATTCTGCCGAACGAATGGCGCTCTGGGTGGCAAGCTATGCGGCGCCGGCGGCGGCGGCTTCCTCCTGATGGTCGTACCGCCGAAAATGCGCGCCCGATTCGAGAAAGCTGTAGGGCCGCGGCGCTGCGTGCGCTTCCAGATTGATCCGCACGGCACCCAGTTCTTCGGGAATTCAGTGCCGGTTCCTTAACCCTTAGATCCGGACTTCCGCGAGTAGCGAAAGCCACATCGGAACAATGTTGTCTATCCCATATTGAGCGGCCTTCGTTTCGCAGCGTTTACGCAGATCGTCATGCAATTCATCGTCCTGAATCAGGCGCAGCATTGCATCGGAAAATTCCATCGGTGCATTACGTGGAACCAGCAGCCCTGCGCCGTCGCTCAGCACCTCATCGGGGCCCGAATTGCAATCAGTGGCAATCGGTGGCGCCCCACAAATCATGGCTTCTACCAGCACAAGCCCGAAACTCTCATATTCGGACGTGAGCAGCACACCGCGCGCTTGGGCCATCAAAGCGTAGGGATTATTCAAATGGCCGAGCAACCGAATGTGATTTTCCAGCCCTGCATTCATAATCAGGGCCTCCAGCACTGGCCGCTCTGATCCCTCGCCACAGCAAAACACGATGAAATCGTCGTGCTTGGCGCGCAGTTGCACGCAAGCCTCAATCAAGAGTTTGTGGTTCTTCTGCTTGACCAGGCGCGCCGCCTGTACAAAAATTGACCTGCCGCTTGCAACTTCGACGGGCTTGAATGGCACGCCAGCTAGCCGGCTTATTTCTGCCAGATTGACGGGATTTTGTACGACGCGAATTTTGGCGGCCGGTACGGCAAAATGCGAGACCAAATCCCGGCTGCAGCCTTCGGAGGGTACAGTGACCCAATCGGCCGCGCGACAAGCGGCCCCTAATATCCTTTCCTCTATCCAGCGCCGCAATCGGCTTTTGTAAAAATCAGCAAAATAAATCGACTCATAGGCGTGCAGCGACACAATATAGGGCGGACCGCCCAGCAGGCGGACGTTCCAGAGATATTGGGCACTGGGTTCAAGAAAGCCGATCACCACCGCGTCTGGCGCGATTGTCTTTAGTGCCTTCCTAAGCCTATACAGAAGACGGATGCGGCGCGCGATTTTATCGAATATCGTTCCGCCGCGCTTGGCAGATTCTTCTGCATTGTGAAGGAAGCAAATCTTTACTCTTCCATCCAAATGAGAAATATCCGGCTCATGGGCCA
>CAIOFO010000065.1 GCA_903857685.1 uncultured Alphaproteobacteria bacterium
TACATGATTCCGGAAACCCATCGGGGTCGGTGCATCGATCTCTACCTTTGCGAACGGTTTCCGGATCGCTGGCGCAGGGTGGCGCGCCTGCGCGATGGCCTGGACGCCGCGGACAGCGTGGTGTTTTTTCATGGAGATCGTTGGTGGCTGATGACTTCGCTGCGAGAAAACGACACGAGTGAACGCCACCTGGGCGTGTTCTGGTCATTTGACCTGAATGCCAGCCACTGGACGGCTCACCCCATCAACACGCTGGTTCATGCATCCCGGGCTCGCCGGCCCCAGCCGAGAGCGGCGGGGGCCGTTTTCCGCCACGGCGACACCTGGTTGCGGCCGGTTCAGGTGAACCCGAATTTCTACGGCGAATCCATGGAGATCATGCAAATCGATCAACTCGACGAAACCACCTACCTCGAATCGCCATTTCATGGCGATCACCCCGCCGCGGCCATCGCCCGGCGTCACCCGGCCCATCACATCAGCCTGTACCGAGACGTGTTGGCCTGGGATGTCAGGGATCGGATAGAGTCGGCCGATTTGTTCCGGACTTCGGAACGCTGTAGCGGGCTTCCCCGCCCTTCAACCAGATCGGGATTCCAACCGTGATCAAACTCGCCAAAGCCCTGCGCTCCGTGACCGCGCCCGAGGATCGTCAACAATGGCCCTTTCTGCTGACGGCCTCCCTGGTGTCCGGCATTGCCCGCAGCTCGTTCCTCGCTCTGGTCACGACCGTGGCTTCCGCCGGACGAGACGGCCTGGGGCTGCATCATCTGGCCGGCATCCTGCTGTTGATCGCCGCCATTCTGGGCGCGGATTATTTCTCCAGCGTGCGCGGGCGTCAGGTGGCCACACTGCTCGCCATGCGCTTGCGCAACGCACTGCTCGACCGGATCGGCGGCGCCAATCTCCGCTTCATCGAGCGGGAACAACCTGCCCAATTGCATTACCACCTGACCCACACGATCGCGGTGGTTTCCGACGCCTATTTCGTCATGCTGGGCTTCGCCAACGCCCTCGTCACCCTGATCTTCAACTTCGTCTATATCGGCTGGTTGTCATGGATCGGGCTTGTGTCCGCACTCCTCATCAGCCTGGTGGGCGTGCAGGTGCACTGGCATTTCGAGCGCACGAACACAGAGCGGAGGCGGCGCCTGGACCAGTTGAACAACACCAACAACTCCCACCACCTGGCCTATCTACTGGGTTACAAGGAATTGCGGCTGTCGCGCGCCAAGGAGGCCGACTACCGGCAGCAAATCCGCAACGTCAATGAGCAGCAGTTACATGAGGCCGTTGCCGAATCCCGAGTCTCCAGCCTGGGCAACATGGCCACGGATCTGTTCCAGTACCTCACCATCGCGGCTGCGGCATTGTTGCTGCCGATCCTCGCCGGCGTCGATTCCCTCACCATCATGAAACTGCTCGCGGCCATCCTGTTCACCATCGGGCCGCTTAGTGGCGTCGTCTCGGCCTTTGCCAGCTTCGGCAGAACACAGGTCTCGATGGACAATCTGCAACGTCTGCTCGA
>CAIOFO010000066.1 GCA_903857685.1 uncultured Alphaproteobacteria bacterium
GGTCGATTGTGTTGAAAAAGTCCCCGACCAACACTTCGGAGCCGTTTCCGCGCAACAATGATTCAATTGCGGTATGTATCTTGAATCATCGCTGCGTCAGCAAGGCTCGGCTCGACAGGAAATTGCGAGCGAAAAATGCCTTCCGACTTTTTCAACACAATCGACCCAATGCGGACAACCTATGGCGGGTAGCTGTGCTGCCTAAATCGTCGGCAGCCCCATATGCCACCAAAGCTCCTCTAATTGGAGCATGTCGATCTTAATCTCAGTCTCGATCTCTTCGACGAGTCCCACAGCCTGACCGCTCTTGCGACGACCATGGACCTGGCTACCTGGCCGATGCCTCGCGCGCGCTTGAAGCGTGGGTGACTAAGGTGCTGCGCCTGGCCGATCAGAAGCCCACCGCTAGAAAGCTGCGGCGGACGGCATGAGGCAAAGAATAACCCCACAATTACCCCACCGAGGGGGAAATGGTGGGCGGTACAGGGATCGAACCTGTGGCCCCCTCCATGTCAAGGAGGTGCTCTCCCGCTGAGCTAACCGCCCGCATTTAAAGTGTTTTTGTAGGTTTTCTGCGGGAAAAACCTAATCGTACTTCTATCCCAAGGACATAGCTCTGGCTAGGTATGAGCGGGACCATGTCAAGGAAGTGCTCTCCCGCTGAGCTACGCGCCCCACCCCGGGGACCGGCGCCCGTATAGCCGGACGGGCAAGGGTCGGGCAAGCTGGTTTTCGGGCATTTTCCGGGGTTTAGGTCGGGTTCACGCCCCTCGCCCCCTGCTTTTCTGCAATTCCCGGGCTACCGCCATCCAGGACTGGACTTCCCCCTGGAACAGAGCGGTTGTTGCTGAGCGCGGTTAGCGCATCGCGCGACGATCTCCAGGCCCTGCCCCTCGGCCGCTGCCGACCGGGGGCTCTGGGTGGTGGGGTGATCCTGCCCCACCCAGGAGATTACAATGCCCAAACCATCCACACGCGTCCGCCTGCGTTTAAGGCCAGGCGCCGGCAAGGCTTCAAAGGTTCGCCTGGAGATCAGGTCTCCAGCAATCGGGCGCCCGCCACGTGAGGGATCAAAGCTAGCAAGAATTCTGGCGCTTCTCATGCGGCCGGCCGGTGCGTCGATCGGCGAGCTGATCCACGTCACGGGGTGGCGCGAACATTCCGTCCGTGCAGCCCTGACCGGCATCGTCAGGGGGCGGCTGGGACTGAAAATAACTTCGGTCAAATCCTACGATCGCCTCCGCCGCTACTACGTCACGGCACCCGGAACGCCAGATAAGCAGGCCTTGCCGAAAGAGGCTGCGTAATGACCGAAGACGATCATTACGAACTACAGATGCAATTGATGCATGAAGCGGTCCTTCAGCTGTTGTCACGCGGAATAGAGCGGACGACCAGGTTTCCGCAAAATGGATACCGAAGACGGATTTATTTCGAGGGAATGGCACGCCTTGGCGAAGACTTGAGCCTGGTAGCATCGGCCGCAGCGTTTCTGGTGCGTGCTGCCGGCAACGATCTACAGACAGGCTAGTCCGTGCCAGCAAATATTCACGTTTATCTGACCGACGAAGTGATCAGTCATGCAATGCCACCCGATAGAGGTGAGATTCGGCTATGGGATACGGAGTTCAAAGGCTTTCTGGTACGTGTATGGCCGAGCGGACGAAAATCCTTCTGCGTGCGTTATCGCCGGACCCGCACCCCTGAACTTTACACGATAGGCACATTTGGAAGCCCATGGACGACCCAGAGTGCCCGGGCCCGGGGTTCCGATATCATCCTGCGGTATGCCGATAGCCACAAGCCAGCCCGCGACCGCAAGCTAGGCCATGCCATGACCATCAGCGAGCTGTGCGACCGCTACCTCACCGAGGGGCCATTGATGAAAGTCGGCAAGCGCGCCTCTTCCTGGAGCCTTGATGTCGGCAATCTCAAGCATCATGTCCAGCCGCTCATCGGCAAGCGCATCGTTGCAGATCTAAAGAGGTCGGACTTTGCGCACATGGTCCGGGACATCACCGACGGTGTGACCGCTGGAGATTTCAGAACAAAAAAACAGGGCATGGCCCATGTTCGTGGAGGCGAAAATTGCGCGGCCCGGGCTCTCAGCACCGTAAGAACGATGCTGAACTGGGCGATCGCGCAGGACCTCCTGACTGACAACCCCACCAAGGGAATCAGCTTGCCCAAGCAGCCGCTCAGGGAGCGGTTTCTCAGTGACGAGGAAGCGAAGCAGCTGTTTGCCACACTTGATGCCGGTGTGCAGGACCATTCCGTCAACCCGCAGCATGCCGATCTTATTCGCCTCCTGCTGCTGACTGGCGCCCGGAAGACCGAGTTGATGGGTCTACGTTGGGATGAGGTAGAAACCGCCCGTAAGCCGCAGGATCCAGCGCGCTCCCGCAATAAAGCCGGTGTTCGCCTAGATGCCAAAGGTCGCCAGGTCGCGACACGGCCGGCCCCTCAGCAACGCGGAATTCGTCGGCCGCGTCCGCTTCGGGCTGCTCTTCCAGCCCCTGGATCAACAGGTCAATTTCAGGAATCTCGAACCCTGTGTCCTCGATGTCAAAATTCAGAACCAGGCCCGATAATTCCTTGAGGTGCACCGCGAGCAATTCCTCGTTCCAGGACGATCGGTCGGTAAGCTTATTATCGGCCAGCATATAGGCCTTGGCCTGGGCTTCTGAGAGGTCGTCCAGGCAGATCACCGGAACCTGCTCCAACTCAAGAAATTTCGCTGCCTCCAGTCGGCCATGACCGGCCAGAACCCTGCCCTTCCCGTCGGCCAGGATTGGGGCGTTGAAGCCGAAGCTATTTATGCTTTTCGCGATCGCCCTGATTTGGACCCGATTGTGTTTTCGCGGATTGCGCGGATCGGGTTTCAGTTCGGAAGTAGAAAGATATTTCAGCTTGCGAAGCGGGGCATCGGTCATAATGGCCACAAAGTTGGCGCTGACCGGTCCAAAACAAAAAAGGGACGACGGCCAGCGCGGGTTGCGCTGATTTTTCCGTCGACCCTCTGCTATGCTCACTTGGTTATCGCCGGGCCATGGGGTTACCCAGTCACATAACAAAGATCATTCGATAAACAGGTCGTTCCGCAACTCGTTCGCGGGCCCTCATACTGGCAACCCTTTTTCTTTTTTCAAGATCGTAATGGGCCTCGTCTTGACACGGGTACGATCCCTGTTCCCGTTAGGAAATTCCCAATTCCGCCAAAAAAATTCCCCGTTAAATTTCCGGCCAATTGTTGCAGAGCCGATTGAATTTCGTGGCTCATCGCGTACCGCCGCCGGGCAAAATCGTCGCAAATGCAGAAAATTCCCTGTTATTTCCCTGCCAAACAGGGAATGGCCAAGGCTGGGCTTAATTGACTGGCATTTCGGCACGATGGCGCGCTTTCTGAGTCAGAAGGATGCAGGCCATCGGGAATTGTTGGGCTGTTTTTCAGGTAGTGAGCGAGATCACAGACCACGCAAGGCGCAGATCTGTACGTTGTCTTCCACTTATGTGCGGAATTTGCCTGCTAAGGCCCGGAAACTCGGAGCACTTCTTGTGCAAGGAAGTGCTCTCGGGATGTCAAGGAAGTGCTCTCCCGCTGAGCTACGCGCCCCACCTCGCGGAAAGGTGGGCTTCTATAACCGCCCAGTCCCCCAAAGAAAAGGGGCAGGAAAAGGCCCCTCCGGCCAGTATTCCGGGAGGAATAGCCGCCCCGGCGGGCATTTCGCCCGCCGGGGCGGAAATAGTCAGGCGATGCTGGTCTTGTAGAGCTTGAGCAGGTTGGTCCAGGCGCGCTCGGCTTCCGGCTTGTTGTAGATCGGCTTGCCCGGGCCGGCGGGCGGCATGTCGGGCACCGTCCAGCCATGCGCCATGCCGGTATAGACCACCACTTCGGCCTTGAGATGGGCGGCTTCGAAAGCGGCCTTCAGCTTGTCCTTGGCGTCGGGCTGCTTGTCGTCGTCGCTGGCGGCGATGGCCAGATACATGTTCGCCTTCATCTTGGGGATGAGATTGTGCGGGCTGTCGGGCTTGTCGGTCACCAGGCCGCCGCCATGGAAAGTCGCGCCGGCGCCGATGCGCGGCGACAGCGCCGCGGTCTTGAAGACCAGCGGACCGCCCATGCAGTAACCTTGCGTGCCGATCTTCTTGGCCGTGTCCACTTCCTTCTGGTTGTCGAGCCAGGCGATGTAGGCGCCGGCGTCTTTTTCAATTGCGCCGGCGACATTGATCGGGCCGGTCCAGGCGGCGGTCTTTGCGCGGCTGGCCGGGTCGTTGAAATCAAAGGTGCTGGCGTCAGTCACCACCGGCGACTTGGCGGTGCGGTAGAAGGGATTGGGCACCAGGACGGAGTAACCCTCGGCCGCCAGGCGGCGCCCCAGGGCGCGGAAAGATGGGCGCAGGCCGAAAATATCGGTCCAGACGATGACGGCGGGATGCTTGCCGGTGGCGGGATGGAAATAGGCGGCATCGGCGGTGCCGTCGGGCGTCTTGATGCTCACATCGGTTTCCACCACATCGGCGGCGGCGGCGCTGCCGGCGGTGGCGACCAGGGTGGCCGTGGCGACGGAGCCGGCGGTGAAATCGCGGCGCGAGACCGCGCCGTTATTGGTATCGTCTTGCTTGTCCATTGTTCTCTCCAGGAATGTTTTTTTTGGGAAATTCCGGGCGGGAGACTAGCGCATCGGGGCGCATTTCGACAGGCCGGCAGAGGACCGGCGGCGAAAAATCCGGATCAGGCCGCGGCCAGCATCCGGTCCACTTCCTGGACAATTTCGCGCAGGTGGAAGGGCTTGGACAGCACCTTGGCCTGTTTGGGGGCACCCGAGGCGGGGTGCAGCGCCACGGCGGCAAAGCCGGTGATGAACATGATCTTGAGGGCGGCATTGAGCTCGACCGCCCGCTTGGCCAGCTCGATCCCGTCCATGCCGGGCATCACGATATCGGTCAAAAGCAGGTCGAAGGTGAAACCCTTGACGCATTCCCAGGCGTCGCCGCCATCGCCGAAATCGGTGACGGCATGGCCGGCCTTGACCAGCGCCGCAGCAAGGAACTTGCGCAGCGATTCATCGTCTTCCGCCAGAAGGATATGCGCCATGCCGAACCCTGCTCCCTCCCCACCTTAAAACCATATCCGGCAAACCGTAAACTGAAGTTAACGACTAAAAAGCCGGCAAACGCCCTGCTTGAACCAAAGCCCTGCATGGGCTTGTCTGTTGGGGTGATTTGACGAGTTTGCCTGCCATGCCGCCCGCTCCCCCGTCCGATTATCCCGGCCCGGCCTCTTTGCCCCCCCTTGCCGGTCCAACGACCGGAGATGCTGCCTTGGCCCTGCTCCATTCCCAGCCCTTCCAGACCCAAAAACCGGTCCGTCAGACCCTGCCCTTTGTCTTCGCCTCGCCCCATTCCGGCAGGGTCTATCCCAGGAGCCTGGTGGAGAAGAGCCGGCTGGATGCCCTGACCCTGCGCCGCTCGGAAGACGCCTTTGTGGACGAGCTTTTCAGCGGCGTGACGGCGCTGGGCGCCCCCCTGATCGCCGCCCGCTTTCCGCGCGCCTATTGCGACGCCAACCGGGCGCCGGGCGAGCTGGATGCGGGAATGTTTTCCGGGGCGCTGAACATGGCGGTGGATGCGCCGGGCCCCCGCGTGCTGGCGGGGCTGGGCGTCATTCCCCGCATTGTGCGCGACGGGGCGGAGATCTATCGCGGCAAGCTGCTCCCCGCGGATGCGCAAATGCGCCTGGCCCAGCTTTACCGGCCTTATCACACGGCGTTGCTGGCGCTGGTGGAAGAAACTATCGCCCTGTTCGGCACCGCGGTCGTGGTGGATTGCCATTCGATGCCTTCGGCGCTGGCGGCGCCCGATATCGTGCTGGGCGACCGCTATGGCGCGTCCGCGCCGCCGGCCCTGACCGGCTGGGCCGAAAACGCCTTTGCCGGCGCCGGTTTCAGCGTTGTGCGCAACTCGCCCTATGCCGGCGGCTATACCACGGCGCTTTATGGCCGCGGCCCGGCGGGATGCCATGCGCTGCAGATCGAGATCAACCGCAACCTTTACCTGGACGAAGACAGCATGCAGCGCCGCCCGGCCTTCGACGATGTGCAACAAAGGCTGACCGGCGCCCTGACCAAACTGACGGCGCTGCCGCCGGGCGCGATCCCCCGCCGCGGCGGTCTGCCATTGGCTGCTGAATAATCACGCGCAGTTTCGCGCCAGGCACGCCTGCGCGAGGATTTTTGTCACTTGGGCAGGAGCGTCGTGCGCAGCGTGCGGCGCACGTGAGCACGCGCGACGAACCCAAGGGACAAAAGGACCGCGCAGGGGCAAAAAAAATGGCCGCTCCGAAGAGCGGCCAAGTTCAGGGAGGAAACGCCCAGGAAGGGCGGCGGCTTCGCGACCCTAAGATCGCAATACCGTGCTGCAACAATATGCCGATAACTCGTTTCGGCCACAAGCCCAAAATTCAAAAAAATTTGCGCCATTTTCCGCGGAATACGTGGATATTTTAGCCTGTTTTTCCAGCCACATGGCGCTTTCTGAGGCATTTGTGCGGCGCGGTATAACCCTGGTTCCAAACTGGAGATTCGTGGATTCACATCTCTGTCGCCCCGGCGAAACAAAAGATTCGCGCGAAGCATCTAGTGAGCGGCCACGGGTTACGAGGAGAGCCGCGATGGACAATCTGTTCGAAGCGCCGGACAGCTTCTGGTTCGACAAAGGTGGTTTTGATCGTCCCCGCCTTTCCGCACGGCCGGGGCGGGCGGCACACAATCACAGGCCGGATCACCGGCCAGGCAATCGTCCATCACGCCACCACCGCACCATCTTCATTTCCGACACGCATCTGGGCACCAAGGGCTGCAAGGCCGAAATGCTGGCCGACTTCCTGGCGCACAATGAATGCCAGACGCTGTTTCTGGTCGGCGACATTGTCGATGGCTGGCAACTCAAACGCCGCTGGTTCTGGGATAGCGCGCACGATGCCGTGGTGTCCGAAATTTTGCGCAAGGTGGATGGCGGCACGCGGGTGATTTTCGTGCCCGGCAATCATGACGAATTCGCCAGGGTCTATGCGGGGCGGCTGTTCGGCGGCATCGAGATCATCCAGGAAACCATCCATGAGACGGCGGACGGCAAGCGCCTGCTGGTGCTGCATGGCGACCGTTTCGACGGCATCGTCACCAACGCCAAATGGCTGGCCCATCTGGGCGACTGGGCTTACGGCGTGACGCTGTCGTGGAACAATCTTCTGTTCAAGGCGCGCAAGGCCATGGGCCTGCCCTATTGGTCGCTGTCGGCCTGGCTGAAGCACAAGGTCAAGAATGCGGTGGAATATATCTCGGCATTCGAGGACCTGGTGGCGGCGGAAGCCCGGGCGCGCGGCGCCGATGGCGTGGTTTGCGGCCATATCCACCATGCGGAAATCCGCATGATCGGCGAAGTCCTTTATCTCAACGACGGAGACTGGGTTGAAAGCTGCAGCGCCCTTGTCGAAGATGCCCGGGGAAATATGGAGATTCTGCGCTGGGCTATTGCTTCTCAGAGAAGTGCCGCTGCGGCAGGCAGCGCCAGCCAGGGCGTGCCCGCGCTTATACCCGCCTAGGTCGCGGCGTCTTGAGCCGGGGACGATCCCCGGCGTGGCCGCGCATTTGAAAATCCTCATTGTCACCGATGCGTGGCGGCCCCAGGTCAATGGCGTGGTGCGGACCCTGGAAGTGCTGGGCGAGGACCTGACTGCGCTGGGCCATGACGTGCGCTATGCCACGCCCGAGGGCCGCTTCACCGCGCCGATGCCGACCTATCCGGAAATCCGGCTGGCGCTGTTTCCGCGGCGGCGGCTGGAAAAGGAAATCCGCGGCTTTGCCCCCGATGCGGTGCATATCGCCACCGAAGGCCCGCTCGGTCTTTCGGCGCGCGCCATCTGCATCAAATATGGCATCGCCTTTTCCACCTCGTTCCACACCCGCTTTCCCGAATATGTCAAAGCGCGCTTTCCGATGGTGCCGTCGGACCTGGTGTGGCGCTGGCTGCGCTGGTTTCACGGCCCGGCCACCGCGATGATGGTGGCGACGGAAAGCCTGCGGCGCGAAATGGCGGGGCATGGCTTTGCCCATTTGCGCATCTGGTCGCGCGGCGTGGATGTCGCGCGTTTTCATCCGGTGCCCGGCGCCGCGATGCCCTTCGACCAGCCCATCTGGCTTTATGCCGGGCGGGTGGCGGTGGAGAAGAATATCGAGGCGTTTCTCGCGCTGGATTTGCCGGGCACCAAGGTGGTGGCCGGCGACGGCCCGTTGCTGCCGGCGCTCAGCGAAAAATATCCGCAGGTGCGCTTTCTGGGGGCGCTGTCGGGCGAAGCGCTGGTGGCGGCCTATTCCGCCAGCACGGTCTTCGTCTTTCCCAGCCGGACCGACACTTTCGGGCTGGTCCTGCTGGAGGCCCTGGCCTGCGGCCTGCCGGTGGCGGCCTATCCGGTCCCCGGACCCGTGGATGTGGTGGGACCACAGGCGCAAGGGGGGGCCGTGGCGGCCCTGGACGAGGACCTTGAGGCGGCCTGCCTGAAGGCCCTGGCGATTGCCCGGGCGCCCGGAATACCGACCCCGCGGGAATTTGCCCTCAGGCATTCCTGGCGGGCCTGCACGCTGCAATTCCTGCGCAACATCGTGGTCGAGCCGGACCCCGATCAGGCCGGTTAAGCGCCTCTGCCGGAAGGGCTTATCTCGGCTCCGGCTCTGGGTTAGAACCAGAGGAAAGCAGAGGTTCCCGCAAGCCCATGGCGTCCGCCCCCTATCCGACGAGCCGGGCCCAGCTCAGCCGCCAGGAAACCCTGTTTCTGGGCCTGACGATCCTGTTCTGGGCGGGCTTTGTCGTGGTGCTGGGCAAGGATACCAGCTGGGACTTCCGCAATTATCACTGGTACGCGCCCTATGCCTTCCTGAACAACCGGCTGGGGATGGACGTGGCCGTCGCCCACCAGGCCAGCTACTACAATCCCTTTCTCGACATCCCTTTCTACTGGCTGGCCACCCATACCCATTCCTGGATCGCGCTGGCGGCGCTGGGGGCGATGCAGGGCGCCAATATCGTCCCGCTCTATTTCATCACCCGCGAAGCCCTGCTGCTGGCGCCGCGCAAACCGGCCGACCAGAAACTGGCGGCGGGCGCGCTGGCGGTTGCGGGGTTGTTCGGGGCGCTGACCCTCTCGGAATTCGGCACCACCTATTACGACAATGTGATGAGCGTGTTCGTGTTCAGCGGACTGGCCATCGTGATTGTGGCGCGGGACACGCTGCGGGACGGACCGCCGCTGCGCGCCGCGTCGCTGGCGGGGCTGGCCGGCTTTGCCACCGGCATGGCGATGGGCCTGAAGCTGCCGGAGGCGCCCTTCTGCGTCGGCTTCGCCGCCGCGCTGCTGGCGCTGGGCGGCCATTGGCGGCAGCAGATCGCCCGGCTGATCGGCGGCGGCATCGGCGGCGGCGCCGGCTTTGCGCTTTTCAGCGCCTGGTGGATGCTGAAAATGAAGGCGCTGACCGGCAATCCGCTGTTTCCCTATTTCAACGAATATTGGCGATCGCCAATGGCGCTGGCGGCGCCGTACCGGGACCTGCGCTTTGTGCCGACCCATTTCTGGCGCGAGCTGTTCTTTCCGGTGCTGTTCTCGGTGGACTGGCATGTCGCCGATGATCTGGGCTTCCAGGATTTTCGCGTTTGCATTGCCTATTTCACGGTGATTGCCGCGCTGCTGCTTTGGGCGGTCCGGCGGCAAAACCGCGATCCCCTGGTGGACAACCGCGCCGCCCTGATCCTGTTTGCCTTCAGCGCCGTCAGTTATTTCGCCTGGCTGAGATTCTTTGCCATCTATCGCTATATCGTGGCGCTGGAAATACTGAGCCCGCTGCTGATCGTTGCGGCGGTGGGCCTGTTTCCCCTAAGCCGGCGGGGGCGTTACCTGGTGCTGGCGGCGCTGGCCTTCGCCGTACTGGTCACCGCCAGAAGCGATTTCCTGGAGCGCGCGCCACTGGATGATCCCTATATCCAGGCGGCGATTCCGCCCATCGCCCGGCCGGACCACACCATCGTGGTCATGACGGGCGACACGCCCATGGGCTTCATCGCCACCCAGCTGCCGCCGCAGATTCCGGTGCTGCGGATTGACGGGTGGATGGTGCAGCCGCGCGACGGCACCCTCATCACCCGCGACATGAAAGCCAAGGTGAGCCGCCATATCGGCCAGGGCGGCGAAGTCTATCTGATCGCCGATGCCACCGACATGTCGCGGGCGCGCGACGCCCTGGCCGATTATGACCTTGCCATCCGCTGGACGGAGTGCCAGCAATTCGACACCAATCTGGTCGGCACCTATCAATGGTGCCCGCTTGCCAGGAAGAACTGAATGAGAAAGCCATGACGCCGCGCATCGCCGTGCTGGTGCCCTGCTACAATGAAGAAGCCGCGATTGCCAAGGTGGTGCGCGACTTTCGTGAGGCCCTGCCCGGCGCGGTGATCTATGTCTATGACAACAATTCCAAGGACCAGACCAGGGCGCGGGCGCGTGAGGCCGGCGCGGTGGTGCGCAGCGAACTGCGCCAAGGCAAGGGCAATGTGGTGCGCCGCATGTTTGCCGATATCGAGGCCGATATCTATGTTCTGGTGGATGGCGACGACACCTATGATGCCGGCGCCAGCCCGCGCATGATCCGCAGCGCCATCGAAAACGGCGCCGATCTTCTGACCGCGCGCCGCATCCACACCGAGGCCGCGGCCTACCGGGCCGGGCATGTGCTGGGCAACCGCATGCTGACCGGCCTGACCGCCCTGCTGTTCAATGTGCGGCTCACCGACATGCTGTCGGGCTATCGCGTTTTTTCCCGCCGCTTTGTGAAAAGTTTTCCCTTTACCGCCGAAGGCTTCGGCATCGAAACCGAGCTGACCGTCCATGCCGTGCGGTTGATGATGCCGATGGCGGAGATGGACACACGCTACAAGGAACGACCGGAGGGCTCGGTCTCCAAGCTCAATACCTGGCGCGACGGTTTCCGCATTCTCTGGACCATCACCTATCTGGTGCGCGAGGAACGGCCGCTGATTTTCTTCTCCTGCATCTTCGCCTTGCTGGCGCTGGCTTCGCTGGTGACCGGCGCGCCGGTGGTGACGGAATATCTGCAGACCGGCCTGGTGCCGCGCCTGCCCACCGCGGTGCTGGCGACCGGCCTGATGCTGCTGGCCTTCCTGGCGCTGATGGCAGGCCTGATCCTGGATACGGTGACACGCGGCCGCTGGGAGCAGAAACGCATGGCGTATCTGTCCATTCCCGGGCCGCTGGATCTGACGCCGCCATGAGCCCCCGTCCATGAGGCAGGCGTGAGTCTTCTGGAGTCCCTGTCGCGGTTTTCGCTTTTGCGCTTTGCGGTGATCGGCGCGCTGGGCGTGCCGGTGGATGCGGGCGTGCTGTGGCTGGCAACCCATGTGGCGGGACTGGACCCCTATTCCGGCCGGATGATTTCGTGGCTGTGCGCCGCCAGTTTTACCTGGATCGGCAACCGCTATTTCACATTCCGCGAGCGCCGGGCGCGCGGCATTGCCGGCGCGGCAAGGGAATGGCTGCGCTTCCTAGCGGCCAATGCCGTGGGCGGCCTTGTCAATGTCGGGCTTTATTCGACTTTGGTGCGCTTTGCCCCGCCGCCGCTGAACGATCTCTATGTCGCACTGGTGGTGGGTGTTCTGGCAGGACTGGGGTTCAATTTCACCTTGTCGCGCCTGATGGTGTTCAAAACCCCGACGCCGCCGATCTGACCTCATGGATTTGGCTCCGGCGGCGCGCTAGCGTGGGCCGCATGGACGTCAGAAATTTCGCATTCGGAATTGTCCTATTGGCGCTGCTGGCGGCGCCGGCTTCGGCCGCTTCTACCTATGTCATTCGCCAGCCGGCCTGGAGCGCCGCGGATGAACGGGGCTATGGCGAGTTCATTGCCGCCATCGGCGGCTCGGGCTGCCGCAGCGTGGATAGCTGTCTGCACGATGCCGCCAATCCCTATGCCGCCAGCGATCCGCGCGGTGCGCATTTTCTGTCCGACTGCGCCGACCTGCCTTATGTGCTGCGATTTTACTATGCCTGGCACCGCGGCCTGCCTTTTTCCTATGTCGCCGAGGTCAGCCCGCGCGGCCATGCCAGCGACATCCGCTATTCGGCGCGCGGCAATCAGATCGAGGCGCGGCGCGATGTTTTGAGCGGCGACGATGCGCTGGACACGCTGGAGATGCTGCGCGATGCGGTATCGTCGGCCACCTACCGGATTCATCCCGGCCTGGAGGAGCCGCGGGAAAGCGATTTTTATTCCCCGGCCATCGCTCCCAGATCCATCCGTCCGGGCACGGTGATCTATGATCCCAATGGCCATCTGGCCATCATCTGGAAGATTGAGGCGGACGGGCGGCTTCGCTATATTGACGCCCATCCCGACAATTCCCTGACCCGCGGCTATTACGACAGGCGTTTTGTGCGGGCATCGCCCGGCATGAGCGCGGGATTCAAGAATTGGCGGCCGCAGCGGCTGGAAGGGGCGCGGCGGCGCGGCGATGGCGTGCTGGTGGGCGGCCATGACGTGTATGCCCGCAACGCCGAGATCGAGGATTTTTCCCTTACCCAGTTTTTCGGCACCGGGCCGCGGCCCGGCGAGGACAGCGACTGGCGGCAGGGCCGCTTTGTCCTGAACGGGCAAACGCTGGATTATTATGATTATGTGCGCGCCCGCATGGCGGGCGGGGCGCTGCATTTCGATCCCTTGAAGGAGGTGGCGGACATGGTCAGCTCCAATTGCGACGACCTTGGCTATCGCGCCGAGGCAGTGAACTTGGCGCTGCAGGCCGGCCTGCAGAACCAGGGCGAGCCCGCCCGATTGCCGGTCAATATTTACGGCACCGAAGGCGACTGGGAAGTATATTCCACCCCGTCGCGCGATGCCCGCCTCAAGACCGCCTTCATGGAACTGCGCGATAACGCCGAACGATTCATGTCGTTGTACCGCGCCCGCGACCCCCGTTTGGTCTATGGCGGCGCCGATTTGGCCGGCGACATGCTGGCGGTCTACGACCGCGCCGCCGCCGCCTGCACCATCAGTTATATCCGCAGCGATGGGGAACGTGTCACGTTCGGCTATGAGGAAGCACGGCGGCGCATGTTCCGACTGTCCTTCGATCCCTATCAGTGCGCCGAGCGGCGCTGGGGGGCGCAGGGCGCCGAACTGGCCAGCTGCCCCGATGGCGCCGTCAAGCAGGCCTGGTACCGGGCGCAGCAGTCCCTGCGCAACCAGATCGAGCGGACCTATGAGGCCCATATGGACTGGTCGCTGGCGGACCTGCAATCGGGCGATCCGCGCATCGGCGTTGCCGGGGCGCCCGACACCGATACCCGCGCCTATCTGGTGGCGCAAAAAGAAAAACCGGGCGCCCGTTTTTCGGACGCCCGGTTTCCCTAAGCCAGAACTTGAAGCTTACTTTTTCTTGCCGGCCGGTGCGGCGGCAGCCGAAGCGCCCGGATGCGCGGCATAAAGCGCATAGAGATGGGCGATCATCGGGCCATTGCCGTCGCCCTTGTCGGCGTTCAGGGTCTTGATCGCCTCGGCGCTCTGACCGGCGGCAACCTGGACCAGACCGAGCGCAACCACGGCGCTATCCTTGTCCTTGAGGGTCTTGCCCGTGGCGGACTTGCAGGTGGCGACGGCGTCCTTGGCCTGGCCGGCGGTATATTGCTGCAGGCAAACCTTGACCAGTGCATCGCCGCCCGAATCCTTGTTGGCCGCGGCCAGCGCGGCCGCCAGGCCCGAGGCAACCTGCGCCGACTGCTGCTTGGCAAGCGCCTGCAGCTTCTTGGAACGGTCATCATTGAGAAGACCGGCAGCCGTACCCTTGTCGAGCACGGTGGAAGCCTCGGCCGGCAGGCCAAGCTGCAGGTCAAGCTGCGCCATGTTGATATAGTCATCCTTGCCGGCGAGCGTGCCGGTCAGATACTTGATGCGCTCGATCTGCAGCGACTGCGGATCGCTCAAGTTCTTGGCCGCCTCGGCGAGCTTGACCAGGTTGGTCCAGTATTCCGCCTTGCCGGTGCGGGCGACCAGTTGCTCCAGCGCGTCGCGCTGGGTGGTGTTGTCATTCAGGTCGAAGGCGCATTTCATTTGCAGCTGCAGGGTCGCCTCGTCGGCGGCACTGCCGGCAGCCTTGATGTACTTGATGCAGCCGGCCTTGTTGCCCGAGAGGTAATAAGACTGGGCCACAACGGCGGCGCTGGTGGAGTCCAGGGCGCCCGCCTTTGACAGCGCATCGCCATCGGCGATCACCGCGGCATAGTTCTTGGCAGCATAGTCGCTGGCGAGCTTGTTCTTCGCCGCGGCCGCGCCGCCCAGGCTGATGTCGCCCGACTTGGCGCCGACATAGGCCTTGACCTGGCCGATGGTGGAGGTTTCCTCGGCGGTCTTGTCGGATACCGCGCTGGCCTTGTCGACCAGCGACATGGCGCCCTTGTAGTCGCCCTTGGCGGCAAGTGCCATCGCCTGCTGCAACGGCTCGCCGACCACGGCGCGCACCGCGGCCTGGGCCGGGGCGGTCATCACCATGGTCGCGCCAAGCGTGGCGGTGCCAAGAAGAAACGCCGCCGCTACGGCGTGGAGTTTATTTGCAGTCATTGTCAGGAACCTCGTTTAGTTAAGGCGGGACCCGAGCCTATCGGCCCGGATCCCGCTTAGGAATGCCCTTCACCTGGGCGTGATTATACCGGTTATTGGTTGAACTGATCAATCCTGGTTGTACTGATCAATCCCAGTGAAACCGATATGGGTAACACCCAGATGCTGCGCGTCGGCCAACACCATCGCAATGGCGTCATACTTGGCCAGACGATTGGGGTCGATCTGGATTTCCGGCGGCGTCGGCTTGGTGGTCGCCGCTTCCAGCAGCTTGGAATCAAGAGCGTCGCGGTCCACCTTTTCGCCGTTCCAGGTGATGGAACCGTCGAAGTCCACACCCAGGGCGACGACCACCGGTTCGGTGGTCAGCGGCGCCTGGTTGGGCCGCGGCATGTCCAGCTTAACGGCATGCGTCTGGATAGGCAGGGTGAGAATAAGCAGGGTCAGAAGCACCAGCATGACGTCGATGAGCGGGGTGGTATTGATATCCACCAGCACTTCGCCGTCAGCCTGTGAACTCGACATTGCCATGGAAAATTACCTCTTCTGGTGCGCTGTATAAGATTAGGCGGGCGGCAGTTCGTTCGGGGGCGGCTGGGTCAAGAACCCAACCTTCAGGATACCGACCTGCTGACAGACCGCGATCACCTTACCCACCGCTTCGAACCGGACATCCTTGTCGCCGCGAATATGGACTTCCGGAAAGAGCTTGCCGGCCGCATTCGCCGCAATTTCAGCCTGAATCAGCCGATATTTGAGGTTGGGAATGTCGATCGGCTGAGTGGTCTCGCCGTTAATGTACATATTCTCGTCCTTGTCCACGTGGATCACAATATTCTCCGGTTTTGTAACCGTGGCGATATTGCGATACGGCGGAAGCGTGAGCGGAACCAGCTTCGCGGCCACCGGGATGGTGACGAGGAAGATGATCAGCAGAACCAGCATCACGTCGACCAACGGGGTCGTGTTGATGGTGGTGTTAAGACCCTCTTCCTCTGCCTTGGCGGCATTCATGACATTGACGGACATACGACTTAACTCCGCGGTTGACTGGTCTCGTCCTGTTTACTTCTTCGAGACGAGATAGGTCTGCAGGTCGCCCGCAAAGCTCTTCAGCTTTTCGGCGATGACCTTGTTGCGGCGAACCAGGTAGTTGTAGAGCAGCACCGCGGGAACCGCGACGGCCAGACCAAGCGCGGTCATGACCAGAGCCTCACCGACCGGGCCGGCGACCTTGTCGATCGAAGCCTGACCGGCGACACCGATGGCGATAAGGGCCTGCAGAATGCCCCACACCGTGCCGAACAGACCGACGAACGGCGAGACCGAACCAACCGAACCCAGGAAGGCGATGCCACCGGCGAGGGACGCGTTGGCGTCTTCCAGCTGATGGGAGATCTGCATGCCGATCCAGTCGCTCACGCCCACCAATGAAGTGGTGTTGGTGGAGGCCTTCACGCCGCTTTCCGCAATGGCGCGGAACAGCGAGGTCTTGGGCATCGCTTCAATGCCTTCATTGAGGGTGGCGGCCGCCCAGAACTTTTTCTCGAGGATCTTCGAGTGGTTCATGACGCGCTGCTGTTCAATGAACTTGGTAATGAAGATGTACCAGGTGCCGGCCGACATGATGGCCAGAACCACGATGATGAACTTCGAAACCATGGTGCCGGTTTCCCAGATGTGGGTCAGACCGTAGGGCGTGGCCTGTTCCTGCTGGGCGATCTTGGCGGCAGCAGCCGAAGGGGCGGCAGCCGGAGCGGCGGCATCGGGCGTTGCGGGAGCGGCGGCGGCCGGCGCATCGGCGGCCGGAGCGGCGGCCTGGGCGAAAGCCGGACCGAAGCTGAGGCCCGAGACAAGGACGATGGCCGCGGCGATCGTCAGACACTTAGAGATCATTTTCCATACTCCGTTGTTTTAAAGCAGATTGAGAATTCGAGTTAATTACTGAGCGTTCTTCAGGTCCCATTTCACGGAAACTTCCGTGGTGGCTCCGACCGGCTTGCCGGCCTGGGTCGGGGGCTGCCAGCGCCAATTGGCTTTCACATATTCGGCGGCGGCCGTGTCAAGTCGCGCGGACCCGCTGCTAGTCACGACCACGCAATCGGTGACTTTACCGGTGGCGTCGATGGTGACTTTCAGAAGGGTCGTGCCCTGCTCGCCCATGCGCTGCGAAAGTGCGGGATAGGGCGGAAGGGTGTGCGTCCTTTCGATGGACTTCAATTCGGTCGGCGGCGGCGGCGGCGGCGGCGCGGCAACCACGGGGGCCGCAACGACCGGCGGCGGGGCCGCGATCACGATTTGCGGCGGGGGCGCGGCGACAGTCGGCGGCGGGCGCACCATGGCGGGCGGCGGCGGCGGAAGATCCGCCTTCGTCACTTTCTTTGCGATGACCGACGCGCTGATGTCCAACATCTCCTGGCGCAGCTGACTGCTGGACAAGCCCGCGACGAGAGCCGCGATAATGCCAACATTAATTCCGATCGCCACGGCGCCACTGGTGAAGCGGGCCTGCTTCGATCCCTTAACTGAGTCGGCTAAGTCGTGCTTCGGACGTTCCATGTGTTCTCGCTCAATTAGACAGATAAACAACCTGACGGGGCGCACCGCGCATTGCCGAAAGGAACCCTCCACCTGGCGCCTTTGTATCAAGCGCTCATTTCCACCTTTTAATCAGGCGTGGTTGCGCTTTGCAAGGGGATTCAGATTTTCAGCCGGCGACACCCTTCATCGTTTGAAGCGAGACGGATGGCAACCAGACTTTCGTCCTTCAACTCGACTTCAAGACGCGAAGCCGAACGGTCATTCCACGCGCACTCACTCACCATACACACCCAGACCAGACGATGGACGCCTGGCCGACAAACCAACTGTCGAGACCGATATTATCCCAACCCGGCGCCGTATTGTTCGGACGCTCCTTGCGGCCGCTCTTAAAGCAATCGTAACCGGGCTTGGCAAGAGGGGTTCAGGGGCCGGAACAGGCCCCGCGGCCGGTTTTGTCCGCAGCTCGCCTGCCCGCCGATCTGTGTCATCATTTCATTTCGCAAATGCAGCATGGAGAAGCCCAGTTTGGCGGCAGCGCGTGCGCTCGGCAAACCCAATAAAAATAGGGCTTATTTGCGAGTCGAAGCGAACCGCCCAACCGTTGGGCAAGATTCATGCGCCAGGCTTTCCGGCACTGCGAAGGGAGTTCCCGCCGCACAGCGCGGCATTTTCGGCGCCGGGGGCGGCGCATTTTTTTAGGCTGCGACGATGCGGCAGGCCGGTTCGCGGGCGCGGGCCGGCGCTGCTAATCTGGCGCCCCGGCGGGCCGCCAAATGGCCCGGACCGAACCATCCGGAAGGCTTTTGAAATGCGATATCTGCACACCATGGTGCGCGTCGGCGATCTGGATACGGCGCTGGATTTCTATTGCGCCAAGCTTGGTCTGAAAGAAGTGCGCCGCCAGCAAAATGCCAAGGGCCGCTTCACCCTGGTCTTCCTGGCCGCACCGGAAGATGCGGCAATACTTTCCGGCGAAAAAACCAGCGCCCTGAGCCCGATGGTCGAACTGACATATAACTGGGACGAGAAGAATTATTCCGGCGGGCGGAATTTTGGTCATCTGGCTTATGCCGTGAGCGACGTCTACGCGCTCTGTGCCAAGCTTATGGCGGCGGGCGTCACCATCAACCGGCCGCCGCGCGACGGCAATATGGCCTTCATCCGCTCTCCGGACGGCATCTCGATCGAATTGCTGCAGCAAGGCGACCCCCTGCCGCCGCAAGAACCGTGGCTCTCAATGCCCAACACCGGCGTTTGGTGACGACGACTTTTGCGAAAACTCGGCGCGAGGAATTTTGTGGGCTGGGCAGGTACGCCTAGCGATGTGCACCAAAGCGTGCATGAGCGACGGCGCGACGAACTCACGACGCAAAAGGCCCGCGCTAAATACGGCCGAGGAGAGTGATGGTGCCGACCTGGGTGGTGGAAGCGTTGTTGCCGCGAATCCAGTCATAATTGACACCCAGATTCCAGGCATCGGTGCCCGTGCCCAGGCTGAAGCCCGCCACGGCATTGCTGGTATCCGGATCCGGTCCGACAAAGGTGAAGCTGTTGCTGGGCGCGGTCAGGCCGCCGGTCGAAGCGAAGGCCGCCCTGAGCTTCACGGGTGAGCTGACAAAGTCATAGCGATAGCCCAGGCGCGCCTCGGGGGAGATGTTGGCGCCGAACAGCTCAAAGGTCTTCTTGGCATCCATGCCCAGGAAGGTGCGCAGCGAATTGGCATAGTAAGGCGCGACCTGGAGGTTCAAGCCATCGCCGCCGCCTGCCTCGGTATAGCCTTCCTCGCGCATGGTCAGGCCGTCCAGGCTAATATGCGGGATGAGATCAACGCCGCCATAATTGAGGAACAGGCCGGTGGTGCCGCCCAGGGCGCCAAGCAGGCTGGCGCGCTTGCTTTCGGCGACCCGGCCCACGCTGCCGATGATCAGGGACCGCTGGCCGTCCAGATTGCCGTAACCGACATCAAGCTTGGTGTCGAAAAAGACATGGCTGCCGTGCCAGTCGGTATAGCCGGTCAGCACGTACCATTGCAGGTTGGTCTTGCTCTGGCGCGGCAGGGTTTCGATCACATCGCTGGAATAGAAGGTCAGCGCCCCGCCGTACCAGCCGCTGCGCGCCGAACCGGCATCCACGCCCAGCGAAAAGCCGAAGCCGTGATCCTTGTAGTTTGTAAGGTCGCCTTCGCCGTCATAGCGGCCCTTGTTGTTGATCATGCCGGCGAATTCCTCGCCCCACAGCGTCATTTCGCCGGTGCCGTTGCCATAGGACCGCAGCAGGCGCTGGCGGGCGGCCACCGGGCCGGTCGCCTGGTCGGTGATCAGGATCGCCACCTGGCGCGCGCCGCCGGAGACATCGGGCGCGAACTGCGAGAATATCTGCTGCGCCTTGGCCTGGCTGGCGGCGATGTTGATGCCGCTCGTGACGCCATTGTTGTTGTTATAGACCGTCAGGCTGGAGGCAATCTGTGTTCCCAGTTCGGGATCGTTGGCCAGGGCCGCCGCGGTGTTGGGGAACAGCTTCAGCGCCGCGCCGGACAAATTCAGGCCGGCGGTGCCGTCGGCATTGGTCTTGCCGGTCGAACGCGGCAGCAGGGTCAGGCTGAGGGTCTTGTTGCCGCCGTTGGAGCCCAGCGACAAAGGTATGGGAACCGACGCGCTTTCGGTGGGCGATTCAAACAGGAACGGAATGGCCTGGGACAGATTGGTGTTCTGGTTGGTGAGGCCCGCATCGGTCAGGCTGGCGGCGCTGATCAGGGTGATGACCTGCTTGGTGGGCGCGCTGGTGCTGGCCGCCGTGGTGCCGGAGGAGATGAAGCTGCCGAACTGCAATCCGATCTGGGCGGTGGCGGCAATCGTCGCGGCGCCGCTGGCCTGCACCACCGGCGTGGTGCTGGAGCTGTTCTGCGAAATGGTCAGGCCAAGAACGCCGCCGCCGACATTCAAATTGCGGGCATTGACCGAGCCGCTGGTCTGGGTGTTGGCGATATAGAGCTGGCCGTTATTGTCGACCTGGATGTCAAGGCCGCCGGCGGCGGACGAAATCACGCTGTTGACATAACCGAAGCCGCCGACATGCAGCACGTTGTTGACGCCCGAGCCAAAGCTCAGAAGGTTGGGATCGGTGGTGGGGGCAAAGCCGCTGGACGTGGACAGAACCAATCCGGAAACCGTGGAGTAGATAAAGGGCGTGTTGGTAACCGCCGTGCCCTGGGCCTTGGTGATCGCCGCATTGGCATTGCCCGTGCCATCGCCGGTTCCGGTGCCGGTATTGCCGACATTCAAGGTATTGCCGCCGCCGCCCGCATTGAAAAAGATGTCGCCCTGGATCGCGCCGCTATTGTTGATGGTGGTGGCGCCGCTGGTGCCGGACAGAAGGTCAATGGCGCGGGTGCCCGATGACACCACGGCGCCGGCTCCGGGATTGAGTTGTGTGACCTGCGCCACAATCGCGCCGGCATTGTTGATCGTCTTGACGGTGCCGGAGGCATCCACAATGGCGATGGAGGACTGGACGAAGGGTGTCTTGGTGGTCGCAAAATCCGCGGTGGGCGCCGTGGTGCTGGTCGAGACCGTGGCGCTGATGCTGCCATGCTGCAGCACGTCAATTTCGGGCACCGACGAATTGCTCAGAATGCCCAGCGCCGTCGCGGCGCCGCCGCCAAGACCGCTGACCTGGGCCGAAACGGCGCCGGCGGTATTGGAACCGGCCGTGATGGATTCGCCCGCGACCACAAAGCGCGGAATCGTGACATAGCTGCCGATCGTGACGGTGTTGACCGACGTGGCGGAATTGGTGTTCACCGAGGTGGCGGCGGCCGCCGAAATCGTGCCGGTGTTGAGAAAACCGCCCTGGATGACGGTGTTGTTGACCGGCGATGAGCCGTTGATGATCAGGGTGGTGGTGCTGATATCCGGACTTTCCGGCGTTGACCGGATGAGGCCGCGGTTGATGAAGCCATAGCCCGCATTGGTGGTGCTGGCGCCGTCCACGGAATCGATCGAGAGCGGAATCGCCCCGAGAATTACCGGACCGCGAATGGTGGCGTTGGTGGCGGTGACGCTCTGGGCGGGATCAATCAGGAAGCTGGGATAGGCAACGCCTCCGACCGTGGCGCCATTGCCGGTGATCGAGGCGCTGGCAGTGCTGCTGTTGGCGGTTGCGGGACCATTGTTGAGAAATCCGCCCGCGATCGAATTGGCGATGATGACAGCCGAGGCGCCTTCCGGATTGATGTCCTTGGCCTTGGTGCTGGGATTGCTGGTGCCGACCACCGTGATGGCGCCGCCATTTACGAAGGCGCCGACATTGCCCAGCGTGGTGCCGCCGACAACGGCGGTGCTGGCGGTGGCGCAGGTGTAACCCAGGTCCGCATTGCTGACGCAAGGCGTGATCGGTCCCAGCACGACAACGCCGCGCGCCTGGTTCGCGACATTGGCGAGGTTCGTCGAGTTGTCGAACACCAGATTGCCCTGGAGATTGCCGTCCAGTTCCATCGCCGTCGCGCCGACGGCCGCGGAATTCTTGCTGGTCGTCAGCGACATGTTGCCGCCGAAGCTGACATTGCCATCTATGGTGGTGCCTTGGGCGAAATAGAAAAGGTAGCTCTGGTCGCCCTGGACAACGATGGAAGAGGCCGTCACCGCGCTGACCGAGGTGGTGGTGCCCACAGTGGAAGCCTGGGTGATCTCGCTGAAGCTGATCGGGCCGAAGAAGGTATTGCCGCCGAACACGGCCAGCCCCGCCTTGGCAGTGCCGTTGCCCGTCAGGCCAATCCCGCCGACATTGTATATGCCCGACGCGGTCACCAGATTGCCGGCGCTGGTGTCGACCAGGATTCCCGTCGCGCTCGTCGTGTCGGTATTGCTGATGCTGCCGATATTGACCAGCGTGTTGTTGGAGTTGATCGTCACCGCCGGCGTGGAAGCCTTGATGGAGATCGAACCATTCTGTTCGATAGTGATGTTGCCCGCGCTGGAGGTGGTCTGGGCGGTCTTGTTGTTGGTGGTGATATCGATATCGGCGTGCGCCGCCGTATAGGAGGCGGGAATGGCCAGGATCGCGGCCATGGCGGCAGAAAGCATCAAACGCTGCTTGGTCAAAATTCGATCCTTTTTGTCGCCGGCCAAGGGGCGAAGCAGTCACGCCCGCGTCCAACCCCGGTTCTGGCTTTCGTCTTCTTGGCCCGTTTCGGGGCTTTTAAAGACGCTTTCGCTTAGTCCGTCCCGATCCTTCAGGTCAGCCGGCCACCTGCCAGTCCGGACTGCTCTCCCAGAGCCCCCTTTGTTACCCACTAGCAGCCCCGGTTCAACAGCAAATTTTCGCGTCTTAATCAGGTGTTAGCCACCCCTGAACCAAGATAAGGGGTGAAAAAACCTTAACGGGGCACGATTTGCCATGACCCAGGCCCGGCATACCGGTTTTGCACGGCTGTCCCAGAAAGAGGTCAGCCAGGCCACTGCCCGGCACGAGATGCTCTATTCCGGCCGGGTCGGCGGGGCGCGGGCGTCCTTCGCCTTCTGCGACCTGTCTGGCCTGGACTTCTCCGGCCGCAACCTGGCGGACGCCGATTTTACCGGCGCGGTCCTGGAAGAGGCCAATCTGGCCGGGACCCGGCTGGATTCGGCAAGCTTTTTCGGCGCCGACCTGCGCCGGGCCAATCTGAAGGGCGCCAGCATGCGCCGGGCGGACCTGCGGGGCGCGTCCTTGCGCGGCGCCAACCTGATCGGCGCCGACCTTTATGAGGCGGATTTGCGCGAAGGCGCCATCGCCGAGAAAGAACGCTCCGGCAATCTGCGGCTGCTGCAGCATGATATCGGTGTCTCGGAACTGCCCGCCGCGATGCTCAACTCCGCCAACCTGGAGCGCGCCAAGATGACCGGCGCCATGGCGGTCCAGGCCGATTTCACCGACGCGATCATGAAAGGCTGCCGCCTGACCCGCGCCAATCTGCGCCAGGCAAAACTGACCGGCGCCGATCTGGAAAATGCCGACCTGTCGGGCTGCAACCTGACCGGCGCCGATCTGGGCGGCGCGATCCTGATCGGGGCGCGGCTCGACCTTGCCACCACCCACGGCGCCGACCTGACCAAGGCGCTGATGGAGCATAGCGAACCCGATGCGGCCGAGACCCTGCGCATCGAGACCTTGCTGGAACGCCACACGCGCTGGGCCGAAACCGATGGACGCGAAGGCGCCCCTGCCGATCTCTCCGGCCTGGATTTGCGCCGGGTGGGCCGGCTGTCGCACCGCATATTGACCGCGCTGATAGCGCCCAATGCCATTCTGTATGGCGTCAGTTTCGAAGGCGCCTCGCTTCAGGGCAGCAACCTGGCGGGCGCCGATTTGCGCTCGGCCAAGCTGGGCGGGGCGGATCTGCGCGGCGTCAATCTTTCGGGTGCCAAGCTGAACCATGCCGACATGCGCGACACCAAGCTGGGCCCGCTGCTGATTTCCGAATCGCGGCTGCTGCCCGCCCGCCTGGACAATGCCGAAGCGCGCTATGCCGATTTCCGCGGCGCCGACCTGCGCCGGGTGCGCGTGAACGGCAGCGATTTCGCCTATGCCAACCTGGCGGATGCGGATTTGCGCGATGTCGACATGACCGGCGCGGAATTGAGCGGCACCAAGCTGCCGATGCAGTTCGCCGAAGCGGCGCAAATTCCGGCCTGAAGATTGGCCACCCGCCGCGCGACGCCTAAGCGGATTCCGCCTGCAGCAGCTGCGCGGCGCCGGTCTTGGCGCGGATGAACTGGCCAAGGCGCGCCAGCGACACCTTGGCTTCATTCGCCCTGATATCGGCCTGAAACAGATGGCCCATGCCGTCATAGATTTCCACGCTCACCGCGGTGCCGGCATCGGCGGCGCGGTCGCCCAGCTTGGAGGCGTCGTCGCGCAGGATTTCGATCGAGCCGGCATGCACCATGATGGGCGGAAAATCCTTGAGATTGGCGAAGGCCGGCGAAGCATAGGCATCGGACGGATTGGACTTGCGCAGATAATGCCGCGCGCACTGGAATAAAATCTCCCAATTCATCGCGGTATCGGACTTCTGGTTCTGCAGCACCGACCAGCCCGACAGCGACATGTCGGCCCAGGGCGACATGGCAACAATGCCCGCCGGCATCGGCAAGCCGGCGTTGCGGATCGCCAGCAACACGGCAAAGGCCAGGCCGCCGCCCGAACCATCGCCCGCCAGGACCACGCCGGAGGGCTGGATGCCCGATGCCAAGAGCCCGCGATAGGAATCTATACCGTCTCGCACCGCGGCGGGATAGATGCTTTCGGGCGCCAGCCTGTAGCGCACGGCGAAGGCCGACGCTTCACCGGCTTCCGCCAACCGGCCGATCAGGGTGCGATGGCTTTCCGGCGAGCCGGCGATATAGCCGCCGCCGTGAAAATACAGGAGCACCCGCCCCGGCACGGATTTGGGGTGGCGCGTCCATTCGCCCGGGATGGGGCCGAGCTGGCCGGGGGTAAATTCCAGTTCCGGCGATGCCGGGCCGAAACGGTCGAACAGGGCCTTGAAATGGGCGCGCAGATGATCGAGGTCGTTGACCACCGCGCCGCTTGAATTGCGAGTCCACAACGCCATGGGGAAAGCCGGACAAATTTCGCCCTCACCGTAACAAATATGTCAGGCGGCAAAAAGGCGGGACATCGCAAGATGCCCCGCCCTGCTCAATTGGTACGCACCCGTTGGTTAAGCAGCCCGGGCGCCTTCGATGGTCCGGGGACCGGCATTCTGGGCGCTGGACGCATTGATGGCGACTTTCCGGGGCTTTTTCTCCTCCGGCACGATCCGCTCCAGGTCAATATAGAGCAGGCCGTTCTCCAGCCGCGCATCCCGAACCTCGACATGCTCGGCAAGCTGGAACTGGCGCTCAAAGGCGCGACCGGCGATGCCTTGGTGCAGGAAGGACGGCTTGGCGGCCGCCTCGGCTTCCCGCTTGCCTTCAACGGTCAGAACGCCATCACGGACCTCCACGGCGAGGTCCTTGTCGGCAAAGCCGGCCACGGCAAGCACGACGCGGTAATGGTTCTCGTCGCTGCGCTCAATATTGTAGGGCGGGTAGCCCTGGGCATTGCCGTCTGCCTGATCCAGAAGGGCCAGCAGGCGATCAAAGCCGACAGTGGTGCGGAAAAAGGGGGAATGATCCAGACGCATGTTACAACCTCCTAGAAGCGTTGTTCCCGGCGCGGCTCCCGCGCGGGAAGTTCCGGTGCGGATTCGCCCCCGGAACACCCTCTAGGTAGGGCCGAAAAAAACCGCTTCAAGGCCCTTGAAATTGCAGCAAGTGACGCCATCCCAGCGCCCAGAACAACGCCATTGCGCCATATATGAGAATATCCCCGCTGCGCTTGCCGAGCCGGATGCCGCTGAGCGAGGCGATCAGGGTGCGCAGCCATGCGCCCTCCTCCGGGTTGCGCTCGGGCGCCCGCCAGCGCCGATAGCGCAGCCAGCTTTCCAGATTGTTGAGAATGCAGGCATCGGCGTTGAGCTTCCAGTGCAGGATCGTGGCCGGCACAAAGCCAAGATAGAAAATCAGCAGGGAGCGGACGGGAATGGTCCAGCCCAAGGTGATGAAACCCAGGATGACGAGATGCAGGTAAAAGCAGAATTTCCCCAGCGCATCGCGCCGCACTTTGATCTGGCCGCTCATGCCGTCCTCTCGCCATCAGTGTGGCTTGTATCGCCGCCTGCTTCAATGCAGCGGCTTTAGGCCGTAAGTTGACTGGCATGATTCCGGCGAACGAATGTTTTGAGCCCTTGACGGTGACGGCGGCCGACATGCGCCTGCGGGCGGCGCGCTTTGCCGGCGACCCGGCGGCGGCGCAGCGCGGGGTCTGCGTGCTTCTGAACGGCCAGACCGAGTTCATCGAGAAATATTTCGAGGTGATCGACGAACTGCGCGGCCGCGGCTTTGCCGTGGCGACGCTGGACTGGCGCGGCCAGGGCGGCTCCGGCCGGCTGATTCCGCTGGCGCCGCTCAAGGGGCATATTGACGATTTCGCGGAATATGAGGCCGACCTTGAAGCCCTGATGGATCAGGTGGTGGCGCCGATGCTGAGCGGCGGCGAGCGGCCGATTGCGCTGGCGCATTCCATGGGCGGCCATATCCTGCTGCGCTATCTCGGCCGCCATCCGCAGCGCATCAGGGCTGCCGCCTGCTGCGCCCCCATGCTGATGTTCTCAACCCGCGGCCAGCCGCGCTGGCTGGTGCGGTTGCTGACCGATGCGATGACGGTGATGGGCCATGGCCGCGATTTTGTCTGGGGCATGGCGGCACGCGATCCGCTGCAACTTGGTTTCGCCGACCAGATCGTGACCTCGGACGCGGCGCGGTTCCAGCGCACAAAAGATTTCCTGACACGGCATCCGGACCTGCGGCTGGCGGGGCCCACCTGGGGTTGGGTGGCGGCGGCCTATCGCTCCATCGCCGGCCTGGTTGCCCGCCGTGTCGCCACGCCGGTGCTGATGTTCGGCGCGGGCCATGACCGCGTTGTGGTCACAGCCGCGACAAAACGCTTCGCCGGACGCATGCCGCAAAGCGTTTATCGGCGGCTCGAAGGCGCCGAGCATGAAATCCTGATGGAGCGCGATGTCTTTCGCACCCAGTTCTGGAGCGCGTTCGACGCTTTCATGGCGGAGCATTGAGAACCCCGGCGGCAAGCCGCCGGGGCTTTGGCCTCGCGCAAGCTCAATCGGCGTCGTAATAGTGCCGTTCGCCATTTTCGTTATAGTAATGGCGGCTGCCTTCCATATGAACGCGGTGGTGATGGTAGTAATGCAGGTCCGGACCGCCGACCACGGCCCCGATGACACCGCCCACGACAGCGCCCGGCGGGCCGGCGATCACCAGACCCGTGCCGGCGCCGACGATCGCGCCTGACTCGGTCCTGTTCTGGGCATTTGCCGACGCCGTGACGCCAGCCAGCATCGCGGCGGCCGCGATGGCGATAGTGATGATTTTCATGATTTCCTGTCTCTGTCCGACACCAACTGCATCGGCCTGATTGCTGCGCCTTTAGGGGACGCCGATAGAGACAACGCGCGAGCGGGCGGAACGCCGCAGCAAACCGCCGAAATCAAAACCCCGGCGGTGGCGCCGCCGGGTTTCTTGAACAACTCTCACTGCCGGATTTACTGGGCCGGCGCCACGGGCGGGGCAGCCGGAGTGGCCGGGCTGGACTGCGCCGGTGTCAGGTCTGGCTGCACCGTGGCCGTGCCGGACGCATTGTTGGCAACTTCCGGCGCGGGCTGTGTGGGCGAACCCGAGACATTCGGCGCGGTGATGGGCTGCTGCATCGCCGATTGCTGCGGCGGCGGCGCTGTTTCCGGCGTCGGGGTCATGGGCTGGTTGATGGCGGGATCCGCCGACGCAGAAGTTGCGGGGGCGGGCGCAGATGTGCTGGCCTGCGTCTCGGGCACCGGCTTTGCCGCCGTCAGGATTGAGCGCGTGCTGCGCACCGGCCTGGGCGTGGAGATCGCGGGCGGTGTGCTGCTGGCCGCAGGCGCGCTGCTGGCATCCGGCGTCGTTGCCGGCGGCGCCACGGTCTGTTCGGCCACGGCGTTGTGCTGCTGCGGCAGCATCGCCACGGTCTGCGGCGCATGGTTGGTGGATTCATAGGCATAGATGCTGCCGCCGACCAGCAACAGACCGACAATCACCGCGCCGGCGATCCTGGCGGTGCTGTTGTTTTCGGAATCGCCTTCGTCAGGGCTGTTGTGGAAAGCAGCAAGCGCGTCCTGGCGCATGGCTTCGCGTTCATCCAGCCGCACGCGCTCCACCGGCGATTCCGGATTCGGGCGGACATCCGCCACCGCGCTGGTGTCGGCACGATCCTTGTCGAATTCAAAATTGCGCATGTTATCTCCCAAGATTGGTGTGGGGAGAAAACGGCTTCAATGCTGCAAGGTTGCGATGCTGCAGCAACAAGGGCGGAATTGCGGCAGCAGGGTGGGAAAGGCTGCGCAATTCACCATGGCCTGTCTTTTTCCAGCCATGTTTATGCGCGCAGCACGGAACCGTGAAACTTACGGCGCAAGAAGTTTCATCGCTGCCGCATGCACGCGCTTGTCGCCGGCGGCCAGGATGGTCTTGCCGGACGCCGCGGAGCCGCCATCCCAGCTTGTCATCACGCCGCCGGCGCCTTGCACAATCGGAATCAATGCCGCCGCATCCCAGGCATGAAAGCCGGCCTCGATCACCAGATCCACGAAACCCAGCGCCAGCGCCGCGAAAATATAACAGTCGCCGCCATAGCGGGTCAGGCGCGCCTGCGCCTTGACGCGGCCGAAGGCTTCGATTTCAGGTTTCGAAAAATAAGCCGACGGATCGGTGGCGCACAGAGTCGCGTCTTTCAGTTCGGCACATTCGCGGGTCTTGAGCCGGATGGTGCGGCCGGCCTGCACCAGATGCGCCGCGCTGCCCGCGCCGATAAAGCGTTCGCCCAGCACCGGCTGGTCGAGAATGCCCAGTACCGGCACGCCACTTTCTTCCAGCGCGATCAGCGAGCCCCATTCATGGCGGCCGGTGATAAAGGCGCGGGTGCCGTCCACCGGGTCGAGAACCCAGCGATACTTGTTCTTGCCTTTCGTCTCGCCGAACTCTTCGCCAAGGATGGCGTCATCGGGCCGTTCGCGCGCGATCATGTCGCGGATGGCGCGTTCGGCACCGCGATCCGCTTCGGTGACAGGATCGAAGGCGGCTTTCCCTTCCTTGTGGGAGACGGTGATGGGCTTGCGGAAATAGGGCCGGATCACCGCGCCGCCGGCATCGGCCAGGCGGTTGGCAAAGGCGATAAGGTCGGCGTCAACAGTGGATGCTGTCATTGCGAAGTCATGCCATGAAACACACCGTTACGACAGAGGCTTTGCCTTGGCCGCGAGGGATTTTGTGACCTGAGCAGGAGCGTCGTGCGGAGCGTACGGACGTACGTGAGCACGCGCGATGCACAGGGTGCAAAAGACCCGCGCCCTTATGCGTCTGCCTTGGCACGCTTGCGCAAATGCGGCTTGAGGGCGCGCTTGCGGATGCGGATGCTCTGGGGCGTAACCTCAACCAGCTCATCGTCCTCGATATAGGCCATCGCCTGCTCCAGCGTCATCGGCACGATGGGCGTCAGGCGCACGGCCTCGTCCTTGGAGGTGGTGCGGATATTGGTGAGCTGCTTGGACTTGATCGGGTTGACGTCCAGATCATTGTCCTTGGCGTTCTGGCCGATGATCATGCCTTCATAGACCTTGGTGCCGGCGGTGATGAACAGCTTGCCGCGCTCTTCGATGTACCAGAGGCCATAGGCCACCGCCTCGCCATCCTCGGTCGAGATCAGGACGCCATTGGTGCGGCCGCCGACGCTGCCCTTGTGCGGGGCATATTCCAGGAAGATGCGGTTCATCACCCCGGTGCCGCGCGTGTCGGTGAGGAATTCGCCGTGATAGCCGATCAACCCGCGCGCCGGCGCACTGAAGACGATGCGGGTCTTGCCGGCGCCGGTGGGGCGCATGTCGGTCATCTCGCCCTTGCGCTGGGAGATCTTGTCGATCACCACGCCGGTATAGGCGTCGTCCACGTCGACCGTGACTTCCTCGATCGGCTCCAGCTTTTCACCATTCTCGGTCTTGAACAGCACGCGGGGACGGCTGATGGAAAGCTCAAAGCCTTCGCGGCGCATGGATTCGATGAGCACGCCCAGCTGCAACTCGCCGCGGCCCGCCACTTCGAAATCGCCATCGCCGGTTTCGGTGACCTTGAGCGCGACATTGCCTTCCGCTTCGCGCACCAAGCGGTCGCGAATGACGCGGCTCTGCACCTTGTCGCCTTCGCGGCCCGCCAGCGGTGAATCATTCACCGAAATCGTCATCGCCAAGGTGGGCGGATCAATCGGATGCGAGGGAATCGCCGCATCCACCGTGAGGTCGCACAGCGTGTCGGCGACGGTGGCTTCTTCCAGCCCGGCAATGGCAACGATGTCGCCGGCTTCGGCGCGTTCCACCGGCACGCGGGCGAGGCCCCGGAAGGCCAGCAGCTTGGTGGCGCGGGCTTTCTCGATCACCTTGCCGTCGCGCGACAAGGCCTTGATCTGGCGGTTGACGGTGATGGCGCCGGATTCGATGCGGCCGGTCAGAATGCGGCCGAGGAAATTGTCGGCCTCCAGCGTGGTCACCAGCATCTTGAAGGGATGGGCATCTCCCGCCAGCGCAATGGGCTTGGGCGGCGGCACGTCTTCGACGATGCGCTTGAACAGCGGTGACAGGTCCTTGTGCTCGTCTTCCAGCTCGTTCACCGCCCAGCCATTGCGGCCCGAGGCAAAGAGGTGATGGAAGTCGAGCTGGTAGTCGCTGGCTTCCAGCGCCAGGAACAGGTCGAAGATGGATTCCAGCGTCTGTTTCGGTTCGGCGTCATGACGATCGATCTTGTTGACCACGACGATGATCTTCAGGCCCAGCTTGAGCGCCTTGGACAGAACGAATTTCGTCTGGGGCATGACGCTTTCGGCCGCGTCCACCAGCAGCACCACGCCGTCCACCATGGAGAGGATGCGTTCCACCTCGCCGCCGAAATCGGCGTGACCGGGTGTGTCCACGATGTTCAACCGAACGCCCTGCCATTCGACCGAGGTGCATTTGGCCAGGATGGTGATGCCGCGTTCGCGTTCCTGGTCGTTGGAATCCATGGCGCGCTCGTCCATGTGCTGGTTTTCGCGCACCGAGCCCGATTGCTTGAGCAGCTGGTCCACGAGCGTGGTCTTGCCGTGGTCGACATGCGCGATGATAGCGATGTTGCGAATGTCCATGAATCAAACGTCTTTCGGTTTGCGGGCGCTTCATAGAGTGCGCGGGGGGCGTTGCCAAGGAAGCCGCAGACGATCCCCCGGATGGTTATTTTATCTATATATTTCAATATGTTAAAGACATAATGGCGACGGCCTAGCCAGGGAACCGGCCTGCCGGCCGGGACAATTGTGAGAAACTTTTGCCCTATAGGAGGCTGGTTCGAGCCGCAGTGCGGCGGTAAGACCCCGTAATGGCTCAGGTTTTTACCGTGTAAGACGGAAATTTCGGTTGGGGAGCGAATTTTCCATTCCGTCTTTTTTTTGCGCGCTCTCTGGGCACCTGCCGATAGTGTAGGCAGTGTTAGGCCCGGACGCGCAAAGACGCGCCGAACGACAATTATAACGGGAGCCCGGCAAGAGGCGTCCCTGGGGAAGTGAAACGCGATGACCGTGCAACCGCAGCCGAAGAATCTTGATCATTCCCTGGAACGCACCGATGTCGCCTCCTCGGTTCGCGTTTACCTGATCGGCGGCGTCGCGCTGGTCCTGCTGCTGGGCGGTTACTGGTATTTCAACCAGGGCGGAGCCAAGGCTCCGGTGCGCCGGCCCGCCATTCCGGTTCAAGTGTCCGCGGTCACGCGCGGCGACATGGCAGTGGTCGAGCATACGCTGGGCACCGTGGTGCCCAACACCACCGTGCAGATTGCCTCCCGTGTCTCCGGCGTCATCGACTCCGCACCTTTCAAGGAAGGCCAGTACGTCAAGAAGGGCGATCTTCTGTTCGTGATCGATCCGCGCCCCTATGAAGCCTCCTATAAAAACGCGATGGCGACCTTGGCCTCGACCAAGGCAAAGGCCGAGCGCTACAGGAAACTGATGGACCAGAACGCCATCTCGCCCCAGGACCTGGACGATGCCCAAGCCGCCTATCTGCAGGCCGAAGCCAGCGTGGACACGGCGCGGCTCAATCTGGAATTCACGCGTATCCGCTCGCCGGTGGACGGCAAGACCGGTCCCATGCTGGTGCAGCCCGGCAATACCGTCATCGCCAATCTGACCACGACGCCATTGGTCACCATCGACCAGATCCATCCGGTGAAGGTTTCCTTCGCCCTGCCCCAGACCGATCTGCCGCGCATCCAGGCGCGCCAGAAGAGCAAGGGCCTGACCGCCATAGTGGGTTTCCAGGACCAGAGCGGCTCGCCGCTGTCCGCGCCGGTGGATTTCATCAGCAACGCCGTCAACAATGTCAGCGGCACGATCGAAATGCGCACCGTCTTCGCCAATACCGACGACACGCTGGTGCCCGGCCAGCTGGTCAATGTCACCGTGCAGCTGAACGACATTCCCAATGCGCTGACCGTGCCGGATGCGGCGGTCAATATCGGGCCGGACGGAAATTTCGTTTACGTGCTGAATGACGGCAAGGCGGTGACGAAGCCCGTCTCCGTGCTGTTCGACGATGGCAACAACACCGCGATCACCGGCGATCTTGAGCCGGGCGACCTGGTGGTGACCGAAGGCCAGCTGCGGCTGGTGCCGGGCTCGAAAGTGGTTGTGGAGGGCGCGGTCAAGCGGCCGGTCAAGGGCGGCAAAGGCAAGGGCAAGGGCAAGCGCGCGGCCGGAAAAGAAGGCTGAAGGCCATGAACATCTCCAAGCGGTTTATCGAATATCCGGTGATGACCACGCTGCTGATGGCGGCGCTGCTGGTGTTCGGCGTGGCGGGCTATTTCAAGCTGCCCAACAGCGAATTGCCGAATGTGGATTTTCCCACCATCCAGGTGACCGCCAACCTGGCGGGCGCCGACCCCGAGACCATGGCGTCGGCCGTCGCGGCGCCGCTGGAAGCGTCCTTCGCCACGGTGCCGGGCATCGCCCAGATGTCTTCAACCAATACGCTGGGCCGCACCTCGATCGTGATGCAGTTCGAGCTGGACCGCCCCATCGACGCCGCAGCCCAGGATGTGCAGGCCGCGATATCGGCCGCCTCGCGCCAACTGCCCAAGACGATGATCAATCCGCCCACCTTCCACAAGACCAATCCGATTGATCAGCCGATCTTCTTCCTGGTGCTGACCTCCAAGACCCTGCCGGTAACCACCATCGAGCGCTATGCGAACCTGATGTCGCGCGAAATTTCCGTGCTGGACGGCGTGGCGGATGTGCCGGTGAATGGCGTATCCAAATACGCGGTGCGGGTGCAGGCCGACCCCAACGCCCTGGCGGCGCGCGGCATCGGCATCGATACGCTGGCGGCGGCGATCAACAGTGCGAATGTCGACCAGGCCACCGGCGCATTGAACGGCGCCGACGCCAAGGTGATCCGCACCGACGGCCAGCTCAGCGATGCCGCCGGATTCCGCAAGCAGGTGATCGCCTATCGCAACGGCGCGCCGGTGCGGCTGGGCGATGTCGCCAAGGTGATCGATTCCAGCGCCGATACACGCACGGCCGAATGGTACCGTACCCAGCGCGCCGTTTCGGTGTGGGTGCGGCGCCAGCCCGGCGCCAACACCATCGAGGTGGTGAAGAAAATCCGCGCGCTGATGCCCCAATTCCGCGCCGCCCTGCCCGCCGACATCGCCATGGAAGTGCGCCACGACCGCAGCCAGAGCATCAAGATCTCGATCAACAATGTCGAAGAGACCCTGCTGATCGCGGCTGTGCTGGTGGTGGCGGTGATTTTCCTTTTCCTGCGCAAGGTATCGGCCACGATCATCCCGGCTTTGGCGCTGCCGCTCTCCATCGTCGGCACATTCGCAGGCATGGATCTGATGGGATTCAGCCTGGACAATCTTTCGCTGATGGCCATCACCCTGTCTGTCGGGTTCGTGGTGGATGACGCCATCGTGATGCTGGAAAACATCGTCCGGCACATCGAGATGGGCGAAACCCCGCGCCAGGCGGCGCTGAAAGGATCCGGCGAAGTCGCCTTCACCATCCTGTCCATGACCCTGTCGCTGGTGGCGGTGTTCATTCCGGTCGTGTTCATGAGCGGGCTGGTGGGGCGGCTGCTCTATGAGTTCTCGGTCACCATCATCATGGCGATCCTCTTCTCAGGCCTGATCTCGCTCACCTTCACGCCCATGCTTTGCGCCCGCATGCTGCGCGACGAGAGACGGGAAAAGCACAATATTTTCTATCGCTGGAGCGAGAATACCTTCAACTGGGTGCAGAACGGCTATGACCGTTCCCTCGCCTGGAGCATGCACAACCGTCCGGTGATCCTGGGCGTGTTCGTGCTCAGCATCGTTGCCAGCGTGGTGCTGTTCCGGGCCATGCCGCAGGACTTCATGCCCCCCGACGACCAGGCCCAGCTTGGCGTGGCCATCCAGGCCCAGAACGGCACGTCCTATGAGCGCATGGTGGCTTACGGCCAGCAGGTCAGCAAAATCGTCCATCAGGACAAGAATGTGAATGGCGGCATGCTGGATGTTTCGTCTCCGGGCGCCGGCGCCAGTTCCGCCAGCATCAACGTCATGCTCAAGGAACGGGGCCCGGATCGCGAGATGCCGGCCGACCAGGTGGCGGCCGAGCTGCGCAAGAAGCTCAACAACCTCACCGGCCTGAACGTCTTTGTGACCTATCCGGCCACCTTCAATATCGGCGGGCGCTCGTCACGCTCGACCTATCAATACACGCTGCAGGGCCTGGACCTGACTCAGCTGCAGCAGATGTCGAGCCTGCTGGAAGAGCAGCTGAAGGGCATGGATGCCTTTGTCGGCGTCAACAGCGACTATGACAAGGCGACGCCTTCGGCCGATGTACACATTGACCGCGACCGCGCCGCCGCCCTGGGCGTCTCGGTACAACAGATCGAAAATGCCATGGGCTACGCCTTTGGCGGCCAGCAGGTGTCGCAGATCTTTGCTTCGTCCGACCAATATTCGGTGATGCTGGAATTGCTGCCGGCCTATCAGAACGGCGCGGATTCACTGCGCTCGCTCTACATCACCGCCAACAACGGCCAGATGGTGCCGCTCAGCGCGGTGACCTCCACCGCCCTTAAGACCATGCCGCTGAGCGTCAATCATTCCGGCCAGCTGCCGTCGGTGACCGTCTCCTTCGATCTGGCGCCGGGCTATTCGCTCAGCGACGCGGTCAAGGGCATTCAGCAGGCCAGCGACGCCATCGGCATGCCGCAGACGGTGCAGGGCTCGTTCCAGGGCGTCGCCAACGCCTTCCAGGAATCCATGGCCGACATGCCGGAACTGCTGCTGATCGCGTGCCTGACCGTCTATATCGTGCTGGGCATCCTGTATGAGAGCTTCATTCATCCCCTTACCATCCTGTCGGGGCTGCCCTCAGCGGCGGTAGGCGCGCTGCTGACCCTTTATATCGCGGGGCTGCCGCTGACGGTCTATGCCTTTGTCGGCATGATCATGCTGGTGGGCATCGTCAAGAAGAACGCCATCATGATGATTGACTTTGCGCTGCATAAACAGCGCAGCGAAATCGGCGTCAGCGCGGCGGAGGCCATCCTGGAAGCCGCTCGCATCCGCTTCCGCCCCATCATGATGACCACCATGGCGGCGTTGATGGGCACCCTCCCGATCGCCTTCGGCACCGGTGTGGGCGCCGAAGCGCGCCACCCCTTGGGCCTTTGCGTGGTCGGCGGATTGCTCTTCTCGCAGCTGCTGACGCTCTACATCACGCCGGTGATCTATACCTATATGGACCGGCTGGGCTCGGTGCGGCTGTTCGGGACACGAAAAAGGCCGTCGCAGGCGCCAACACCGGCCGAGTAAGGCACCGCCGGCCGATGGCCGGACAGCCATGCGTGCGGGCTTGGGCGAGGCATTACGCCAATTAAGAAAAGGTCGCGTTGCCGGCTGTCGCCGGCAAGCTGCGCCCGCTTTGTTGCCCCGGCCCGGAAGCGCGCCACGTCGTTACGATTTTGCAAGGCAAAAGCGGAAGCCCGGTTCCCGTTAAAAAAGATATTTCCCTGCAATTTCAAGATGTTAATGACAAACATCAGCGGATACATCGCAAAATGTGCCCGTCCATTGAGACAATTGCGAGAAACTTTTGGCGTATACGGGCTGTAACTGGGCATGGAAGTGGCGATAAGGCCCCGGAACAATTATAATTTTAGGGCTTTGCCGGGGCATTCCTATCCGGGGGCTTGCAAAAATGCGGTTGAGTTTTCTGAGCGGTTTCGTGACGCCCGGCCAATAGTGTAGGCAGTGTAAATGGCGGAATCTCAGACAGAGATGGCTGAACCTAACAATGGGTCGCGCCATACCGGGCCATGACACCACCGGACCGGACAGCTGAAGGCAGAAAGTTAAGTCAATGAATGTGCAAGTGCCGCCGACGCGGGGCAAACAGGATTTCCAGCAAGACGAGAAGCAGGGTTCGCCGCTGCGCAAATACCTGGCAGGCGGCATTGCGCTGCTGCTCATTCTGGGCGGCTATTGGTATTACACCAACAACCAGAGCGCGGGGAATGCGGGCCGCGGACGCCTTCAGACGGCAGCGCCGGTCAAGGTCGCCATCGCGCATCAGCGCGACATGGCGGTGATTGAAAAGACCATCGGCACTGTGGTGGCCAATTCTTCCGTCTCGGTGACTGCGCGGGTGCAGGGTCAGCTCACCAAGGCTTTTTTCAAGGAAGGCCAGATGGTGAAGGAGGGTGACCTGCTTTTCCAGATTGATCCGATGCCCTTCCAGGCGGCCTATGACGCCACCCTGGCGACGCTGGCGGGCGCCAAGACCAATGCAGACCGTTCCGCCAGCCTCTTGAAGCAGAACGCCATCGCGGCCCAGACCAATGACAACAACCAGGCGCTTTATCAGCAGGCCAAAGCCAATGCAGAGGCCGCCCGCCTCAATCTGCAATTCACCCAGATCCGCTCGCCGATAGACGGCAAGACCGGTCCCATCCTGCTGCAGCCCGGCAACCTGGTATCCGTCAACGGCTTGACCGCGCCGCTGGTGACCATCACCCAGATTCAGCCGATCAAGGTTTCCTTCGCCCTGCCACAGTCCGACTTGCCGCGCATCCAGGCGCGGGCGCAGCGTCCCGGCGGCCTGACCGCGAATGTGCAGCTGCATGACCAGGGCGGCAAGGATCTGTCTGCACCGGTGAACTTCATCAGCAACGTGGTCACCGCCGCCAGCGGCACCATCGAACTGCGCGCCACCTTCCCCAATGCCGATTCCGCCCTGGTGCCGGGACAGCTGGTGGATGTGGTGGTGGAATTGGCGACCATACCGGGGGCCATCGTGGTGCCGCGCGAGGCGGTCAACACCGGGCCGGACGGCAGCTATGTTTATGTCGTGACTCCGGAACGCGTCGCCATGACGCGCCCCGTCAAGGTGACATTCGACGACGGAATCAATGACGCCATAACCGGCAATGTCCGGGACGGCGATCAGGTGATTGTGGACGGTCAGTTGCGCGTGGTGCCGGGCGGCAAGGTCTTCCCGCAGGGCGGCGGCGGCAATGGCGGCCCCGGTCGCGCGAACGGCAATAAGGGTGGCAAGCGCGGTGGCGGGGGCACCCAGGCCGGCACGCCGCAGAATGCGGGTTAGGTTAAAGCCATGAACCCTTCAAAAATCTTCATCGAACGGCCGGTCATGACCACCCTGGTCATGGCGGCCTTCATCATCTTCGGCATTTTCGGCTATTTGACCCTGCCGGTCTCCGACCTGCCCAATTTCGATTTTCCCACCATCCAGGTCGGCGCCAATGTGCCCGGCGCCGACCCCGAAACCATGGCCTCCGGCGTCGCGGCGCCGCTGGAGAACGCCTTTTCCACCATCAACGGCATCGACTCGATGACCTCGTCATCGCGTCAGGGCATGACAAATGTCTCCATCCAGTTCAGCCTGGACCGCAACATTGATGCCGCCGCCCAGGACGTGCAGGCAGCGATTAGCGGCGCCTTGCGCCAGCTGCCCCGCAACATGCCGGTGCCGCCCACCTTCCGCAAAGTCAATCCGGCGGACCAGCCGATCATCTTCATCGCCATGTGGTCGGACACACTCAAGCCGTCCCAGCTCGACGAATATGCCGAGACCATGCTGGCCCGCCAGCTTTCGACCATTGACGGCGTGGCCAATATCGATGTCGGCGGCGCGACAAAATATGCCATCCGGATTCAGGCCGATCCCGCCGCGCTGGCCACCCGCAATATCGGGTTCGATGCCCTGCAGCAGGCGGTGGTCACCGCCAATGTCAACCAGGCGACGGGCTCCCTGAATGGCGCCAACCAGTCTCAGGTCATTGATACCAGGGGCCAGCTGAACAACGCCCAGGAATTCTCGCGCCAGATTTTCGCCTATCGCAATGGCGCGCCGATCCGCATCGGCGATGTCGCCACCGTGATCGACGGATTGCAGAACGTCTTCTCGCTGAGCATCTACAAGGGCCATTCCGCCATCGTGATTTCCATCCAGCGCCAGCCCGGATCGAACACGGTGGAAACCATCAAGCGGATCCGGGCGGTGCTGCCCCAGTTCCAGGCGACCCTGCCGCCCAGCGTGCATCTGGAAATCGCCTATGACCGCAGTGAGTCCATCAAGGAGGCCATTGACGATGTGCAGCTGACCCTGCTGATCGCCGCCGTCCTGGTTGTGCTGGTGATCTTCGCTTTCCTGCGCAATGTCCAGGCCACCGTTATTCCCTCGCTCGCCCTGCCCATCGCGGTGATCGGCACCTTTGCGGGCATGTCGCTGATGGGCTTCAATCTGGACAATCTATCCCTGATGGCGCTGACCCTGTCGGTGGGCTTTGTGGTGGATGACGCCATCGTGATGCTGGAGAATATCGTCCGGCACATCGAAGGCGGCATGAAACCCTATGATGCCGCCGTTAAGGGCGCCGGCGAAATCGCCTTCACCATCCTGTCCATGACCACAAGCCTGGCGGCGGTGTTCATCCCCATCGTCTTCATGGGCGGCGTGGTGGGGCGGTTGCTGCACGAATTCGCCGTCACCATCATCATAGCCATCGTTTGTTCGGGCGTCATCTCGGTGACGCTGACGCCCATGTTGTGCGCCCGCATCCTGAAGAATCATGACGGCGAGGCGCACAACGTTTTCTACCGGGTGAGCGAAGCCAGCTTCAACTGGATGCACCGCACCTATGAGCACAGCCTGCGCTGGTCGCTGGATCATCGCCGCTTCATCCTGGGCGTCTTCTTCGCCAGCGTGCTCGCCTCCGCCGGTCTGTTCTGGATCATGCCGCAGGATTTCCTGCCCAGCGACGATGTCGGCCGCATCAATGGCGCCATACAGGCGGCCAACGGCACCTCGTTCCCGCAGATGCAGCGTTATGTCGAACAGGTGCGGCGGATCATCGAAGCCGATCCCAATGTGCAGAGCGTGCAGATTGACGCCCGCGCCAGCAACGGCGCGGCCGGCACCAATTTTGCGGGACTGAACCTGGTCGTTTTGAAGCCGCTGGGCGAGCGCAAGCTCAACGCCGACGGGGTTATCCGCGAACTGCGGCCCAAGCTGAACCGTATTACGGGCGTTAATGTATTCCTGACCAACCCGCCGCCCGTCCGGCTGGGCGCCCGCGGCGGACGCTCCAACTACCAGTACACGCTGCAGGGCCTGGATCTGGACGAGTTGGCGGCCGCTTCCACGCGCCTGATGGAAGAGATGCGTCAAAATCCCGCCTTTGTCGACGTCAACAGCGACTACGATTCGGTGATGCCGTCGGTGCATGTCGCCATTGATCGCGACCGCGCCGCCGCTTTCGGGGTTTCGGTGCAGCAGATCGAGAACGCGCTGGGTTCGGCCTTTTCAAGCAACCAGATTACCCAGATCAACATGCCGTCCAACCAGTATCAGGTGATTCTGGAACTGCTGCCCAAATATCAGGCCAGCGTCACCTCGCTGTCCCAGCTTTACATTACGTCAAGTTCCGGCACGCTGGTGCCCCTGACCGCCGTGACCAAGATCAGCAATGCCACCATGCCGATCAGCGTCAACCATTCCGGCCAGGTGCCCGCGATCACGGTTTCCTTCGACATGGCGGCGGGCAAGGCGCTGTCGGATGCCGTGAGCGGCATTCGCGACGCTTCGGCGGATGCCAATCTTCCGGCGGACATCTCGGGCAGCTTCCAGGGCACCGCCGCCGCCTTCCAGCAATCCACCCAGAATATGGGCCTGCTGCTCTTCATCGCGATGCTGGTGGTTTATATCATCCTGGGCATCCTCTATGAGAGCTTCATCCACCCCTTCACCATCCTGTCGGGGCTGCCCTCGGCGGCGATGGGGGCGTTGCTCACGCTCTACATCGCCCATCTTCTGTTCCTGGCGCATATTCTGACCACGGACATGAACCTGACGCTCTATGCCTTTATCGGCATGATCATGCTGATCGGCATCGTCAAGAAGAACGCCATCATGATGATCGACTTCGCCCTCAACAAACAGCGAACCGGCGCAGATGTGTCCGCGGAAGATGCCGTATTCGAAGCCGCGATGATCCGCTTCCGCCCCATCATGATGACCACCATGGCGGCGATGATGGGCACCCTGCCGATCGCGCTGGGCGTGGGCGCCGGCGCAGCGTCCCGCAGGCCGCTGGGCCTGTGCGTGGCGGGCGGGCTGCTGCTCTCCCAGCTTCTGACGCTCTACATCACGCCGGTGATCTATATCTATATGGACCGGCTGGGCAGTTTGCGGCTGTTCGGCAGCGCCAAGCGCAAAAAGCCATCCCCCCAGGCCCCGGCGCCGGCAGAGTAGTGAGGCACGACCGGCCGAAGGCCGGACAAATCGGTCCGGTGGACCGATTTGAGGGCCGAACGCGCCGAGCTTGGGCGAGGCGCAGCGGACTAGAATCGAAAAGGGCGCCTGACCGGCGCTTTTTTTGTCCGATACGCTAAAGCGGTTCGCCGATGGTCTGGGGCCTGATCCTGTCGAATGGCCCCGAGAGTATCAGCCCGGCGGCAAAGCCGCCCAGATGCGCCTGCCAGGCGATCAACCCCACTTCGCCGCCCATCCCCAGTCCCGTGATGCCCGCCACGATATTCAGCGCCGCCCAGACCAGGCTGAACAAGAGAATTTGCCGCGACCAGAGTGGCAGCATGGCGGCCTCGGCGGGCGGGCCGGCCGAAGCCCAGGGCGGACGCTCGGTCGGAAGCAGCCTTATGCCGGCCGCCATCAGCCCCGAGATCGCGGCCGAGGCGCCGATCACCGGTTCGAGCGAGCCCCAGTTGAATGCCAGGTGCGTGGCGGCCCCTGCCACGCCGCAGAGAACAAAAAAGAGCAGGAACAGCGCCGCGCCATACCGGCGCGCCACGATCGGCCCGAAGGCCAGCAGCCACAGGCAGTTGATGGCCAGGTGGGTATAGTCATTGTGAATCGCCATGTAGCTGAGAAACGGCAGGCCGCGCTCGAACAGGCTGCCCGGGTCAGGCCCATGCTGGGACAGGAAGTCCGCGCTGTAGCGTGCCGGAATGAACGCGAAACGGTTAATCCAGTCCAGCGACAGCGCCGGCGACACCAGGGTGCGGGCGACATGGGCAGCCACCAGGCCACCGATCAGCAGCAGCACCACCGCCGGCGCGCGGAAGATGGGCTGACGGGGCGCATGCGGCGTGAGAAATGCCATGGCGTATATCTAGGTGGTTCGGGCTCCGGCGCAAATGGTTCGGATTGGCACAGGCCCGCGGGCTGCCCCGCACCGGCCAGCCACCCGCGCCCGCGTTAACATCCGGGCAACCATGGCAAGGCCGCGGCTTTGGCGGCTTTTTTGCGCCGCCTGTCTCATGGCGGCACGACAATCTCTTAATGGCGATTAAGAACTGGCACGGCGGTTGCTCTGCTCAGGCATGACCAACCTCGGACACGCAGCCATGCTCCATTCCAAGACGATCCTCGCCCTGATGCTGCTGAGCGCCTTCGCCGCGACCGCGGCCCAGGCCCAGAGCTGGACCAGTTCCTCCAATTACAACGGCTATGGCGCGGGCACCCAGAACACCGCCTCCAATTACCAGCTGCGCGATCCCAACGGCAATCTGACCCTGGTCAATGGCCAGTTTCAGGGTTCGAGCTATTCGTCCCAGTCCGGAACACAAATGGCCTCCGTAGGCGGGGGTGGGGTTGGCACAAGCGGTGCAGGTGCACAGTACGGCCAAGCTTCGGCGATCGGTAACTCGCTCAATGTGGTCGTGCTGGGAAGTCACAACACCACCGTGGTGGATACAACCCAGGTCAATAACGGAAACCAGACGGCAAGTGTCGCTCTGAACAAGTAATTTAGGAAAGAAGGGACGCCCCTCCCATGACTCGCCGCGGACGTAAACATCTTATCAAACCGCTGGTCTTCATCCTCGCCGCAATGGCGCTGGAAGGATGCATCAGCCCGTCGGCCGACAGTGTCGGGCGCTATACCTCCCCCATCGGCGGCGCGCCGGTGATCTCCAACGAAACACCCTATTCCGCCGCCCTGCGCTGCATGAGCGGCATCGTCGGTCAGCATCCCGTCCGCATCGCGGTCGGCCAGATTTCCGACTATACCGGCAAGACTGAATCCGACGGCTCGGGCCGCAAGGTCACCGCCGGCGCCGCCCTGATGGCGATGAGCGCTTTGTCCAAGTCCGGCGTCCACATGGTCGAGCGTTTCGACACTTCGGTGGCCGAGATGGAATTGAAATATGCCAACAACAAGCTGATCGCCAACGACCAGAACCCGCAAGGCGGCGATTATCGCAAGATCATCGCTGGCGCCATCCCCGGTTCCGACTATTACATCGTGGGCGGCATCACCGAGCTGAACTTCAACATCCGCTCCGAGAACGCCAGCGGCAATGGCGGCGGCACCGCCACCACGGCCACAACCGGCACGCTGGGCGGCAGCATGTATGTGATGAATGTCGGCCTGGACATGCGCCTGGTCAACACCAACACGCTGGAAGTCGCCGATGTGATTTCCTACCAGAAGCAGATTGTCGGCCGCCAGGTCACGGCGGGCATTTTCGACTTCCTGGGCACCAACTTCTTCGACGTCAGCGCTGGCGAAAGCGCGCTGGAGCCGATCCAGCTGGCCGTTCGTTCGGTGATCGAACGCGCGGTCCTGGAAATGGTCACCCGCATCTACCGTGCGCCGGGCGGGGCTTGCGCCTCGCCGATCGGCACCGCCGCCGATCCCCTGGCCGATGCCGCCGACCGCCCCTATCCGTACGCGCAGCAGGCCTATGCGCAACCCTATCCGTACCAGCAGCCTTATCCGTATCAGCAGCCGTATCAGCCGTATCAACAGTCCAATTACAACCCCAACATCGCTTACAACCAGGAGAACTATAATGACTCTTCGCGTCAAATCCCTTATCGCGGCTACGGCTCTAGCGACCCTGTCGGCAACGTGCGCCTACGCGGGGGGTACTGATCAGTACGGCACCTGGAACGACGGCGCGATGGCCGGCGGCGCAGGCAGCCAGATCAGCACAAACCAGCTCAACACCCAGACCAACTGGTCGAACCTGAACGGCAATATCGATACCGTCGCGGGTGACGCGGTGGTGCAGGGCGCCGCGGGCGGCAACCTGATGAACATCACCACCATGAACAACACCATGGTGGACAGCAGCCAGATCGTCGGCCCCGGCGCTTCCGTCGGTTCGAATGTTCTCACCAATATCAACAACATCGGCGGCAGCGTCGGTATCCAGAACCAGGCGCTTTGCAACGGCATCAGCGTCTCGACCGACCCGACCTTTGCCTCGACCCGTTCCTACCAGGAATGCAACGCGGCCGATCCGTCCTCGAAGATCAACGCCAACGTCACCAATATTGCCGGCGACGCGGTGTTCCAGGGTTCCTCGCTCGGCAACACCTTTGAGGCGGATTCCAATGCCCCGAATATGCCGATCTGGAACAAGCAGATCAACAATTCGACGGTGGCTTCCACGGTCAATGCCAATGTCTACAATATCGGCGGCTCGACCAGCCTGACCTCCAGCGCCATCGGCAATACGGGCCAGATCATCCACTACACCACCCAATAAGCCCCTGGCCGGCGAACTCGCCTCGCCGGCCATTCCCAGGTTCCGCGTCGGCATCCCTGGGGCAAACGGGAATGCCGAGGGATAAGGGAGGACCGTCAGGTCCTCCCTTACTTTTTGTACCCCTTCGCTGCGCGGGCGCAGCTACGGGAATGGAAGACCGTCCGGTCCTCCCTTACTTTTTGCTTTTTTTGCCGGTTGGCCGTATCTGGCGTCATGGCCGCCTTGCCCATCGACCTGGACGCCTTTGACGCCGCGCCGCTGACGCGCGATCCGTTCCCATTCCTGATGCTGCCGCATTTCGTGAAGCCGGAAGCCGTCGCCGCGATCAACGCCGATTATCCCGAAGTCACGCATCCCGGCAGTTTTCCGCTGCCCACCTTGCAGTATGGCCCGGCATTCGCGGCTTTCGTGGCCGCAATCCAGGGTCCGGAATTCACCCGCGCGGTTGAAAAGAAGCTGGGCGTGGACCTGACGGGGCGGCCCACCATGGTGACGGCGCGGGGTCAATCGGCGGCGCGTGACGGGCAGATCCACACCGACAGCCGCACCAAGCTGATCACGGTGCTGATCTATATGAACAATGCGTGGGAGGCGAAGACCGGCCGGCTCAGGCTGCTGCGCGGCCCGGACAATCTGGACGATGTCATCGCCGAGGTGCCACCCGAGGAAGGCACACTGTTGATCTTCAAGAATGAACGCAATGCCTGGCACGGTTTTCATGCCTTTGAAGGACCGCGCCGGGTGATCCAGCTCAACTGGGTGACCGGCAGGGGCGTGGTCAAGCGTGAACAAACCCGCCATCGCATCAGCGCATTCTTCAAGCGCTTGCGGGGAAAATCCGTTCAACCCGCAATGTAATCGTGCCACCGGCCAGAAAAATCACGGATGCGATGGCCGATGGCGGTTTTCTCGACATTGGCTGAATCCAGCGGCACCTTGCCGTAACCGCCGGGAATATCCAGCACATAGGTGGGCAGGGCCAGGCCCGACAGGGTGGCCCGCAACCGGCGGGTCAGCGCAAGACCGTCATCAATGCCGATGCGGAAATGCGAAGTGCCGCGCGCCAAGTCGGGATGATGCAAATAATATGGCTTGATGCGGTTTTCCACAAAGGCGCGCATCAAACCCGTCAGCGTTTCAACATCGTCATTGACGCCTTTGAGCAGCACAGACTGGCTGACCAGCGGAATGCCGGCGTCAACAAGCCGGGCCAGCGCGGCCTTGGCGTCCGGCGAGAATTCGCGCGGATGATTGGCGTGGATGGCCACCCATGCCGTGACGCCGGGCGCCAGCAGGGCGGCAATGAAATCGTCGCTGACGCGCGCCGGGTCCAGCATCGGCACGCGGGTATGCCAGCGGATCACTTTCACATGGCTGGCGGCGGCAATGCGCCGGGTGATGTCGGCGGCCCGGCGGGGCGAGAGAATGAAGGGATCGCCGCCGGTGAGGATTACCTCATGGATTTCGGGGTGGCTATGGATATAGGCGAAGGCGCGGTCCAGATCCTCTTGCGTCAGGGCCTGACTATTTCCCGGACCGATCTGTTCGCGGCGGAAACAGAAGCGGCAATAGACCGGGCAGCTGGATACCGCCTTGAACAGGACCCGGTCCTGATGACGGTGCACGATGCCGGGGACGGGGCTGTGCGCCGCATCCCCGATGGGATCAAAGCGCTCGGCCTCTGTTTCAACCAATTCAGCGATGTCGGGCAGGAATTGGCGGGCGATGGGGTCGCTGGGATCGGCCGGGTCCATTAGCGCCGCCACCGTGGGAGAAATCGCCACGGCGTATTTCTCGGCCACCAGCGCCAAGTCCGCCCCCATAAGCGTCATGCGCGTTTCTTGGCGAAATTGGGCAGGAACACGGTCAGCAGTCCGATCACCGGCAGGAAAGAGCACACCTTATAGACGAATGTGATGCTGGTGGCATCCGCCAGCGCCCCCAGCATGGCGGCGCCGATCCCGGCCATGCCGAACGAAAAGCCGAAAAACAGGCCGGAGACCATGCCGACGCGGCCGGGCAGCAATTCCTGGGCATAGACCACAATCGCGGGAAATGCGCTGGCGACAATCATGCCGATCACCCCGGACAGGATGCCGGTCCAGAACAGGTTGGCGTAAGGCAGCATCAGGGTGAAAGGCAGCATGCCCAGGATGGAGAACCAGATGACATATTTGCGGCCGATCCTGTCGCCCAGCGGCCCGCCCGTCAGCGTGCCCACCGCCACCGCACCGAGGAAGAAGAACAGATGCACCTGGGCATTCTGCACCGAGACACCAAAAGTGTGGATCAGGTAGAAAGTGTAATAGCTGCTGATGCTGGCCAGATAGACGAATTTCGAGAACACCAGCGCCAGCAGCACCGCCAGCGCCACCGCGACCTTGTTTTTCGGCAGGCCGGAATGTTTCACCGCCTGGTGGCTCTTGATGCGCGCGATGCCGTGATGCTTGTACCAGGTGCCGATGTTGAACAGGATCACGATGCCCAGCAGCGCCAGCCCCGCATACCAGATGATCGAACGCTGGCCGTAGGTCGCCACCAGAAGGGCGGCCGACAGGGGGCTGAGGGCCTGGCCGCTGTTGCCACCGACCTGAAACACCGATTGCGCCAGGCCGTAACGGCCGCCCGAGGCCATGCGCGCCACGCGGCTGGATTCAGGATGGAACACGGCGGATCCCAGCCCAATCAGGACCGCGGCCATCAGCAGGACCGGGTAGCTGCCCGCCGCGGCCAGGACCAGGAGCCCCACCAGGGTTGCGACCATGCCGGCCGCCAGCGAATAGGGCATCGGGCGCAGATCTGAAAAATATCCCACCACGGGTTGAAACAGCGAGGCGGTGCATTGAAATGCCAATGTCACCAGCCCGACCTGCGCGAAATTGAGATGGAACTGCGCCTTGAAGCCGGGATAGAGCGCCAGCAACAGCGACTGCATCATGTCGTTGAGCAGATGGCAGAAGCCGACCGCGAACAGCACGGTGTAAGCCGTGTGCTGGGCGAGGTTCCGGGCGCTGGCGGCGGTGTCGGTCATGGCGGCGGGACGTTGCCGTGCGGGGTGATTTTACGCCACCCCCTCTTTGTCATGACGGCTATGAAGGGTCCAGTGGCGTCCAAAGCACGGAATCCAAGCTGGGCGCGCCCGCCGCCAGCATCACCAGCCGGTCGAAGCCCAGCGCCACGCCGGAGGCCGGGGGCATGATTGCCAGGGCGGCGAGGAAATCCTCGTCCAGGGGATAGCGGGTGCCGTAAATCCGCTCTTTTTCGTCCATCTCGGCAATGAAGCGGGTGCGCTGTTCCCCCGGGTCGGTCAGTTCGCCAAAGCCATTGGCCAGCTCGACGCCGCAGGCATATAGCTCGAACCTTTCGGCAACGCGCGCATCCCCCGGCATGGCCCGGGCCAGCGCCGCTTCCGCGCGCGGATATTCGAAAAGAATGGTGGGACGGTCCAGGCCCAGTTTGGGTTCGACCCGCGCCGCCAGTATCTTGCTGAAAATATCGGACCAGCCGTCATGGTCGGCGATCTGCATTCCCGCCCGCTTGGCGCGGGTCGCCAGCATGTCGCGATTGCCGGCGCCTTGCGGTGACAGCGTATCGAGCAGTTCGATTCCAGCATGAACGCGGAAGGCGTCGCCCACCGTCAGCCATTGCGCCTCGGCAAAAGGATCGCAGGCGCGGTCCGCCCAGGTCAGCGGCCGCTGCGCCAGTTCCCCCGCCAGCCTGAGCAAGGCCAGCGTGTCGGCAATCACCGCCCGGTAATCGGCGCGGGCCCGGTACCATTCGAGCATGGTGAATTCGGGCGCATGCAGGCGGCCGCGCTCACGGTTGCGGAATACCCGGGCAAATTCGAAAATTTTCTCCTCCCCGGCCGCCAGCAATTTCTTGGCGGCGAATTCCGGCGAGGTATGAAGGTAGAGCGTCCGGCGGCTGGCATCGGGCAGGACGCCTTGCGTCTCAAAGGCATGCAGATGCGCCTCATTGCCCGGGGATGCGGCCAGGATTGCGCACTCGACCTCTGTGAAGCCCTGACCCTCGAAAAAGCCCCGGAATCCGGCCTTGATACGGCCCCGCAGGGCCAGCAAAGGCCGGCGGTCGGCATGGCTGTGCGGCTCCCACCAGGGCATTTGAAGTCCTTTAGCCCCCCTGCTAAGACCCCCCGGCAAATTCCCGTGAGGTTCCCGTGGTTTCGGTTATCGCCAGCTCTGTGCGCAAAGGCAATGTCATCGAGAAGGAGGGCAAGCTCTATCTCGTTCTGACCGCCGAGAATATCCATCCCGGCAAGGGCACCCCCGTCACCCACCTGGAAATGCGCCGCATTTCGGACGGGGTGAAGACCGTGGAGCGCCTGCGCACCACCGACAGCATCGAAAAAGCCTTTGTCGAGCACGACGATTACAATTTCCTGTACCAGGACGGCGACAGTTTTGTCTTCATGCAGCCACAGACTTTCGACCAGATCACGGTCGGTCCGGACGTGGTGGGGAACATGGGGCCTTACCTGACCGAGAACATGCAGGTGCAACTACAGACCTTCGAAGGCCGTCCGATTTCCATGGAAATCCCCCAGCGCGCCACTTTCGAGGTGGTGGAAACCGAGCCGGTGATGAAGGGCCAGACCGCCTCCGGCTCGTTCAAGCCCGCCGTCCTGAGCAATGGCGTGCGCACCATGGTGCCCACCCATATCGTTGTGGGGACGCGCATCGTGGTGATGACCGAGGACGGGGCCTATGTCGAGCGGGCCAAGGACTAGGATTTAGGCCAGTTTTACAGCGTTATAGGGGCCGTGCGGCCGCAGGCGGGCCCGGTGGGCCGTAGCCGGTTCGGCGGCTTTGTGGTAGCTTGCGCCAACAATAGTTTCCGGAGGACCACCAATATGAAGACCGTCATTTTCGGCCTCGCCTTGGCCGCTGTCTTTGCCGCGCCTGCCTTTGCCGCCCTGAAGGTCGGCGATACGGCGCCTGATTTTAGCGCCACCGCCAGCCTGGGCGGCAAGGATTTCACCTTCAAGCTTGCCGACGCCCTGAAGAAAGGTCCGACGGTGGTTTACTTCTATCCGTCCGCCTACACCCAGGGCTGCGACCTGGAGGCCCATACTTTCGCCGAGAGCAAGGAAAAATTCGACGCCGCCGGCGCCAGCATCATCGGCGTGTCGGGCGACAATCTGGAACGGCTGAACCAGTTTTCCGCCGATCCGAATTTTTGCGCCGGGAAATTCCCCATCGCCTCGGACGAAAGCCTGGCGATCGCGGGCAGCTACAAGCTTTCCACCACGACGCGCGAAGGCGCCAAGGATGTGCGTGGCGTGGAAATTGGTCACGCCTTCATCGAGCGCGTCACCTATGTCATCGGCAAGGATCACAAGATCGTGGCCGTGATGTCGTCCAATGACGACAAGCTGACGCCCGACCAGCATGTCGATAAATCGCTGGAAATCGTTCAGAAAATCGCCTCGAAATAGTCGCGCAAATATCGGAAATCTATGGCGCCCGGCGGTTTCACCGCCGGGCGTTCCTGTTTCAATAGGTGGTGCGGCCGGCGCGCAGCTTTTTTGCCGGCGCATCGAACAGGGCGCGGGCTTCCTCGCTCTGGCGGCCCACGATCACCACGCCGTCCCCGGCATGGACCCTAAGCGCGCGTTCAGGCGTGTTGATATGGCCGCCATCCTTGCGTTCCACCTGCAGGATAAAAAATTTCCCCTGCCCCAATGTTTCAATTTCGGCGATGCTGCGGCCGGTCACCGCGCCCTTGGGCGGCACCGTCAGGACTTCCATGTCCAGGCCGCAATTGCGCAAGGTGCGTTCCAGATCCGCCATCTTGGGAGAATCGCGCAGCAAGCGCGAGGTTTCGGGAAACAGGATCAGCTCGGCAATGCGTTCGGCGCCGATATGGGTCGGCATGACCACCCGGTTGGCGCCGGCCTGCAGCAGCTTGCCTTCGGTGGACGGCAGCTCTCCGCGGGCGATGATTTCGATTTTCGGATTAAGGCTGCGGGCAGACAAGGCGATAAAGACATTGGCGGCGTCGTTGGGCAGCACCGTCGCCAGGGTGCGGGCGCGCGCGATGCCGGCGTCGGCCAGCGCCGCTTCATCGGTGGCATCGCCCACCAGGCTGAGATAACCCATAGCACGCACCTCGGCGGCGCGTTTTTCATTCTGCTCGATAACGACGAATTTGGCGCCGCCGGCGCTGAGCCCCTTGGCGAGCATCAGCCCGATGCGCCCGAAGCCCACCACGATCACGTGATTTTCCAGCCTGTCTATTTCCGCTTTCACGCGCTTGACCCCCAGAATTTGTTGCAACTGTGTGATGGTGAGGAACTGGACCAGGGCGCCGGTGAATAGGATCATCCCGGTACAGCCCAGGATCATCGTCGCCATCGTCACATTGTGGAGATAGGGCGTGTTGATGGGATGCACTTCGCCGTAGCCGACGGTGTAAACCGTGAGCGCCACCATGTAGGTGGCGTCCGACAGGCTCCAGCCCGCATGCATATAGGCGGCGGTCGCCAGCAGCACCACCACCGCCATGAACGCCAGAATGGAGATCAGCGTGCGTGCGGGCGAACCCAGCAATTCCATGACAGCCCCCAGTTGTGAGAGCGTGACACAGCGTGATGCTGCGCTGCAATCGAAGGAGAATATGCAGCAATTGCAATGATTTAGTGTTGCAGAAAGGCCACTAACCAGTGGCAAGGAAACGTCTTTGTGAAGCCCCGGACTCTTGCTCTAGTCACCTTGGGCTGAACATGGTTTTGGGGGCACCAGACCAAGCCAGGTCCGACAATGCACACCGGCGCGGGGCCGGCGATTTTGGTAAATGCAAAGCCGGGACTTGGGGAAAATGGCTCGTTTCAAGCAGCTTGTGTTGGGAATGGCGGCGGCTGTGATGCTGGCGCCATGCGGCCTGTTGCTTGCCGCCACACCGGCTGAAGCCTCCATTCGCGATACCGTTACCGATCTTTTGGGCCAGCTGGCCCGGGTCGCCCATCCCGATGCGGTTGCGCCGGCCGAGCCCGCCATCCAGAGGCCCACGGCGCATGTGAAAATGCTGGACGACAGCGCCCTGGAGCAGTCCACCAGCCTGCCCGAATTCAACATCCCGTCTTTGCCGTCAGAGGCGGTGGCCGAACTGCCGGATCCATCGGTGGAAACACCGCTGAAAAAGCTGTTTTGCGTGGAATATGCGCGGGCGCGTTCCGGCCTGGCGGTGTTCGGCGACGCAAAATTCTGGTGGGCACGGGCCAAGAATCTCTACGCCCGCGCTTCTGAACCCGTGGAAAATGCGGTTATGGTGTTTTCTGCCTCCAAGCGGCTGAAACTGGGACATGTCGCGGTCGTCACCGACATTGTTTCGCGGCGCGAAATCCGCGTGGACCAGGCCAACTGGCAAAACCATGGCGAGATCGACCATTCCACGCCGGTTATGGATGTCAGCGCCGGGAACGACTGGAGCCAGGTGCGGGTCTGGGACATGAGGTCGGGCGGCTTCGGCGCCCATGTCTATGCGGTATCCGGCTTCATCGCCAAGGAACTGACCCGCCAGGCGTCGAAATAGTCCCTGGCTTCGAACAACAAAAAGCCCCGCGAGGCTTTGTTTGATTTACGCGCATCCGCGCGCGGGCGCGAGGCTTTGTTTTCAGGTCCAGTCCTTGCCCTTGTGGGGCTTGCGGATCAGGGCCGGTTCGGCGAAGGCGGGCTTGGCCATCACGGGCGCAGCCTTCTTGTCGGCCTTGGGTTTCTTCTTTTCCTTGTTCTTTTTCTGCTCGCGATTGGCCAAGTGGCCCTCCTCGGTTCAAGTTCCCACGCCAAGGTTAGCGAAAAGCCAAACAAACAAAAAGCCCCGCCAGCTTGCGCCGGCGGGGCTTCTTATTTTGCGTTGCGGGTTAGATCTTTTCTTTCTGTCCTTGGCAGACCTGGCAGCGTCCGACTCTCCCGCGGCTTGAGCCGCAGTACCATGGGCGCAGAAGGCTTTGACGGCCGAGTTCGGAATGGGATCGGGTAGAATTCCTTCGCTATGACCACCAGGTCGGCAAAGGACAGAAAGAATCCGCGCAGGATTGCTCCCGCGCGAACCGCACAAAAATCTATACGACACGGCGACCGATTATTTTGGTTTGTTCTTGCCTGGCTTTGTTTCCAGGCATGAAACGAGTGCTGGCAATCAAGCCAATCGAGCGATTAGTACCAGTCAGCTCAACGCATTGCTGCGCTTACACATCTGGCCTATCGACGGGGTAGTCTTCCCCGGCTCTCAAGCGAAACCTGGTTTTGAGGTGAGTTTCCCGCTTAGATGCTTTCAGCGGTTATCTCGTCCGTATTTAGCTACTCGGCTATGCCACTGGCGTGACAACCGATCCACCAGAGATACGTTCGTTCCGGTCCTCTCGTACTAGGAACAAGTCCTCTCAAGTTTCGAACACCCACGGCAGATAGGGACCGAACTGTCTCACGACGTTCTAAACCCAGCTCACGTACCACTTTAAATGGCGAACAGCCATACCCTTGGGACCGGCTACAGCCCCAGGATGTGATGAGCCGACATCGA